>JACQPP010000148.1 GCA_016207465.1 Methanobacteriota archaeon
CCGCAGGGCCCCCTGGGGCCCCCGCCCCCCCAGAACCACCTCGTAATTCACCAGGGAGAACACCAGCAACACCCCCAATGCATAGACAAGCCACACCCCCAGCCCCGCGATGAACCCCAGGGCCCGGGGCACCATCCCCAACAGCATGCTCCCCCGGTCGGCAGCCGGGGCCCCCAGGAAACCCCGCATGTCCCCCGCCAGGTCCCCCCGGTACTGGGTGAGACCCCACAGGGGAAGGAGCGCCCCCAGGGCCACCAGCACCCCCACCACCACATTCACCCCCAGCACCCCCCACAGGTGACGCCTCCCGCATCGGGCCATCTCCTCCAGGCTCGCCCCTCCCCCCTCCAGCGCCCGGCGGCACATCCCGATGGCCCCCGCCGTAAAATACGAGGAGACGACCGCCACCAGACCGCCCCCCACCACCACCGCCCCCACCAGGCGCACCGGGTCCCCCAGAAGCCGCCCCACCCACGCCTCCGGAGCCACCGCCGACTCCACCGGGCCCCCCCGCGCCAGCGACTCCACCAGCACCGGCAGAAGCACCACCAACGCCACCACCCCCACCGCAAACAGAGACAAGACCCCCTCCAGCAGAAACGGCTCACCAAGGGACCGGTTCCCCATCCACACCAGCACCCCCTCCCGCAGGACCGCCCCCAGGTCCACCTCCCTCTTCTCCAAGGCAATCGCAGGCTCCACCGCCATGCCCCAACCTCACCCACCCCGGAGATGGCCTTTTCGGTATCTTGCCCGCCCGGAGGAGCGGGCAAAAGAAAGAAAAGGGATTTGGGCCCGGAGAGATTCGGACTCTCGACCTCCCGGTTATCAGCCGGGCGCACCACCAGGCTATGCTACGGGCCCACGGAATGCGGTTCGCTGTATGCGGGGGCCCGTTTAATACCTTTTCGACCCACGCCAGCGAAACCCATTTGTTATCCCAGAGCGATGGATGGCCACCCATGTCGCTGCAGCAGGAGATGGTCTACCGGGCCGGGAGGTGGATTCTCCCCCGGATGCTGGGGGACCTGAAGGTGGAGGTCCACGGCCTCCGGAACTTTCCCCCGAGGCCCCCGGCCCTCGTCATCTCCAACCACCGGACCATGCTGGACCCCCTCGTGCTCCTCATGAAGGTGGACAAGCCCATCACCTTCATGGCCGCCGACTACCTGTTCAAGTTCCCCCTGGTGCGGGAGGTCTTCCAGGCCGCCGGGGTGGTCCCCGTCCACCCCGAGGGGGGCGCGGGGGTGAAGGGCTCCATCGAGCGCGCCATCGAACTGCTCCAGGCTGGGGATTATGTGGGCATCTACCCGGAGGGCGCGGACAACTTCGCCCGCCCCCTAGGGGAGGAGAAGGTGGGCCCCTTCCACACCGGGTTCGCCCGCATCGCCCACGCCACCCGGGTCCCCGTGGTCCCCGTGGCCGTCCGGCCCGAGCGGGAGAGCCTCATGGCCCAGGTGCCCCCCGGCCTCACCCAGTGGTTCACCCGCTCCCCCAAGTACCAGGAGGGGGTGGCCCTCATCCAGTACCACGGCCGGGTGGACATCCGCATCGGCAAACCCCTGCCCCTGAAAAAATACTACGAGAGGGAGCTGGACGGCAACATGCTCCACGAGATGGCCAATCTCGCTCGCACCTGCGTCCACGACATGTACCGAGGCCGCAACCTGAAGAAGTGGATGGGGGCCAACTCCGGCTGACCCCAAAGACTTTATCCCTGTCCCGACCGAGCCCGTCCTGACATGAAGGCGGTCGTCCTGCGGCGCCACGGGGGACCCGAGGTCCTCCAGACGGAGGAGGTCCCCACCCCGGAGCCGGGCCCCAAGGAGGTCCGGGTGCGGGTGGCGGCCTGCGCCCTCAACCACCTCGACGTCTGGGTCCGCCGGGGGCTCCCCAACCTCAAGCTCACCTATCCCCACATCCTCGGCTCCGACATCGCCGGGACCGTGGACACCCTGGGGCCCG
Organism: Methanobacteriota archaeon; assembly: GCA_016207465.1. Lineage (GTDB taxonomy): Archaea > Halobacteriota > Syntropharchaeia > JACQPP01 > JACQPP01 > JACQPP01. Next base: position 1,966 of record JACQPP010000148.1, read on the forward strand.
GGGCCCATGCCCCCCCGCCGGGGAGCCCGGTGCTCCTCTCCCCCGGAGTCTCCTGCCGGGCCTGCGCCCGCTGCATAGAGGGCCGGGACGACCTCTGCCCCCGCTACGGCATCCTCGGGGAGAACCGCAACGGGGGATACGCCGACTGTGTGGTGGTCCCCCAGGAGAACCTCCTCCCCATGCCCCCCCGCCTGAAGCCCGAGGAGGCCGCCTGCATCCCCCTGGTCTTTCTCACCGCCTGGCACATGCTCCTTCCCCGGGCCCAGATACGGCCGGGGGAGACGGTGCTGGTCATGGCCGCCGGGAGCGGCGTGGGGAGCGCGGCCCTCCAGATTGCCCGGCTCCACGGGTGCACCGTCATCGCCGCCGCCGGCAGCGACGACAAACTCCAGAAGGCCCGGGCCCTCGGGGCCGACCACACCATCAACTACACCCGGGAGGACCTCGTGGAGCGGATCCGCGCCCTCACCGGGGGCCACGGGGTCGAGGTGGTGGCCGACCACACCGGCACCCAGTTCTGGGACCGGTCCCTCCGCTGCCTCGCCCACGCGGGACGACTGGTCACCGTGGGGGCCACCAGCGGCTTCGACGCCCGCGTGGACCTCCGCCACCTCTTCTTCCGCCGCCTCAGCCTCCTCGGCTCCACCATGGGCTCCACCGGGGACCTCTGGGAGGTCCTCCGCTTCGTCGAGCAGGGCCGACTCCGCCCCGTCCTCGACTCCACATTCCCCCTGGAGGAGGCCCCCCAGGCCCACCGGCGCATCGAGAAGCGCGAGGTCTTCGGCAAAGTGGTCCTCCGGGTGCCCTCATGAGCCGGCAGAAGAGCGAAGAGGGGAAAGCGGAGGCCCCCCAGGCCCCCCCTCGGACCCCCGAGGAGAAGATGCGGGAGGCCCGCTCCGCCCTCGGCCGCATCCTCCTCTCCGCCCTCTTCGGGGTCCTCGCCGGGGCCCTCTCCTTCCTCACCGTCACCGGCGACCTCCTCTACAAGAACCCCGCGGGGACCGCGCGCGGCGTCTTCCTCCTCCTCACATTCATCCTCCTCCAGGTCCCCCTCGACCGCCACCTCCGCATCGCCCCCACATCCAAGAAGGAGTGGGCATCCATCGGCTTCCTCACATTCACCCTCTGGTTCCTCACCTGGTCCGCCCTCGTCATGGGGAGCGCCAGGTAGCCTACTCGGAGGCCCGCCTCTTCAGCCCGTGGAGAGACTCGATGGTCCGGAACCCCGTCCCCCGCAGCAACTCGCGCAGACTCTGCCGATAGCGGCGGTCCACCCGCACCCCCCGCCGCTCCAGTTTGTGTGCCAGCCTCCGGTGGATATGGGTCCCCTGCCGGTCGAAGTCCGTGAGCACCGACACCCGCCGGTGGCGCGCCGCCACCCACTCCACGAACTCCGACTCCGGCAGCCGGGTGCTGGCGCACATGAGGATGGGGCCATCAAAGCCGTAGCCGCGCAGGGCCCGCATATCATGGGCCCCCTCCACGATGACCGCATCCACATCCCCCCTCATCTCCGCGATGAGCTCCTCCACCCCCAGGCAGAGGTCCACCCGGGCCCGGTGGCGCCTCCGCGCCTCCCTACCCTCGGCTCTCTCCCCCATCCGACTCCTCCTCCGCGGCCCCCTGGAGGAACCCCCGGATTCTCTCCAGCGACGGGACGAGAGATTCCCTCCGGTAGACCTCCACCACCCACGGACCCATCCCCCGCTCCCGCAGCAAGCGGAGCACCGGCTCCAGGGCGAATGCGCCCGCCCCCAGGGGACCATGGCTGTCCCGTCCCCCCTCCGGCTCATGGAGGTGGACCCCCCGGACCCGGTCCCCGAAGGCCGAGAGGAAATCCGCCAGGTCCCGCTGCACCAGGCCCCCCTTCCGGGCCAGGTGGAGGTGGCCCAGGTCCAAGAGCAGCCCCATCCGCGCATCATCCAGGAGCCGCTCCAACTCCCGCTCGGCGGCCCCCGGACCCTCCCACGGATTCTCCAAGAGCAACTCCAGCCGGCTCCGGGCCCGCAGTTCCCCCAGGGCCGCCACCCCCTCCTCCACCGTGTCCCCCGCCGGGGGCGGATGGAACACCACATACCGGGCCCGCAGGCCCCCCGCCAGCCGCAGCAGGGCCCCCAGGAGACTCCGGCTCGGCTCCGCCACCCCCACATCCGGGTTCGCCGGGTCCACATGGAGATGGGGCGCGTGGAGGGCCAACTCGAAGCCCCCCTGGATGCACTGGTCCCGCAATCGCCGGTGCTCCAACTTCTGCCACCCCAGCGGGGTCCAGTTCAGGTTGACCTCCAGGAGCTTCACCCCCAGCGGGGGCAACTCCCCCAATACCTCCCGGGGCCCGCGGCGGCCGAAGGCGGTGGTGGAGACACCCACCTCGGGTTCCTTCATCCCTCACCCCTACCCCCGGAGAACCCTTTATGCTTTCCCGGGCGAGCGTAAGCGGGTGGGGAAAACCCATGTCCCATCTCAAATTCGGAGGCGCCGACACTGTCGCTCTCGCGGAGAGATACGGGACCCCCCTCTACCTCCTGGACGAGGAGCGCATCCGCCGCCACTACCGGGACTACCGCCGGGCCTTCCCCCGCGCCGACCTCTACTACGCGGCCAAGGCCAACGGCTCCCTGGCTGTCCTCCGCATCCTCGCCCGCATGGGAGCCGGGGCCGACGTCTTCAGCGACGGCGAACTCGCCCTCGCCCTCCGGGCGTCCATCCCCCCGGGGAAGATGCTCTTCAACGGGGTCTCCAAAAGCCCCCGCGAACTCGACGCCGCCGTCCGCCACCGGGTCGCGGTCTCCATGGACTCCCTCGACGAACTCGAAGCGCTCGGGGAGGCGGCCACCCGCCGGGGCCGGGTCCACCCCGCCGCCTTCCGGGTCAACCCCGACGTCTCCCCCCGCACCCACCCCAAGATTGCCACCGGACTCCGCACCTCCAAGTTCGGCATCCCCCACCGGGAGGTGGAGGCCGCCTACCGCCAGATGGCCCGGACCCCCGGCGTCCGGACCGCGGGAATCCACTGCCACATCGGCTCCCAAATCCTCGACCTCCGCCCCTTCACCGAGGCCACCCGCAAGGTCATGGAGCTCGCCGGGGCCGTCTCCCGCTTCGCTCCCCTCGACTGGGTGGACCTCGGCGGGGGACTCGGGGTCTCCTACCGATTCGGAGACGAGGCCCCCGCCCCCCGCGACCTCGCCGAGGCAATCCTGTCCCCATTCGAGTCGGCCTGCGACCGCCTCCATATCCGCCCGCGCCTCATCCTGGAGCCCGGCCGCAGCCTCGTCGCCGACGCCGGCCTCCTCCTCACCCGCGTCCACATGGTGAAACGGACACACAAGACATTCATCGGCGTGGACGCCGGATTCAACCTCCTCATCCGACCCGCCATGTACGGCGCCTACCACGAGGTCGCCGTGGCCAACCAATGGGGCCGGCCCCCCGCGGGCCGATATACCGTCGTGGGCCCCATCTGCGAGACCGGCGACGTCCTCGCCGAAGACCGCGAACTCCCCGAGGTCCGACGGGGGGACCTCATCGCCCTCTTCACCACCGGGGCCTACGGATACTCCATGAGCAGCCAATACAACGCCCGCCCCAGATGTCCCGAGGTCCTGCTCCATCGGGGAAAGGCAGAGGTCATCCGCCGGGGAGAGGGATTCCAGGACATGGTGCGGGGACAGGTCATCCCGAAACGATTAAGATAGAGCACAACCCATTCCAATACCGCTATGGGAAGGCGTTCTCTGCATCTGCGACTCATTCAGGTGGGGGGGGAACAATTCTCCTCAGTTTCATATGGCTTGTCGCATTCTCGCCTTGGGCTCCCGGGTTTCAGGAATGGCAGGAATCAAAACTCCCCCGGTCGGAAGACCTCAATTTGCTGGATGTCTCTCATTCCGCGGAAGGGGGCAAATACCGTGTACGGGGCTCCGTTTTGAATCGAGGGAATCGGTCTGCCTACCAGGTCCAACTGATTGTGTCCTTCTATTCCCCGGAAGGAGAAATCCTGCTTAAAAACTCTCCGATTGTGGCCGCTCACTTACCGCCCGGTGAGACCATCCCTTTCGATGTCGTAGAGGCTCGCCCGTTGCCCACTGATGCTGTAGCGACGGTGAACGTCCGCTGGTCCACTACTCGATAACTCCATGAACGGCATCATGCGGGAATCGCTCGCCGCTTCGGTGCCCGCGCCTTCTCGACCCAGCGGGCCAAGTGGCTGCGCGCCTCCAGAATCTCAATCTCGACGGGGGTCCGGTTCTTGTCGTAGTGAACAATGATTCCATCTCCGATGTCTTCGCCATAGGCTGGTCGCCCCCGGCGCAGATGGATAACCAAGGCGTCAGAGTCGGGGCTGTATTCGGCGTTCATGGTTGGTAGCGCTCCTTTTCCGCGGGATACACGGTCACAACAATTCTGCGCGCCTCCTCTTCCACATATACTACCCGGAGGATATAATGGTTGAGGCTCGATTGGGCAATCTTCCGGTCCTGATGGCCAGAAACCACACTCTGCGGCTTCGTCAGTATATCCCGCACCTTTTCCTCGGAGACCCGATAACGCCGCATCCGCCTGCGGGCATGACGAGAGAATATGACTTCCATGATTACTGGCCCCCCGCCATCCTCCGCGCCCACTCCAGTTCTTCCGGTGTGTTCACGTTCACCAGCGAGCGCATGTCGGGCTCCCCCCGGCGCAGTTCCTCCTCGTCCACCCACCGCACCATCACCCGCGGGTAGAAGGAGACCATCCGCTTCTCCCCCTCTCGGAGGGCCTGCCGGATGGCATCGAGGCACCCCTTGCGGTAGAGGGCGCAGAGGGGGTGGGGTCCGTGCTCCCGGGTGCGGGGGACCACCGCTTCGTCCCCCTCCCGCATGCTGTAGAGGGTCTCGATGAACCGGGGCCGCAGCAGGGGCAGGTCGCAGGAGACCGCCAGGGACCACTCTGTCCGCGCGGCCCGTAGCCCCTCCGCCAGGGCCGCCAGGGGCCCCGCGTAGTCCACCGGGTCCACCACTGTCCGCGCCCCGAACTCCGCGAACCTCTCCGGGGCGTTGGTGACCACGATGACCTCCTGGCATATGGCCCGCAGGGCCTCCATCATGCAGTCCACCACCCGGCGGCCCCCCGCGAACTCCATGAACGCCTTGGGCCTGCCCATGCGGGAACTGCGGCCCCCTGCGAGGAGCAGAGCCGTGAGAGGGAGTGGCATAGATGGCGATATGGATGAGGAAGGAATGATTTTATTCTATGGGTCTCTTTCTATTTTCCGAATGAAATAGAAAAGGGATTTGGCAGGGGTAGCCAAGCTTGGTCAAAGGCAGCAGACTCAAGATCTGCCCGCGTAGGCGTGCGGGGGTTCAAATCCCCTCCCCTGCATTCACTTTGCGCCCCGGATGGCGGCGAGCATCTCGGGGACGCGGGTGAACTTCACCCGGACCTTTCCCACTTGGGCCCCCCGGGACACCTCGATGGAGTCCAGGGTCTTCCAGTCCTGGAAGGTCACGAACTCGACCCCCCGCTGCCTCAGCAGGGCGGGGATGGCGTCGGGGCTCCCGGCCCTGTTGAGCCGCCCCGCGGTCTGGTCCTCCACCATGAGCTTCACAGTGGCGGCCGCGCACCCCCGGTTGGTCCCGATGAGGCCGCTGGGGCCGCGCTTGGCCCAGCCCACCACGTACTCCCCCGGGAGGGGCTGCCGGGTGGCGGGGTCCACCACGCGGCCCTCCGCGTTGGGGATGCGGCCGCTCTTCTCGTCGAAGGGGACCCCTGGGATGGGGACGCCGCGGTATCCCACGGAGCGGAACACCAGCCCCACAGGGAGCACCTCGAACACCCCGGTCCCCTCGGCCTGCAGGCCCCCCTTCCCATCGGGGACCAGCCGGTTCTTCTCGAGCCGGATGGCGGTGACCCTCCCCTTCTCCCCGAGTATCTCCACCGGGGAGACGAGGAAGCGGAGGCGGACCTTCCGGGGCTTCTCTCCCTCCCCCCGCCTCGACTGCTCCACCACATAGTCCACGTTCTTCTTGACCCTCGGATTGGACATCTGGGTCCTCGACGCCTCGTCCAGAACCGCCTCCCCCAGGTCCACCACGAGGTCCGCCGAGGCGAGGCCGCCGATTTCCTGTATCTCATCGGGGGAATAGGCGGCCTGGGCGGGCCCCCGGCGCGCCAGGATGTAAATCTCTCTTACTCGGCTGCGCCGCAGGGCCTCCAGGGCGTAGTCGGCGATGTCCGTCCCGGCCAGGGTGTCGGGGTCGCGGGCGAGGACTCGGGTCACGTCCATGGCCACGTTGCCGACTCCCACCACCGCCGCCCGCTCCGCCGACAGGTCGAAGGAGAGGTCTCGGTAGTCGGGGTGGCCGTTGTACCATCCCACGAAGGCGGTGGCCGAGTGGCTCCCCCGGAGGTCCTCCCCGGGGACGCCGAGCCTCCGGTCATGCTCGTTGCCCACCGCATAGACAATCTGGTGGTAGTGGCCGCGGAGGTCCGACGCCTGCAGGTCCCGGCCGAGGGCCACGTTCCCGAAGAAGCGGAACTCCGGCCGCAGGGCCACCCGCTCGTACACCGCCGTCACGGATTTGATTTTCTGGTGGTCCGGGGCCACCCCTCCCCGCACCAGCCCGTAGGGGGTGGGGAGGCGGTCGAACATGTCCACCCGCAGGTCCCCCTCCGGGGCCTTCAGCAGGGCCTCGGCCGCGTAGAAGCCGGCGGGCCCGGAGCCCACGATGGCTACGCACACAGGCATCGCTTGTCGCTTTTTCGGGGGAAACCTTAAGGGTTTGTTACATCGAATCCGTATTCTGCATGAAGCGGGAGCTCCAGGGGCGGGTGGCCATCGTCACCGGGGGCGCCCAGGGAATCGGGCGGGCCATCTGCACCACCCTGGCCCGCCAGGGGGCCCGCCTCGTCATCAACTACCGGACCAGCGAGCGGGAGGCCCGGAGGCTCGCCCGGGACCTGGGGAAGTTCAGCGAGGCGGCGGCCCTCCGGGGGGACGTGTCTGACCCCGGCGATGTCCAGCGCATGGTGTCGGCGGCCCGCCGCGAGTTCGGCCGGGTGGACATCCTGGTGAACAACGCCTCCTACTCCTCCCCCGCCTCCTGGAAGGCCTCCCTGGAGGACCTCTCCCTGGCCGAGTGGGAGCGCACCCTGCAGGTGGACCTCAAGGGGACCCTCCTCTGCTCCAAGGCCGTGGCCCCCTTCATGCGGCGCCAGCGGCGGGGGAAGATTGTGAACTTCACCGCCTCCTCCGCCCTCTGGGGGGACCCCGAGACCCTCCTCTACGCAGCGGCCAAGATGGGCATCGTCGGCCTCACCCGCGCCATGGCCCGCTCCCTCGCCCCCCACATCCAGGTGAACGCCGTGGCCCCCGGCTCCGTGCGCACCCGCTGGGTGGAGGAGTGGCGGCTCACCCGCCGCGACCTCGACTCCATCCTTCGCTCCACCCCCGCCGGTCGCATCGGGGAGCCCGAGGAGGTGGCCGAGGTGGTCCTCTTCCTCGCCTCCGACCGCTCCGACTTCGTCACCGGCCAGACCTGGATTGTGGACGGCGGCGTCACCACGATATGAAGCAGGCCCTCGCATTGCTCTCGGGGGGACTGGACTCCGCCGTCGCACTGGGCTGGGCCATCCACCGGGGATTCCGCGTGCACCCCATCACCTTCCACTACCACAGGCGCCCCCGCCGGGAGGTGGAGGCCACCCGGGCCCTGGCGCGCTGGGCCGGGGGAGAGCGCCTCCGGGAGGTGGACCTCCCATTTCTGCGGGAGGTCGAGGATGTCCCCCCCCGGGAACTCCGGAATCCCGCCCTGCGCCGCTCGCCCCCCGGGTACATCCCGGGGCGCAACCTCCTCTTCTACTCCATCGCCCTCCACTACGCGAGCCTCCTCGGGGCCCGGACCATCGTGGGGGCCCACCACCGGGGGGACCGGCAGACATTCCCCGATGCCCACCCCGGGTTCTTCCAGGGCCTCAACCGCCTCGCCCAACGCCACGAACTGGGACACATCCGCGTCGAAACCCCCCTCATCCACCTCACCAAAACCCAGATTATCCGCCGGGGGAGGTCCCTCGGGGTCCCCCTGGGGCTCACCTGGTCCTGCTACGAGGACCGCCCGGCGCCCTGCAACCGATGCCCCTCCTGCCGGGAGCGGGCCGAGGCATTCCACCGCCTCGGATGGGAAGACCCGACGCCACGGACCCGAACTATTAAGAGGAAATAGGAGGAGGATGGTGAACGGAACATGAAGCTCGGGGTTACGGAGCATATGGACTGCGCTCAAATCCCTTTTCTTTCTTTTGCTGTCGCAAAAGAAAGAAAAGCGATTTCATTCGGAAAAGAAAGAAAACCGTGGGGGGTTGTATGAAGCTGGGGGTCACGGAGCATATGGATTGCGCCCATCACCTGCCGGACCACGAGAAGTGCGGGCGCCAGCACGGCCACACCTACCGGGTGGACGTGGTCATCGAGGGGAAGCACAAGGGGGGGATGATGCTCGACTTCGCGGTTCTCAAGAAGAGCCTCCGGGAGGTCCTCGGGGACTACGACCACCGAGACCTCAACGACTTCCTCCCCTACCCCTCGGTGGAGAACATCTGCGTCATGCTCAAGGAGCGGCTCCAGGAGAAAATCGGGTTCTCTTTCACCCTCCGGGTCTGGGAGGGCGAGGGGAAATGGGCGGAACTCTGACCCCGCCCCCCGGATTCCTGCCTCGCTCGAAACCCAATCCTCCGCTGCGGGGACACCGGGGCGCCGATGCGGCCATCATCGGAGGGGGCCTCACCGGCTCCGCGGCCGCCCATTTTCTGGCCCGAGAGGGAATTCGGGTCATCCTCCTGGAGGCCCATATCCTCGCCGGGGGCGCCTCGGGCCTGGGCACGGGCCTCATCGTCACCGGCCTCGGGGAGCACTTCGCGGCCACCTCCCATCGCTGGGGGACCCCGGTGGCCCGGGACATCTGGAGGTGGAACCGGGAGAACCACCGCCAGGTGGCCCGGCTCGCGCGCGACATCCCCTGCGGCTACCGTGCCACCGGGGGCTACCGCCTGGCCCGGGACCCCGCCGAGATGGAGGCCCTCCGGGAGAGCGCCCCCCTCCAGCGGAGGCTCGGCTTCCCCCTCCGCCTGCTGGAGCCCGACGAGGTCGAACATCTGGGGGCCTGGGGATTCCACGGGGGGGCCCACTGTCCCACGGACGGCCAGGTGGACACCCCCGCCCTCGTCCTGGGGCTGGCCCGCCGGGCCGAGGAAAACGGGGCACTGCTCTTCGAGGGGAGCCCAGTGGTCCGCATCCAGCGGCACCCCGGGGGCTTCCTCCTCTCGACTCCCCGGGGCCGGGTGGAGGCCCCCCGGGTGCTCGTCGCCACCAACGGCTTCTGGCCTCCTCTCCGGCTCCGGGTAAACGTGCGCCCGTTCCGGAGCCAGGTCCTCGCCACCGCCCTCCTCCGCAGGCCCCGCCTCCCCGCCCCCGGGTTCTCCGGAGGGGGAAGCGAATACTGGAGGCTCTGGCGCGGGCGGCTGCTCCTCGGGGGGCTCGGCGGGGCCCCCGCCGCATCCGAGGCGACCCCCTCCCGCCGGGTGACCCGGCGGGTCCAGCGGGGGCTGGAGGAGTTCCGCCGCACCCACGTCCCCCATCTCCGCGCCGGGACCACCCACCGCTGGGCGGGGACCCTCGGGGTCACCACCGACGGCCTCCCCCTCATCGGACCTGCCGGGAGGGGCCTCTGGGTCGCCGGGGCCTACAGTGGCCACGGCCTCGGATACACCCCTCTCGCCGCCCGCGCCGTGGCACGCCGGATGCTGGGGGAGCGGGCCCGGGTTCCCCCGGTGTTCGACCCCGGCAGGCGCCCCCTCGGCAGATATCTGTAGTCACATTCAAATCCCCGGAAACCCAGGTATCTACCACCCCCAATGCCCCCCTCCGAGACCTCCGAGCTCATCGAGAGGAACCTCCACCAGCTTACCCGCAACCTCGACCAGCTCTTCTTCGAGGAGGAGCGGGTCCGCAAGGAGGTCGAGTTCCGGGAGCGCCTCCAGCACCTGGAGGCCCGCGGGGAGGTCCTCCAGAACGCCCTGGCCCAGGTGGGGGACCAGGTGGCCCGCCTCCGCGAGACCGTGGAGGAGGTCTCCTCCCGCACCAGCCCCCGGGACCGCGAGGGGCTCCGCCGCGAGGAGGCCGAACTCGAGGCGGCCATCAAGAACCTCCAGAGGGACTACCGGGACTCCATCCTCTCCCCCTCCCGCTACAGCGAAGAGGTGGCCCGTCGGGAGAAGCGCCTCCAGGAGGTCCGCGCATCCCTCGCCCACTTCGAGGCCCTCCACGCCCTCGAGCGGGGCTTCCATGCCGTCGAGGAGCGCCTCCAGGCCGAGGTGCTCCGCATGGCCGAGGAACAGCGGAGACAGGCGGCGGAGGCCCAGCGGTTCCACCAGGAGACCCAGGCCAGCCTCCAGAGGGCCCTCCAGGATGCCCTCCGGGAGGCCCGGGCCCACGCCGACCAGACCGCCGTCCAATTGCAGGCCCGCCTCCAGGCCCTCGAAGACACCCAGACCGCCTCCCTGGAGGGCTTCCGCGAACTCCACCGGGGACTCGAGGAGCGCGTGGCCCGCGAGGCCGAGTCCACCCGCGCCTCCCTGGAGGCCCGCCTCGCCGATGTCCCCCAGGCCCTCCGCGAGTTCCGCGAGGCCATCCAGAAGGAGGACCTCGAAAAATTCCGCCAGCGCATCGAGGCCCAGGTGCAGGAGGCCGCCCCGGGGGAACAGCTCCACGAGATTGCCGCCCACCTCCAGAGCATCCGCGAGGAACTCCACCGCCTCGACCGCGCCGGGGCCACCGCCGCCCACCAGACCGAGGAGCAGGTGGCCCGGCTCCAGGAGCAGTTGCGGGGTCTCTCCGACCGGGTCGAGAAGGCGGCCCAGGCCCCACCGCCCACCGCGACCGAGGAGGCACTCCAGAAAGTCCGGGGGGAGGTCCAACTCCAGGGGGAGGCCCTCGACCGCCACCGGGCCGAGGCGGGGGAACTCGCATCCCTCCACCGGGGGCTCGCGGAGAAGATGCTGGAACTCCAGGTCCGGGTGGACACCCTCGCCAAAGACACCGGGGAGCCCACGGCGAAGCCCAACAGGCCGGGGGAGGAACTGAAGAGGCTGAAAGAGGAACTCGACGCCCTGGGACAGAGACTGCAGAAGGTGGAAGAGTGGATGGCGGGGAGCCTGCGGGGGGAGCTGTAGTCCCCGCCATGGCGCCGACGCAGGCAGTGCGGGTCGAAAAACAGGGCCCCGTCACCACCGTCATCCTCGACCGCCCCGGGGTCCGCAACGCCATTGACCGCCCCACCGCCAAAAAACTGGCGGACGCATTCCGCGCCTTCGAGGGGGACCCCGATGCCCGCGTCGGGGTCCTCTGGGGCGACCACGGCTTTTGCGCCGGGGCCGACCTCAAGGCCATCGCCACCACCACCCGGGTTCCCCGGGTGGCCCCGGGGCCGGGGGACGACGGCCCCCTCGGACCCACCCGCATGCTCCTCCAAAAGCCCGTCATCGCCGCCATCGCGGGCCACGCCGTCGCCGGGGGACTCGAACTCGCCCTCTGGTGCGACCTCCGCATCATGGAGGAGGACGCCATCCTCGGGGTCTTCTGCCGCAGGTGGGGGGTCCCCCTCATGGACGGAGGCACCATCCGCCTGCCGCGACTCATCGGACTCAGCCGCGCCCTCGACCTCATCCTCACCGGGAGACCCGTGGACGCCCAAGAGGCCCTCCAGATGGGGCTCGCCAACCGGGTCGTCCCCCGGGGGACCGGTCGGCAGGCCGCCGAAGAACTCGCACACCAAATCGCAGAATTCCCCCAGGTCTGCATGAACCACGACCGGCTATCCGCCTACGAGCAGTTCGACCTCACGATGGAGGAGGCCATACAGAACGAGACGAGGCACGGGATGGAGGCCATACGGGCGGGGGAACCATTGGAGGGGGCGAGGAGGTTCAAAGGCGGGGAGGGGAGGCACGGGGAGTTCGGGAGGCGGCCGGTCCAGAGGAGGTGATTCTCATGGATTCCCGGCTTCCCACAGCCTCCTCCGTGGAATCCACCTCGGCACGCTCTCCTTGTACCTCCGGTATTCCTCCCCGAACCTCCCCTCCAGTTGCGGCTCCTCCGCCAGCACGATGAACAGGTGGGCCATCACGGGGAACAGCCACCCCCAGAGGAGCAGTGCCCGCGAGTCGAGGAGCAGGGCCTCCCCGAGGAGGACCCCCACCACTCCCACCATCATGGGATTCCGCACACGGCGGTAGACTCCCTCCACGACGAGGTGCTTGGGGGGGTCCCAGGGCGCCAGGGTTCCCCGGCCCACCCGGGCGAAGAGGGAGATGGTGCGGTGCATCATCAGGAGTCCCCCAGCGAGGAGGAGGGCGCCGGGGGCAGCGAGGAGGAGGCGGGGGGGTCCGATGGGCCAGGGGGATGTGAGAAGGAGCAGGAGGGTGGGGATGAGGACCGTCATGGTCCCCGGCAATACGAGGATGGCCTTGAGCACCGGGGCGCCCAGGGGGCGCCGGGGGTTTCGATGTTCGAGGCTCGTCTCCATCATTCATACCTCGGCTTCGCATCCACCTGAATTTCCGCATATCTCTTGACCCCTTCCTGGAACACATCCCCTCCGTAGATGTCGTTGCCCACCACCACGGGGAACCGCTCCACCCGCATCTCGCGGATGGCCTCCGTCCCCAGGTCCTCGTAGGCGACGACCCGGACGCTCCGGATGTGTTTGCTGAGGAGGGCCCCGGTGCCCCCGACGGCCACCAGGTAGACGGCCCGGTGGTGCTTCATGGCCTCCACCACCGGGGGGCTCCGGTATCCCTTGCCGATGGTGGCCTTCAGCCCCCTCTGGAGGAGTGCCTCCATGTATTTGTCCATGCGGCTGGCGGTGGTGGGCCCCGCGCTCCCGATGATGGAGCCGGGCCTTGGGGGGGTGGGGCCCACGTAGTAGATGACCTGGCCGCGCAGGGGGATGGGGGGCTCCCTCCCCTTCTGGATGTCCTCCGCCATCCGCTTGTGGGCAGCGTCGCGGGCGGTGTAGAGGGTGCCGGTGACCTCGACCCTGTCGCCCGCGCGGAGGTCGGCCAGCGCGGCGTCGGCGACCGGGGCATCCAGGTGATGAGTGGTCATGGAGTCCCCTCCGGTGGCAGGATGGGCGTACGCCGATATGGGGACCCTACCGCCCGTGCTTGACGGAATTGAGAGAATGGACGGTATCTCATATTCAAGCCCCCCCGGCCCCCGCAGGATTGAGAGAATCGGCTGTGTCTCACAGTTCGGCCTCCCGTACGCGGTGGGCGTGGCATTCGAGGTTGACGGCCACGGGCAGGGCGGCGATGTGGCAGGGGGCGGTCTCGATGCGGAGGTCGAGGGCGGTGTTTTTGCCCCCGAATCCCATGGGGCCTATACCGAGCCTGTTGATGTCCCGGAGGAGGGCAACTTCGAGGTCGGCGTAGTAGGGGTCGGGGTTCCGGCGGCCGAGGGGACGGAAGAGGGCCTTCTTGGCGAGCCAGGCCACCGTGTCGAAGGTGGAGCCGATGCCGAGGCCGATGGTGACCGGGGGGCAGGCGTTGGGCCCCGCCTCGCGGACCACCTGGAGGACGAACCGGCGGATTCCATCGGGGCCGTCGGCGGGGGTGAGCATGCGCAGCTGGCTCATGTTTTCGGCCCCGGAGCCCTTGGCCATCACCGCGATATGGAACTTGTCCCCGGGCTCCCGCTCGACGTGGAGGACCGGGGGGGTGTTGTCCCCTGTGTTCTGGCGGCGGAGGGGGTCGCGGACGATGGAGCCGCGGAGGAAGCCCTCGCGGGTCCCGGCGGAGACCCCCCGGTGGACCGCCTCCTCCAGGCGGCCCTCGACCCGGACCTCCTCCCCCTGGCGGATGTAGACCACGGCGGTGCCGGTGTCCTGGCAGTAGGGGAGCCCCTCGGAGGCCGCGGTGCGGGCGTTGGCGAGCAGTTGGGTGAGGACCTCCCTGCCGGGGGGGGAGACCTCGGTCTCCCGGGCCCGCTCGAAGGCCTGGAGCATGTCCCTGGGCATGTGGTAGTTGATGTCGATGCAGAGGTCCCGGACCTTCTCCTCGACGGCCCGGGCGGGGACGCTCCTCATCGGTGGGAGTGTGGCCGCGGGACGCGAAAAGACTTTTGCGCCTGGGGGGAGAGGGGGGTCCCATGCCTCTCCAGGTGCATCCCCTCCCCGGACCCGCCTATGGAGGGGGCTCGGCCACCGGCTACCTGCTGGTGTCCCGGGGGGAGGCCCTGCTGGTGGACCCCGGCTTCGACGACACCCTGGGGGCCCTGCGGTGGGCGATGGAGAGGGAGCGCCTCGTCCCCGGGGACCTGAAGCGGGTGGTCCTCACCCACACCCACCTCAACCACATCCGGGCCCTCTCGCGGGTGGTCGAGTGGACCGGGGCCCGGGTCTGCCTCTCGGCCACCGAGGGGTTCATCCTGGAGAACTACGCCGACCTGGTCAAGAAAAAGGCGGAGGCCCTCTCCCGCGCCCCCGCGGGCCCTCCGAGGCGAGGACCCCCTGGGGGTCCTCCTCCGCTGCCTGTTTCTCTCCCTGTCCTCTTCCTCCGGGCGCGGGAGGACTACCTGAAATACTGGGGAGGCGTGGCCTCGGCCACCGGCGACGTGCTGGTGCGGGACGGGGAGAGCCTCAGGGTGGGCGAGGAGAGCCTGCGGGTGCTCTTCACCCCCGGCCACAGCGTGGGCCACATCTGTCTCCTCCACCCCTCCACCGGGGCCCTCTTCTCGGGGGACCACATCCCCGGCGAGGGGGAGCCCTACCTGGGGCCGGGCTCCCTCGAGCCCGCGGGCTCTGCGGTCCTCTACTCCTACCTCTCCTCCCTCCGGCGCGTGGACGTCGAGAGCCCCCGGGTCCTCTACCCCGCCCACGGGCCCGCCGGGGGAGACCCGAGGGCCCGCATCCGCGAACTCTGGGGTCTGCTGGAGGCCCGCGAGGGGGAGATGCTCCGGAGGGCCCGGAGGACGCGGGGCCTCGACCCCTTGGAGGCCTGCCGGGAGTCCGGGGCCCGCGAGGGGCCCGCCCTGGGGCTGGCACTGGGCAACCTGGTGGGGACCCTGGAGAAACTGCGGGTGGACAAGAAACTGGAGAGGCGGGGTGCCCTCTATTTCAAGAGGTAGGTTTCATTCGGCGGGCAATCTCCTCTTTGAGTTGTTCCTCGGTCTTCCCCTCGGTGGGGATGCCCAGTTCCCGGGCGGCCTTGACGACAGTGCTGTCGGGGGGCGGGCCCTCCATCCCCTTCTTGATTTCCCGCTCAATCTCCTGGCGCCCCTTCTGGAACTCCCCCATGGCGCGGCCGAGGCTGCGGGCCAGGTCGGGAATCTTGCGGCTGCCGAAGAGCAGGAGGACGACGAAGACGATGAGGATCCACTCCCATCCGCCCAGGCCCATGAGTTGCATGGTAGGTAGTTGTGGCGGGGGGCCTATATATCCTTTCTTTCCGTGGCGCGGGTTCTCCTGCGCTCGATTCTTGCGGCGAAGAGGGCCCCGAGGGCGTAGAGGGCCCCCATGGGGGCGGCCACCAGGGCCATGGTGACCCCGGTGCCGTCGGGGGTGATGATGGCGGAGAAGAGGATGATGCCGAGGACCGCCGTGCGCCAGTTGCGCGTCCAGAAGCCGGCGGAGGCGACCCCCAGGCGGGTGAGGACCGCCATGACCATGGGGAGTTCGAAGGTGAGGCCGAAGGCGAGGGAGAAGAAGGTGACCGCGTCCACGAAACTCTGGAGGCCGAGGAAGGGCTGGACCGGGGGGAACACGTAGGCGTAGAGGAAGGCCAGCACGAAGGGCAGGATGGCCACGTAGGCGAAGAGGTTCCCCAGGACGAAGAGCCCGGTGGCCGGCACCACGTAGCGGAGGAGTTTGCCCCGCTCGTTCGGCTTCAGGGCGGGGGACACGAACCTCCAGAACTCGTAGACCACCACCGGCATCCCGATGGCGGTCCCCAGGAAGAGGGAGACCTGGAGGGAGACGCTCACCGCCTCGAAGGGCCCGGTGACGATGAGAGTCACGGTCCCCGGGGGAACCAGGTCCGAGACCATCTTCCGCAGGGCCCCCGTGGCCACGGTGTCGGTCAGGCTCGGCACGGGGACCGGCAGGGTCAGGCCCCCCAGGCTCATGCTCCGGAACCCGAAGGTGAAGCAGAACACCGTGCCCGCGCCCACCGCCAGGAAGGCCGCGAGGAGCCGGCGGCGCAACTCATCCACATGCTCCCAGAAGCTCCCCCGGGGCTCGCCGGCCATAGCCTCCGCTACGCCGGGGAAGACCAAAAAGGGTTGGGGAACCTACCAACTCGCGAGTTTGGCGCGGGAGTCGCCCCAGCGCCCCATGAGCAGAATCTCGCCAGGGCCCACCAGCAGCTCGTAGTGCTGGAATGAGTCCTTCAGTTCCCCGAGGCGGATGATGATCTCCGGGGGCATGGGCTTGTTGTAGAACTCCAGGGCAATCTTCTCGTAGGCGGTCTCCTGGTTATAGGGGGCGTATCCCTGCTCCACGATTTTGAGGCTGTCCTCCAGCCTCTTGATTTCCGACTCCAGGGGGGGAATCTGGTTGGTGAGGCGCTTGTTCTTGGCCACCTTCAATGCGTCGTAGACCTTGGTGACCTGGGCGGTGATGCGCTTCTTCTCATCCTCCCGCTCCCGGGGGCTGAGGGGCTCGACAATCTGGGGCTCACCCATGGGACGACTAATGGACTTCCAGGCATAGATAAATACCTTTCCTTCCGCCGTGTCCACGGGCGTCCGAAGCCGATTTTCCGCCCCCTCCTAGAACATGGGTGGACCCGGCCCGCCCGGAAGGGAAAGGGCCGGGTCCACGGGGGAGGGAATCAGTGGACCTTGACCTTCTTTCCCCTCCTCTTCTCCTCGGCGCGCTCCAGGACCACCTCGAGGACCCCGTTCTTGCAGGTTGCCCGGGGGCTGCCGGGCTTCACCCGGCAGGGAAGGGCCAGCTCCTTGTGGTACTTCCGGTCCACGCGCTCCACCCGGATGGTGAGGGACTTCCCGTCCGTTTCCAGGTCGATGTCGCTTTTCTCGACTCCCGGCATCTCGGCGGTCACAGTGACCGTCTTCTCGCCCTCGATGACGTCGGTGAGAGGCTCTCGCATTGGTTCACTACTCATTTGCGGCTCCAGGTCGGGCCGCGGGGATAGCCGGAGACTCCAGCCGTAGACTAGGGGGCCCCCCTTCTCCGGCGGGGGCAACTCCCCCCGCCAGGCCTGCTCCAACACACTGTCCATGTAGCGGCGCATCTGCCGGAAATGCTCATCGAAGTCGCCGAAGAGGCCCCCGAAGCTGAAATCGTCCCAGTCGTCCCAGGACGCATCCCGGTCGCGGTTTCTGCCGAACACCACGTTCACCACCTCCAGTTCACTAACTTTTAGTTAGTATTGTGTAGTTATAGTATTTAAGCGTTATGGTGAGAGGGAAAGGCTCCGCTATCCTCTGCCCTTTCACACCCTCGAAACCGCGGTTGCGCTCTCAGTCGAAGTCAGAGCCGCCGCCGTCGTCGTGGTCGCCGTGGTCCCCGCCGGGGCCGCCGGGGGGTCCGCCCTTGGCCCCCTTGCCGGAGGCGATGACGTCGTCAATGCGGAGGAGCATGTTGGATGCCTCCACCGCCGAGGCGATGGCCTGGGTCTTCACCTTGAGGGGCTCGAGGACACCGGCCTTGAGCATGTCCGTGGCCTTGCCCTTGTAGACGTCGAGGCCCGCGGTCTTGTTGCCCTTCTCATGCTGGCTGCGGAGTTCCACCACCATGTCAATGGGGTCGAGGCCCGCGTTCTCGGCGAGGGTGCGGGGGATGACCTGGAGGGCATCGGCGAATACCTCGATGGCCATCTGCTCCCGGCCTCCCACGCTGGCCGCATATTCGCGGAGGCGGAGCCCCACCTCGGTCTCGGGGGCCCCCCCGCCGGGGAGGAGGCGCTTCTGCTCGATGGCGACCCCGACGACCCGGAGGGCGTCGTGGAGCCCGCGCTCCACCTCGTCCACCACATGCTCGGTGCCCCCGCGGAGCAGGATGCTCACCGCCTTGGGGTTCTTGCACTTCTCGACGAAGAGCATCTCGTCGTCGCCGTATTTCCGCTCCTCCACCAGCCCCGCCGCGCCCAGGTCGGCCTTGGAGACCTCATCCAGGTTGGTGACCAGGCGGCCCCCGGTGGCCCGGGTGAGCTTCTCCATGTCGCTCTTCTTCACCCGCCGCGCGGCGAGGATGGAGGCCTTGGCGAGGAAGTGCTGGGGGATATCCTCGATGCCCTTCTGGCAGAAGACCACGTTGGCCCCGGTGGCCTTGATTTTCTCCACCATCCTCTTCATCATGTCCTCCTCTTCGTCGAGGAACATCTTCATCTGGTCCGGGGAGCGGATTTTTATCTCCGCGTCCACTTCGGTCTTCTCGATTTCGAGGGCCACGTTCAGGAGCAGGATGCGGGCGCTCTCCACCCGCTTGGGCATCTGCTTGTGGACCCGCTCCTTCTCGATGGCCATCCCCTCCACCATCTCGGTGGACTCGACCTTGGCCCCCACCTTCTTCACCACGTTGATGTTCTCGATGTCCACCTTCCCCTTGTCCGTGTCCCGCACCGCGAGGCAGGCCCGCACGGCGATGTCCGCAAGGTGCTCCAGGGAGACATTGGCCGACTTCCCCGCGATGGAGGTCATGGCCACCTTCTTCAGCATCCCCCGGTCATCGGGCGAGATGTCCACGGCCATCCCGTTGAGGACCTCCACGGCCTTCACCGCGGCCTTCTGGTAGCCCGACACAATCACCGTGGGGTGGACCTGCTGGTCAATGAGCCCCTCGGCCTTCTCCAGGAGCTCGCCCGCGAGAATCACCGCGGTGGTGGTGCCGTCCCCCACCTCGTCGTCTTGGGTCTTCGCCACCTCCACCAGCATCTTCGCCGCCGGGTGCTCAATCTCAATCTCCTTCAGAATCGTCGCCCCATCGTTGGTGATGACCACATCCCCCAGGGTGTCCACCAGCATCTTGTCCATCCCCTTCGGCCCCAGCGTCGAGCGCACCGCCGCCGCCACCGCCTTGGCCGCCAGGATATTCCGCCCCTGGGCCTCCCGGCCCCGGGTCCGCTCCGAGCCCTCCTTCAAGATGAAAATCGGTGTTCCACCCAACTGTCCGCTCATGGTCACATACCTCCAAACATGGGAAACCCACAACGGGCCCCCGGTTCTGACAGTGGTAGATAAAAGTTCTATATAAAGGTTTCCCCTCGGGGCAGTAGATGAGCAGGTACTTCTTGGGGGGTCTATCTCCGTCTTCTGTGTCTGGGGCGTCCGCTTGGTCTGGGTATCCTGCGTGTCCCACGCCCGAAACGACCTCGATTATAGTTGTAAGGCAATGAGTTGAACATGGTTCTAAGCAATAAGACTTCCAACTGCCTCCGATGCGTGCTTGTTTCCACCACATAAACCGAGAAAGTCTCAATCCATTTCCATCTTACATAGTGCTGGCGGATGCGGGTTTTAACATCTGCGTTGCCGCTCCCAGTTATGCCAACATAGCAAGGAGCCTCACGGTGGTCAAATAGGACATAAACTCCTTTCAGTCCATCTGGGAGTCTGTTCAAATCGCCGATGCGCCAATGCTCCGCGTAATGGGGAATAACGGATGAAGGTGGTCCTGGACCTGGCATAACGGTGTGTACTATCCGCCATCGAACTTAAACCCTGTGTAGAGCAAGGCCCCGAACATCTTGGCCGTCACCACGGGCTTCCGGGGCAGGAACCACAGGACGGCCCCTACGATGATGTTGGCGAGAACCCACAGGTTGTAGAGGCACACGCTCCACATGAAGTAGAAGAGGCGCACCCGGTAGTTCTTCGATGTGGTCTTGGCGATGAAACTATCCTGAACCCGGAAACTGGTCTCGATGCCCCACCTTCGCCCATAGCGGTCACAGACGACTTGGACGTTCCCGCTGTCGATTGGGAGGTTGGTGGCGAAGGACACCTTCCGCTCGGGGTCCTTCGTGCTCCGCACCACGGCGAGACGGAACCGAGCCTCTTTGCCTCGGAGTCCCCGCTTCGCCCCGGTCGCCCGCATGCTGAAATCGACAACGGTCCCCATCGGACTCGCTTCCACCACCTTCCGCACCCGCTCGTTCTGTGTGGCGGGCATCAGCCACCTGACACCCATCCGCTCCAAGGTGGCGATGGACTCCACCCCATAGAACCCCCGGTCCAGATAGACGGTTCCCACCCGGACCTTCTGCTTCGCATAGGTGAGGAGGGCTTCCAAGACCCGGTGGGGTGGGTCGAACTGGCCCACGGGAATCGCCTTCAGGCAGAACCGCATCCCGGGGACTACGGCGGTGACGGTGGCGAACTTGTAGGCCCACTGTGTCCCTCGGTCGGGCTTTGTCCCGAGAACCATCGGGGTGTGCTTGTGGTCCCCGTAGAACCGCCAGTCTGTGAGGTCGATGGCGAGGTCCACTTGGCGGTTGAACGCCCCGCGCTTCCGGGCAATCTGGTAGGCCGCCTCGAAAGCGGCCTCCATCATGCCCAGGATGGCGGTAGGTTGGAGTTTCCCGATGTGGTAGAGGACATTCCATGAGGAGGGGGCTTCTTCGCGCTGTAGGCGCAGGGTTTCACTCCCGTTGTGGGTGAAATCGTGGGTGGTGGCCGCGTGGGTGAGAACATCGAGGTAGTCCCGCTCCCGGTAGTGGTTGTTCCGGGCGAGGCCGAAACGGATGATGGGGTAGAGGGTCTTCCGAATAAGCAGACAGAAGTCTCTCGCCTTGCCCGGGTGGCAAGATTTTATACCTTCGGCGGTTCTTATCCCCTATTGCGGGGCTTTGTGCTGTCACGGTGCTTGGCCTCGCAGCCAGAGGGTTCAGGGCGCAACTCTTAGCCCTCTGACTTTGATGAAGCCCGGGGCGGGATTCGAACCCGCGTGTTCCGCCAGGAACTGCCGATTATAAGTCGGCTGCCATTGGCCACTCGGCCACCCGGGCAGATTCCTCTTCTTCAGACTACATTTCATATACCTCTTATCATGTGTATATGAGTATGAGTATATAAATGCTCTGGCGAACCTTTATATACCCCTAATCAGAAACCATTAAGTGCGTGTATAAGATTATGTCCATCAGCGTCCCCGAGAACATCCTCGTCAAGAACCAGCTTCTCAAACTTCCAGCCCACGAGAGGAATCAGTACATCCGCGAGATTCTTCGCAAAACCTTTGAGTTAAATCAGGACGGGCTCACCGTCAATACTCTCGCTGAGGTTCTTCCCTTTGACACACGCACTATCTACAAACACTTGGACATCCTCCAATACACCAACGAAATCTACGCGGCCCAAGTTGGTACCTCAAAACTCTTCTACCCAAACCACAGAGCAATACACCCAAAGAGCCGAAATAACTTTGAAATGGATGACCGCACCTATACCCTCTTCGCATTCGAAAACCAACTTGGCGAGTTTGCCCTCATTCAAGAGAAAAGAAAGCACGATACCCACGAAGATTCTAATGGGGGGATTACAATCCCCCTAAAGGGGGCAAAGGGGTTTGCTAAGTTTCTGCTGGAGTGGACAGAGAAAAATGCCAAAACTGCCGAATAACCAAGCTGACGACGGGGGAGCCTCAGACTCCCGAGGGATTCCCACGCCCTCCATCTTTCTATCCCCTAAAACCGTATCCGAGGCCTCTATTATCCGCCAAGTCCACTCCAAATACGGGACTGCCGGTCCCACTTCTGGAATAAACTGCATCGACGGACTTGTCATCCCCCTCTCCCGTAGCCCAGAAATTAAAAGTGGTCTCCAACTTGATGATAACAATGAACTTGTTCAACCTTATCGTCCAATCCACGACCGCGTGTTCATCTATGACCCCGAGTTGCATAAGCTCTTCTCGGGAAGTGAACGCGAGAAACAGAATATCCTTCAGATAGGTCTCTCCGACTCAAGACGCCGAAACCTCCTCCAAGCCATCAGACACAACAAGGAACAAAAACGTGGGAATCTGATGAGGGTCGTCTATCCTCAACTGGACCTTGGATTCATCCAGATGATTATCGAAGAACAGGTTGTCCAAAATGCAGATATTCTCACTTGTCCAACTGTTCCCCTCACGTCCAAAGAGAACTTCGAACTACAGATTAGTAAGTTTACTGAAATGGCCCAAGAAGGTCTTGCGGTAACTGAGAATCTAATCCGGAAAGAGCTTAAGAGAGAAACCATGGTGGTCCTCACGGTACAGCCTCGGGTAGTTCGACCTGAGACGACCTCCACTCTTGTAGAAACACTGGTCTCTCTTGGATGCCGTCACATCGGAATCAAGCCGCTTGATGACCCGTACAAGGATTCTACGAACGCCCGTGCTCTCCATAACCTGATTGAGCAGATTCGTAAGCAGGCAGACCCTAAGACGAGAATCTATTTCATGAATGTCCTTGAGGCGGGTTATACTGCCTTTGCATTTGGGGCGGATGTTGTAACAATGACAACGGGATACCCTTACTTTGTCCCCCCCGACGAGGAGCGGAAAAATGGGAGAGAATCTTACGGACGTTGGTACAACCCGAAAGCCATGCTCTGGGTAGAAAGAACAGAGGCCCTTGAAGCCAGTCGAACTCATAACTATCTCATCCCTTGCTCATGTGGAGCTTCCCAAGAAGTACGGACGTTCTTGAGCGTTGATAAGGCTCCAGATTGGAACCGTTATAGGAAGGCTCACTATTGTCTCGTCAAGAACGACGAGGCGCGGATGCTCCAGAATGCTGAGGTACCACTCAGACACGCTATCCGAGAGATGTTCGCTCGCTCGGAAAATGTGATGCCTATTGCGCTTATTCCGTGATATGGACACCCTCGCCATGAAGACCAACGCCATCTACAGCGGGAACTGCGCCCGGGGAGTGAAAGTAGTTCCGCACCCAATCCCATACCAAGGCAGCAAGAGGCAACTCGCACCGAGAATCCTCGGCCTCGTCGAGCACAGGAGGTTTCGTAGACTATACGAGCCATTCTCGGGGTCAGCCGCCATCACCCTCGCTGCGGCACGTTTGAATGTCGCCGACGAATACGTTCTCGGGGACTCCTTGAAGCCGCTCATTGATGTCTGGAATGCCATCCTCGCCGCTCCGGAGAATTTGGCCAATGACTATGCAGAGATTTGGAGTGGTCAAGTTGGGGACAGCATCGGACACTACAACCGGGTTCGGGATGACTTCAACGCGACCGGCAACCCCGCAAAATTGCTCTACCTTCTCGCCCGATGTGTAAAGAACTCCCCGCGGTTCAACCAAGACGGGATGTTCAATCAATCGCCCGACCGAAGGCGCCGCGGGAAGGCCCCGAGTAGGATGCGGAGAGACATCCTTGGCGCCTCCGCCCTTCTTTGCGGGCGCACGCTGGTTCGGCTCGGAGACTTCACGACGACGATGGCCGATGCGACCCCCGCAGATATTGTTTACCTCGACCCTCCATACGAGGGCGTAACCACAGGACACAACCGGCGATACTACCAAGGGCTTGAGCGACGCCGCCTCGTCTCCGCCTTGGAGAGCCTCGTACGCCGTGGAGTGCCATTCGTTCTGAGTTATGATGGGCGATGCGGGGGGAGGGCCTACGGACAGCCATTGTCTGAGAACTTGGGCATCGCCCGCTTGGAACTGAATGCGGGAAGGTCCACGCAGGCAACGCTCAACGGTAGGAGTGAACAGACCATCGAATCCCTATATGTGCCGAAATGGTTCCTCCGGAGCCGAGATACGCGAACCACTCTCGTCTCAGCGGCGTAGAAGATGCTTTGCGAACTCTTGGACCGACTGGCGGCGTCGCATTGCCTCCGCCTTAACCCGGTCGTAGTCCTCGGTCTCGGGGCCGTGCCACGTTAAGGTCAGACTGCGCCTCTCCTCCATCGCAATGTGACTATATTCCTTCGGAGAAGCCCAGAAACAACTTCCGCACACGGAAACCTTCTTGAACTCTTTCCAGTTGCGACACGCTTCGCAGGACCAGCTTTTGGCGCGATTGCAAGAGCCGCAGACGAGCATGAATCCCGACGCCCCCTCCATGCCCTCCTCCCCCGCTACCTCGTAGGGAATTCGATGGTCTATTTGGAGGGCGCCCTCGGGGAATCGGGCACCGCAGAGAGCGCACCATGCGCCGTCCCGCCTCAGCAACGACGTCTTGAGTGCCTTCGGGAAAGCCCGACGACCGCCCGCCTGCGACTCCATAGCCCGCGCCGCCTCGTCAAGCCTATATGCAGCAATCCGCCGCCCATCCGGACCAGTCACAAAGAAAGTCTTCAGAGGAATACCTTCCTCACGAACGTCGCGGGCGGCGCGGGGGGGATGGTTGTAGCCGTATAACCGCTTCAGTTCCTCGGTGGTGATGTGCCCGTGTTTCAAGACGTGCTCCAAGACAGTTCGGGGCCGCTTCCTCCGGACGGCTGCGATGCGCCTCCGGAGTTCTATGGAAACCGTAGTCCCCCCTTCGGTGCCTTGGTTCACGGCCTCGGGACCATCCACCCCTCCCAGAGGTTTCTGGAGGGACGATTATATACTTTCAGCCCGCCACCGCCCGCAATGAAACACCCCCTTTTCGACGCCCTCCGACAGCCAGGGAAGGGTAGGGGTTTATAGGGCCAGAAGAACCGCTATCGGAGACCGAAATGCACTTACTCATCTACTGTCGGGGGGGTGTGTCCATTAACGCACCTGCACACTCAATTCAGGTCCCAAAATGGGTCGGAGCCCATCAGGTACCCAAGCCAGCCCAGCCTCTCGGCGCTCATATAAAACCCGCTGTAGTTTGTCAACAGGGGACTACGCCATAGTTTATGACTCTTTTCTCTCCGTAGGCCGGTTCTTCCGGCCTCCGACGAGATGCAGGAAAGCATCTGGCAACCCCACGGTCCCCCGAGCGGACGAGGCTGGCGA
>JACQPP010000149.1 GCA_016207465.1 Methanobacteriota archaeon
GAAATCCAGGTCCACAACCTCGAACATGGGGGCATCATGGTCCAGTATCGGCCCGGCCTCGACCCGGCCACCGTGGACCGGCTCCGCGCCCAGGTCCAACGGTATCGCTCCAAGGTCATCCTCGCCCCCTACCCGGGCCTCGCCGGCGACATCGTCCTCACCGCCTGGACCCGCCTCGACGCCTTCAACGGATACGACGAGGCCCGCATCACCCGCTTCATCGCGACCTACATGGACAAGGGGCCGGAGAAAGTCCCAGATTAGCCGCCTCGGGATTTCACCAGGAGGATGAAGTCCCCGCGCATGACCTCCTCCCCCCTCTGGTTCTTCACCACCCGCCGGAGGTTCACCAATCCTCTCCCCCCCTTCTTCGGCTCCGCCGACACCACCTCCACCTCCACGTGGAGGGTGTCCCCCGGCTTCACCGCCCGGGGGAACCGCAGGTCCCGGATGCCCACCAGCCCCAGGGCGGTCCCCTGGAGGACCCCGAGGCGGTCCGTGAGCCCCGTCGAGATGGCGAAGGTCAGCGCCCCGTGGGCGATGCGCCCACCGAAGGGGGTCCTCCGCGCGGTCTCCTCGTCGGTGTGGAGGGGGTTGTAGTCCCCCGAGATGGAGGCGAAGCGGACGATGTCCGCCTCGGTCACCGTGCGGGCCGGGGTCGTGAACTTTGTCCCGGGCTGGAACTCCTCGAAGAAGAGGCCCGCCATGGGTCCTCATTCGGGCCGGGGCACCCTTGAACCTTGCGCCCCCCTATCGATGGGAGGCGAGGATAGAGCGGACATCGGACTCCGGCCTTCCAATCCGGACCCGCTTCCTCCGGCCGGTGGCCCCCGAGGCCAGTTCCACCGGGGCCTGGAAGAGTCTCTCCAGTTCGCGGATGAGTTCCCGGTTGGCCCGGCCTCCCTCCGGGGGCTCGGTGAGGTGGACCACCACGCCCCCCCGGGGGTCGGGTTCTATCTGGAATTTCCGGGCCCCGGGTCTCGCCCGGACCTGGAGGACCGTTTGGGCCGGGTCTATGGTCTGCCCCATGGTCCCTGGCTCCCCAGCAGGCGAAAAACCACGGAGAGGAGGATGAGGTTGGAGAGGACCATCATCCACAATGGGGGGGTCCAGCCGATTTTTTCGATGGCCTGGGGGTTGCGGTTGAGTTCCTGGACGAGGGGCCCCGGGCCGTAGAAGCGTCCCTCGACGGCGGGGGCGGTCCGGCCGGCCTGGAGTTCCGCCATGATATTGGGCCAGGTGCGCTCCTGGACGGCGACGCAGGTCTGGGCCTCGCCGGTGGAGGCCCCGAAGTGGGTGTCGGAGACCCCGAGGCGGGCCATGGTGTCAGTGGGGGTGCCGTTGCGGGCCAGTTGGGCGGCGAATTCCTCCACCTGCCACTGGTTGCCTTCTCTCCAGGGGCCGATGTTGTGGCTCTCGATGCCGTCCAGGGACCCGGCCTGGAATGCGCGGTGGCCCGGGCCGTGGTATCTGCGGACGGGGTGGTTGAGGACGGCGAGTCCCCCCTGGGCGCGGGCCCGGCGGGCGGCCTCGAGTATGTCGAGGGTGGCGGGGATGGACTCCCGGATGCCGAGGGCCCCCAGGTGGTAGTCCTTGTGGGTGACCTCCTCCCCGTTGACCACCAGGATGTCGAATCCGAAGAGGCGGGCCACCCCCTCGACGAATGGGCCCCCGGTGGCCGCGTTGTGCTCGGTGGCGACGATGAAGTCGAGGCCCCGCCGCCGGGCGTTGATGAGGGAGGCCAGGGGGGAGGCGGGGTGGTAGGAGAGCCAGGTGTGGGTGTGGAGGTCGCCGCAGACCAGCGTCCCGTTGTCGAGGCTCACGGTGGGGGTGGGGCGGGTGTCCACCAGGTAGCCGAGGAGCCCTGCGAGGACCAGCACCGCCAGCGCGAGGGGGAGGGCCTTCATTGCATGACCACCTGGAGGAGGTCCCCGCTGGTGAAGAGGTAGAGGAGGAGGCCGAGGCCCACGAAGAGGACGCCGGTGAGCACCGCGGCCAGGATGGAGGCCCTCCGGGGGGCCCGGAATGTCTTCTCGGCGAGCCGGTAGGTGAGCCACGAGCCCCCGAGGGCGATGGAGATGAGGATGGGGACCCCGGGGATGTAGCGGAGGTCCTCGTAGAAGAACCAGGTGTAGTAGAGGTCGGGGGTCAGGAGGTAGAGGAGGGGATAGGAGGCGAGCAGGTAGACGATGAGGGGGAGGTAGGTGAGGGGGACCCGGGCGAGGGCCTGGCGGCCGGTGGCCTTTCCCCCGCCGAGGCGGAGGGCCCCCTGGAAGACCCCGCCGTGGAGGGAGAGGAGGCCCATCCAGAAGGCCAATGGGGGGAGGAGGTGGGGGAGGGTGACGATGCGCGAGTAGAGGAGGGAGGTGTGGACCGCGAAGAAGAGGGAGACCCCCAGCATGGCCTGGAGGGCGTCGAGGCGGGTGGGCTCCCGGCCCGCCAAGTGGTCGAACCCCTCGGCGGGATGGCGGAGGAAGGTGAGCCCCGTCCAAGGCTTCCGGAGCCGCACCCGCGCGGGGCGCGCCGGGGCGCTCTCTCCCTGTGGCCCGGTTGTGGCGGTGTCGCTCATGGCCTGCGAATCTATTTATATTCCCCTACTTAACCCTCGCCTATGGCGGAAGTCCCCCGGGCCCCTGTGGTGGTCACCGACCAGGGGCTCCCCGAGCTGGTGGCCAAGTACCCCCTGGTCCTGGTGGACTGCTGGGCGGTCTGGTGCGCCCCCTGCCGCGCCCTCTCCCCCACCCTGGAGGTGCTGGCCAAGGAGGCCAACCCGCCGGTGGCCATCGCCAAGCTCAACGTGGACGAGCACCCGCGGACCGCCCAGGAGTTCGGCATCATGTCCATCCCCACCATGCTCATCTTCAAGAACGGCAAGCTGGTGGACCGCCTGGTGGGGGCCATGCCCAAGGAGTCCATCCGCCGGACCCTCCTCAAGCACGCCTAATTTTTCTTTTTTCTTTTCGACCCGCGTTAAAAGAAAAAAGAAAAATTAACTAAAGAAAAAAGAAAAAATATTGAAAGCTGTAAGAGATAGGAAGAGCGGGGGCCCCGGGGGGGTTCAGTTCTCCTTCACGGGGGCCCGGGTGTGGCTGGCGGCCTCCAGGAATGCCCGCAGGACGGGGGCGGGGTGGCCGGGGCGGCTCTTGAACTCGGGGTGGAACTGGGTGGCCATATAGAAGGGGTGCTGGGGGAGTTCGAGGACCTCCATGCGGCCGTCGGGGGAGACCCCGGAGAAGACCAGCCCTTTGTCCTCGAGGCGGGGGATGAAGCGGGGGTTGATTTCGTAGCGGTGGCGGTGGCGCTCCAGGATGACCTCCTGGCCCTTGTAGATGTGGTGGACCCGGGTGTGGGGGCGGAGTTTGATGGGCTGGGCGCCGAGGCGCATGGTTCCCCCGAGGGACTTCACATCCCGGAGGTGGCTGAGGATGTCCACCACCGGGTAGGGGGTCTTGGGGTCAATCTCGGTGCTGTGTGCCCTCTTGAGTCCCGCCACGTTGCGGGCGAACTCGATGGTGGCCAGCTGGAAGCCGAAGCAGAGCCCCAGGTAGGGGAGGCGGCGCTCGCGGGCGTAGCGGATGGCGAGGAGTTTCCCCTCGGTGCCCCGGGAGCCGAATCCGCCGGGGACCAGGACCCCCCGGGCCCCCCGGAGGTTCTCCACGGCCTCCGGGTTCTCCTCGAACTGCTCGGTGTCCACGTAGCGGATTTCCACGCGGGCCCCGAGGCTGGCGGCGGCGTGCTTGAGGGCCTCGTTGAGGCTGATGTAGGAGTCGGTGTTCTCCACGTATTTTCCGGCCATGGCGATGACCACCCGCTGGCGGGCCCCGTCCATCTGCTCCACCACCCGCCGCCACTCGCCCATGCGGTGGGCCTTGGCGCGGAGCCGCAGCTTCTCCTGGAGCAGGCGGCCGAGCCCCTGCTCCTCGTAGACCAGGGGGAGGCGGTAGACGTTGTCCACGTTGTGGCCGCTGATGACCTGGCCGGGGGGCACGTTGCAGAAGAGGGCAATCTTCCGCTTGGCGTCCTCCGAGAGGGGGGTCTCGCTGCGGGCGATGATGACGTCGGGCTGGACCCCAACCTCCCGCAGGGTGGCCACGCTGTGCTGGGTGGGCTTCGTCTTCTGCTCCCCGGTGTTGCTCTCCGGGACCAGGGTCACGTGGACGAAGAGGACCCCGTTCTCGGTGCCCACCTGCCGGGCCACCTCCAGCATGGGGAGGCTCTCGATGTCCCCCACCGTGCCCCCAATCTCCACGATGACCACCTCGGACTTGGAGCGCTCCCCGATGGAGCGCAGGCGCCGCTTCACCTCGTCGGTGAAGTGGGGGATGATTTGAACGGTCTGCCCCAGGTATTCCCCCCGCCGCTCCTTCTCGATGATGGACTGGTAGATTTGGCCGGAGGTGATGTTGTGCTCCCGGGGGATGTCCTGGCTCAGAAACCGCTCGTAGTGGCCCAGGTCCATGTCAATCTCCCCCCCGTCCTCCGTCACCCACACCTCCCCATGCTGGTATGGGCCCATGGTCCCCGCGTCAATGTTCAGGTAGGGGTCCACCTTGATGCAGGTCACCGAGACCCCCAGTCCCTTCAGGAGGCGCCCCAGGCTGGCCGCGGCAATCCCCTTCCCGATGCCGCTCATCACCCCGCCCGTGACGAAGATGAACTTCATCCCTCTCTCCTCGGTTCACTCGCTGCCTGGGAACAGATAAAGGTTCCACGCGGACCCGCCGCCCCGCTCCCTGGGCTTCCGGTGGAGCCCCGCGCCGCCCCCGCGGGAGCAAGTTTGGAAGTGGCGCTGTCCCTGCGCGGGTGGCTCACAGGCCCCGGCCCATTCTGCCGGCGCTGGTGAGGCCCCGGTGGGCCCGCCCCCGCCGGGAGACGATGGCGGCGAGGGTTGGGTTGGCCTGCACCGAGGGGTGGACCCGGTCCGCCAGGATGACCTCGTACCAGTGGTAGTGGCCGTCCTCGGCCACCCAGTAGGAGTTCACGACCTCCATGTTCGGGTAGCGGGTCCCGGCCCGCTCCTCGGCGATGCGCTGGATGGACTTGGCGGGGGTCATGCGGTTGATCCCCATGTGCTTCGTCTTGCGGCCCCCGCTGAACCGCATCTTCCTCCGGCCCCCGCGGCGCACCCGGGCCCGCACCACCACCACCCCCTGCTTGGCCTTGTAGCCGAGGCTCCGGGCGCGCCCCGGGCGGGTGGGGTGGGCGATGGGGACCACGGCGGGGCCCCGTCGCCAGGACATGAGGCGCTCCCGGCGCATCTCCCCGGAGAGGAAGGAGCGCTCCATGTAGGTGTAGGCCGAAGGCATAGGGACCGAATGGGCCACCCTGCCCCTTAAACCTTTTTCCCCGCCCCGGGCAGAGCAGAGGGGATGGCCCCACTGTCTCTCCATGACCGCCACCGGGCCCGGGGGGCGGTCTTCGCCGACATTGCAGGCTGGCAGGTCCCCCGCCACTACGGCTCCCCCGCGGAGGAGCACCGGGCGGTCCGCCATGGGGTCGGCATGGCGGACCTCAGCCACCGGGGGAGATTCCGGGTCTCCGGGGCCGACCGGGTCAAGTTCCTCCAGGGGCTCCTCACCAACGACCTCCACGCCCTCACCCCCCAGCATGGGCTCTATGCGGCCCTCCTCACCGGCAAGGGCAAGATGGTGGCCGACATGACCCTCCTCCAAGAGGGGGAGGCCATCCTCGGGGACACCGAGCCCGGATACGCCCCCCGCCTCCTCCAGGGGCTGGAGCGCTACAAACTAATGAGCAAGGTCTCCCTCGATGACCTCTCTGGCTCCCTGGGCTCCCTGCTCCTCTCGGGGCCCCGGGCCCGCCCCCTTCTGGAGAAGACCCTCGGCCAATCCATGCCCCTGGAAGCGATGGGGACAGGGGAGGCCCGCTGGGAGGATGTTTCCCTCCGGGTGGTGCGCACCCACCGCACCGGAGGAGAGGACTACGAACTGTGGACCGAGGCCCCCGCCCTGGGGCCCCTCTGGGATGGACTCCTCCAGGCCGGAGACCAGTTCGGCGTGAGGCCCATCGGTGCCGATGCCCTGGAGAGCCTCCGGGTGGAGGCGGGGATTCCCCGGTTCGGGGCCGACATGGACGAGGAGACATTCCCCCAGGAGGCCGGCATCGAGAGCCGGGCCGTGTCCACCACCAAGGGGTGCTACACGGGACAGGAGACCATGGCCCGCCTCCAGACCCGGGGCCACGTCAACCGCCACCTCGCCGGGCTCCGGCTGGAGGGCGACAGCCCCCCCGTCCCCGGGACCCCCCTCCACGCCGGCGGGGCCCCCGCGGGGACCATCACCAGCAGCGCCCGCTCCCCCACCCTGGGCCCCATCGCCCTCGCCATGCTCCGCGCCGAACACGAGGCCCCGGGGACCCCCCTCACCCTGGGACCCCCGGGGACAGCCCGGGCTGCCCGGGTGGTGGCGCTGCCCTTCATCTGAAGAGAAGGGAAATCAGGAGAAGGTGAGCAGGAGGGCGACGGCGACCAGCAGGAGCAGAATCAGCCCCATGTAGCCGAGCCACGCCGACACAGTGACGTTCCGTTGATGTTGGGTCATCTCCATGATACCTATTTAGTTGCTCCAACTACGTTGTAAAGTAGTTAAAGTATATAAGGTTTCTCCTATCTCTTCCGCCGAACGACCCGCTCCGCTCCCTTTGCGCTGGCCGCCTCCTTCCGGCGGGGGTCGGGCTGGATGGCGCGCCGGAGGGCGACCCCGAGGGCCTTGAAGGCGGCCTCGAGTTTGTGGTGGTCGTCGTCCCCCTCGACGTGGACGTGGAGGGTGAGGGAGGCGCTCCTGGCGAGGGTCTCGAAGAAGTGGCGGGCGTTGCGGGTGGTCAGCCCGCCGATGCGCTTCTCGGAGAACTCCCCCCGGAAGACCGTGTGGGCCCGGCCCCCGATGTCGAGGGACACGCGGGCGATGCTCTCGTCCATGGGGACGGCGGCCTCGCCGAACCGCATCACCGGGGGGCCGGAGGCGACGGCCTCCGCCAGGGCTTTGCCGAGGACGATGGCCACGTCCTCCACGGTGTGGTGATCCCCGGTCTTCAGGTCCCCCCGGGCCCGGAGGGCGAGGTCCCAGGCCCCGTGGACGGCGAGGCTGGTGAGCATATGGTCGAGGAAGGGGACCCCGGTGTCCACCCGGGCCCGGCCCCGGCCGTCGATGTCGAGGGTGGCCTCCACCCGGGTCTCCCGGGTGTTCCTCCGCAGGCTGGCCTTGCGCTTCATGCGGCCTCCAGTTTCAGCGCGTCCTCCAGGCGTATGGAGTTGTTGTAGAGGGCGAGGCCGATGACGCACCCCGCGGCCCCCGCCTCCCGGGCGCGCTTCACGTCCTCCAGAGTGGCCACCCCCCCGGCCACCACCACCGGGACGCGGGCGCACTCCACCACCTGGCGGATGGAGTCGGAGCGCACCCCCTTCATCTGTCCCTCCACATCCACGTCGGTGTAGAGAAGGGCCCCCACCCAGGGGGCCGCCCGGCCCACGAAGTCGTCAATGGAGATGCCCGTGGAGCGGGCCCACCCCCGGCTCAGCACCATCCCCCGGCTCCCGTCCACCGCCACCATCACCCGCTCCTTGGGGAGCTTGCTCCGCACCCGGTAGAGGACGGTGGGGTCCTCCACCGCCGCGGTCCCCAGGATGACCCGGTCGGGCCCCAGGGCCGCCACCTGCTCCGCCCGCGGGAGGCTCCGGATGCCCCCGCCCGCCTGGATGAACACGCCGGGGGCCGCCTGCCGGATGGCCCCCAGCAGCGGGGTGTTCTCGCCGGTGCCGAAGACCGCGTCCAGGTCCACCACGTGGAGGCAGCGGGCCCCCCGCCGCACCCACTCCCGGGCCACGGCCACCGGGTCGGGGCGCTCCACCAGCACCCGGTCGGGCCTCCCCTGCTCCAGGGTCACGCACTTGCCCCCCCGGATGTCCACGGCGGGGAACACGCGGAACATGGGCAACAGATATAGCCTCCTCTCCTGAATGAGAACCCGGGGACGATAAAACATGCCCTCCACCCGAACCCCCGAATTCCTCGGCTGCGGGGCCCTCAACGTGGACCATCTCCTCCGGGTGGAGCGCATCCCCGCCCCCGGGGGAGAGGCGGCGGTTCGCGAGACCCACACCGCCCTCGGGGGCTCGGCGGCCAACACCACCGTGGGGCTCGCCCGCCTCGGGGTCCCCACCGGGTTCATCGGCCGGGTGGGACGGGACACCGGGGGCCAGCGGGTCCTCGACGAGATGCGGCGGGAGGGGGTCTCCACCCGCGCCATCCGCCGCGCCGTCGGGGCCACCGGCCAGGCCCTCTCACTGGTGGACCCCCGGGGGGAGCGCACCCTCCTCGTGGACCCCGGCGCCAACGACACCCTCACCCCCTCCGATGCCCCCCCTGCCATGCTGCGGGGGGCCCGCTGGCTCCACCTCTCCTCCTTCGCCTGCCTCCACGACCCCGGACCCCTCCGGGCCCAGGCCCGGATGGCCCGCGACTTCCGGGGCCAGGTGAGCCTCGACCCCGGCGCCCTCTACGCCCGCCGCGGCCTACATGCCCTCGACCCCCTCCTCCGCCACTGCGACGTCCTCCTCCCCTCCGAGGAAGAGGTGCGCCTCCTCACCGGCCTCCCCGCGGTGCCCGGGGCCCGCCGCCTCCTCCGCCGTGGCCCCACCCTCGTCGCGGTGAAACAGGGGCCCCGCGGGGCCACCGCGGTCTCCCCCGGAGAGACCTTCCACGTCCCCAGCCTCGCCCGCCGCGTGGTGGACACCACCGGGGCCGGGGACGCCTTCAACGCCGGATTCCTCTACGGCCTCTTAGGGGGACGTCCCCTCCGAGAGGCCTCCGTCCTCGGGGCCCTGGCCGCGGCCGCCTGCATCGGCAAGATGGGGGCCCGCGCCGGGCTCCCCCGCCAGCGGGACCTGCGGGCCCGCCTGCCCGCCATCCAGGGGTCGCCATGAAGGTCACCCTGAAGGCCTTCGCCAACCTCGGCGAGGCCCTGGGGAGGCCCGAGGTGGAGATGGACATCCCCGAGGGGGCCACCCTCCGGGCCCTCCTGGAGGAGGCCATCCGCCGCCACCCCGGACTCCGGGGGATGCTCTTCGACGAGAAGGGGGAGCTCCGCCCCGCCATCAACGTGATGCTCAACGGCGACCAGGTCGAATACGGGGAGGGACTCGACACCCCCCTCTCCGAGGGAGACGAGGTCGCCATATTCCCCCCGGTGGCGGGCGGATGAACCGCGGGCGAACTTATTTATATTGACGCGGCCTCTCTCTCCATGATGAAGGACGCCGAGTGCCTGCTCCAGGAGATGAAGGAGAGGAGGGAGGCCCGCCGGGCCGCCCGGGAGACCGGGGACATCCACCCCTTCACCGGGAGGCTCGCCGCCCTCGAGGCCCGCAAGAAGGCGTGGCTCCGCCACCTCTCCCAGAGGCTGGTCCACAACGTCTGCGAGACCCACACCGAGTCCCTCCGCCTCCTCGGAGACCACAAAGAGTAAATCCAGTTTCTTTCTTTTGATGCGTTCAGAACGAAGACTCCAATCGCCGGGGGCCCCCCAGATTTCCGCGGGGAACCTGGGCGCCCTCGCCCTCCCCGGCTTCTGCTCCCAGAGGGAGGTTCCACCTCCCCTCTACCCCTCCTCCCAATCGAGAAAACGAAGTGCTTTCATATGGGGTCGAAGCCCTTCGGGCTTTCTCCCACAACGTCAGGAAGTCTGACATGGCCGAATCTCCCCGGATTTCCGCTGGCAACTTAGGTCTCCTTGCCCTACCCGATTTTTGCCCTCGCTGTTTCTGGTTACAGGTCCACCTGAAGAGCCTCCCTTTCCGGATGGGGCTCCCGGGCATCTTCTCCAGCATTGACTCCTACACCAAGAAGGTGGTCCACGCCCACATGGAGCGCACCGGAAAACTCCCCGGGTGGTTCCCCGACGTCGGCCCGGTGGTCGGCTGCCTGCCGGTCCCCGGGGCCCAGAAGTACCGCTTCCTCGACCCCGGCAGCGGGGTGGTCCTCACCGGGACCCCCGATGACATCCTCCGCCTCCGGGACGGCTCCTACCACATCGTGGACTACAAGACCGCCCGGTTCACCGGGACCCAGGACTCCCTCTTTCCCAAATACGAGGTCCAGCTCAACGCCTACGCCCTCATCGGCCAGCACCACCAGGTGGCCCCCGTCTCGGGGCTGAGCCTCATCTACTTCGAGCCCCGGGGCGACCTCGACCCCGACGGCCACCTTGCCCTCTCCCGGGACCAGATGAACCTCGGCTTCGCCCCCCGCCTCCTCCCCGTGGAGATGAAGGCCGAGCGCCTCCTCCCCCCGCTCCTCCGGGAGGTCCGCCGCATCCACGACATGGAGAAGCCCCCCCGGGGGGTCGCCGGATGCGGGGAGTGCGCCGCCGTCGAGGCCCTCGCCCGCGCCGCCAACCACCCCTGAGGACTACTTTCGCACCATCTGGGCGGCAATCGTCTCTCCAATCTGCTCCGGGGAGAGCCCCCGGGTGTCAATGGAGCGCACGAACCGGGCCAACTCCCGCTCGTCCATGGGGAGGTCGAGCCCGAACACCTGGAGGACGAAGAGCCCCAGGGCCATGGCGGTCCGGTGGTTCCCGTCACTGAACACCTGCTCCATGATGACATACCACATCCCGTAGGCCGCAATCATCTCGGGGGGCTCGCGGGCCTCCCCCATCTCCCCCAATTTCTGGGCCAGATGCACCAGCGCCCCCCGGTTCCGCACCCCCGCCCTGTCCACCCTCCCGTGGCGGGTCGCCGCCTCGTGAATCTCCTCCAGCAACAGGGGGTCCAGCAGTTCCAGCAGCTCGTAGCCCCGGTCCGAGGGAGAGACAGGCATGGGCTAGGCCCGGATGCGTCCTCCTCCGCGCCCGGGCCTCAGCCATGTTTCTCCCCACCTCCGCATCTCCCTCACCAGGGGCTCCATGTCCATTCCCCCAGGGGTCAGGGAATACTCCACCGCCAGGGGCCCCTCGGCGTGGACCCGGCGGGAGACCAGTCCCCCCTCCTGCAGGGCCTTGAGGGTCCGGGAGAGGGTCTTCGAGGAGACATCGGGCATCGCCTCCTTCAACTGGTTGAACCGCCGAGGCCCCTCCAGGAGGTGGTGGACGATGCGCAACTTCCACTCGGTGCCCACCGCCTGGATGGTGGCGCTCACCCCGCAGAAGGAATCCGGTGGCATGGGGGATACCTGATGGACCCTATGCCACGTAACCCTTATATAGTTTACTATGGCTACCTGGTATCATAAGGAAATTTGGAGGTGTCCATGACCCGAATCCTCACCAACGAACAGACCGGCCCCTACGCCGTCAAGGAGGGGAAGTTCCCCCTCTACATCTGCGCCTGCGGCCTGTCGAAGAACAAGCCCTACTGCGACGGGAGCCACAAGAAGACCCGCGACGAGCAACCGGGTGTGGTCTATAAATACGAGGGAGACCGGAGAACAGAGGTCAAACCCTGAACATGCGATGAAGCAAATCATCGAGACCCGGAAGACCCCCCGGAGCCCCGGGGACATCCGCTACCAGGGGGTCAACCACCTGGCCATGGCCACCGGGGACATGGAGAAGACCATCCATTTCTACCGGGACCTGCTCGGCTTCCGCCTCACCGCCGCCATCGGGGAGCCCGGATACCGCCACTACTTCTTCTCCATTGACGGCGTGAACGGCATCGCCTTCTTCGAGTGGCCCGGGGTCCAGCCCCTCCCCCGGAAGCCCCACGGCCAGCCCGTGCGGGGCCCCTGGGGCTTCGACCACGTGGCCTTCGGGGTCGCCACCGAGGAGGACCTCTGGGCCGTCAAGGACCGGCTGGCCGCCGCCGGATTCGAGGTGAGCGAGGTCATCGACCACGGGACCATCCACTCCATCTACACCTACGACCCCAACCACATCCCCCTCGAGTTCTCTCTCGATGTCCGCAAGAACCCCCAGCGCCTCGTCGTCGGAGACCCCCGGCCCACCCCCTCCGTGCTGGAGGGACCGGACCCCGTCCCCGGGCGGTGGCCCGAGGTCACGGAGCCCACCCCCAGGGAGAAGCGGATTGTGCTCCCGGGGATTGGGAGCGACATCAGGGATTAATCCGGCTTCCGGTAGAGCGCCTGGAATCCATCCGCCTTCGCCCGGGCCACCCGAGCCACCTCCAGGTTGTGCTCCGCGTGTTCCGCGCGGCCCATTCCCACCAGTGCGGTGGTGACCCCCGGGGTCGAGCGCACGAACTGGATGGCTCTCTGGGCGTCGCTCTGGAGCCCGGGGAGGACGCCCGCCACCGCCCCGGGGAGCCCCCGGGCGAGGCGGCTCTGCATCAGGGAGGCGGAGCAGACGACATGGACCCCGAGTTTCCGGGCGGCCTCCAGCAGTGGCATCCGCTTTCCGTCGAGCACCTGGGTGGGGGCGAGGAAGAGTTCGGGCATGGCGAGGTTGCAGGGGGCCTGGAGGAAGCGGAGGTGGTGGCCCTCGCCGCCGGCCTCGCGGGCGATGTTGAGGACCTCCTGGAGAGAGAGGTGGCCGGGGTCCTCCGGGCCCACGCGGTATCCGTTCCAGGTGGCGGTGCCATACCACCGGATGGCCCCCTCCCCCACTTTTTTCTCCAGCAACTGGAAGGCCGCGCGGAGGCGCTGGTGGAACTCCTCGCGGGGAATCTCGTCGAGCTGCTGCTCGGGGTTGTGGAGGTAGTAGAGGTCAATGGTGTCGAGGCGCATGTTCCGGAGGCTCATCTTGAGCATCCCCTCGATGTAGGAGGGGGCGAGGCAGTGGCATCCCGCCACGATGTCCTCCTCCCGGGCGAGGCCGGGCCGGATGACCTCCTTGAGGAGGTATTCCCAGGGGTCGCGGGGGGGCGCGGTGTCGAAGGGGAGGTATCCCCCCTTCGTCGCGATGAAGACCTCATCGCGCTTGAGTTCCTTGGCGTGGAGCATCTGCTCCAGGGCCTCCCCGATGGCCCGCTCGCTCCTCTGGAACCGGTAGTTGATGGCGGTGTCAACGTGGTTCGCCCCGAGGGCCACGGCGCGGCGGAGGGCCTCGATGTATCGCTGCTGGGCGGCCTCGTCGGGGTTCCCCAGGTAGGTTCCCAGCCCGATGCTGGAGAGCCGGAGGCCCTGGGCGGTGGAGAAGTGGTCGGGGGACAGTCCGGGGATGCGCGTGGCGTATCTTTGGGTCCCCTCGGGGGTCGCGTAGCCCCGGTGGGTGTGGGGTCCAGCGGGGGGTCCGGGCATCAGTGGACCACTCGGGTGACGCGGCCCACGCCCTTGGACCTCCCCTCGCGGAAGACGAACTTCTGTCCCTCCTGGACGAAGTAGGGGTGGAACTTGAAGGACATGCGGACCCGGCCGGTCTGGCCCGCCATCATGTAGTCGCTCTCCATCTCCTGGAAGCGGGCGGTCTCGCAGACGGTCTCCAGGTGGACCACCGGCTCGTATCCGCGGCGGATGCGAGTGGGGTGGTGGAGGATGGCCACCTCGGCCTCGAACTCCCGCACAGCCCGGGCGTTGCCGTTGCAGAGGCACATCCCCCGGTGGATTTCCCCGGAGCGCACCCCCTTGACGGCGACGCCCACCACCTCTCCCGGCCGCGCCATGGGGATGCGGTGGTAGTGCATCTCGATGGAGTTCACCCGCACCTCCGCGTAGGAGCCGTCGGGCCGGGGCCCCAGGTGGAGCAGGTCCCCCACCCGGGCGGTCCCCTGCCTCACGGTGCCGCTCACCACCGTCCCCACGCCGGTGACCTGGTAGACCTTGTCAATGTACATCTGGAAAGAGCGCCGCACCTCCCCGTTGCGCACCGGGAGCCGCCGCAGCAACTCCTCCAGCAGGGGGAGCCCCTCCCCGGTCACGGCGCTGGCCCGCAGCACCGGGATGTGGCTCCGCAAGAGCCCCGGGTGCTCCAATACCCCAGGGAGGTCGGCGGGGGCACGGATGTGCAAAAGGCCGCGGCCGATGCGCTCCCCCAGCGCGGCCACCTGGGCCTCGGTGCGCTCCATCTGCCGGGGGGTCGCCCGGTCCACCTTCGTGAGAACCACCAGCGTGGGCAACTCCATGGCCAGGAGGATGCCCAGGTGCTCCCGGGTGATGTGGGTCACCCCGTCGTCGGCGGCCACCACCAGCAGGCCATAGTCCAGCTTCTGCCCCACGATGCCCCGGATGGTCGTGCGCAGCCATGGCTCGTGGCCCACCGTGTCCACGAAGGAGACCAGCCGCTCGCTCTCCGCCGCCACCCGCGCCCGGTCGGGCTTCGAGAAGGGGTCCCGCAGACGCAGAACCTCCCCCCCATTGCGGAACCCCAGCAGGCCATACGACAGCTCCGCGGAGAGCCCCCGCTCCACCTCATGGGGCAGCACATCCAGATAGAGCCGCGTCCGCCCCGCCCCATCGTCCAG
Organism: Methanobacteriota archaeon; assembly: GCA_016207465.1. Lineage (GTDB taxonomy): Archaea > Halobacteriota > Syntropharchaeia > JACQPP01 > JACQPP01 > JACQPP01. The sequence goes on from JACQPP010000149.1 coordinate 14,375, forward strand.
ATGCCCCGTAATGAGCGTCCCCAGCAGGGTGGACTTCCCGTGGTCCACATGGCCCGCCGTCCCCACCCGCAGATGCTCCCGCGACGCCGGTAGCGAGCGCAGGGTCACCAGCGCCATCCACCCC
>JACQPP010000015.1 GCA_016207465.1 Methanobacteriota archaeon
GGTGACAGTGATGGTCTTGACGGACATCAATATACGTTTATCAATGTTTATTTATTTAAACTTTGCTATGTTTAGTTTCCCATCCTCGCCAGCACCCACAGCCCCACCCCCGAGGCCAGGAGGGTGAGCACCACCCCGAGGGTGGTCCCCAGGATGGAGACGGCGTGGGCGGTGCTGACGAGCATGGCGCTCCTCTGGGGACCGAGGGTCCGCACCCCCTCCGCGACCTCGGTGTGGGCCCCCGCGCGGACCTCTTCGAGGTCGGCCAGCGCAGCCTGCACCATCCGGCGGGCGGCCTCCCGGAGGGCCTCCTCGTCCCCGCTGGACCCGACGTAGTTGCGGACCTGGAGGAGGTTGACGGTGTGGGTGTCCGTGGTCGCGACGACCACCCGGTCCACCGGGAGCCCCTCGGCGAGTTTCTCCCGGAGCCCGGGGGCCATGTTGTTGCCGTCGAAGAGGAGGTAGGCGGTGCGCTGGCCCCCGGCCTCGGCCACGGCGGCCTGGAGCCCGAGGGCCCCGAGGGTGGAGCCCTGGACCTGCATGGAGGCGACCCCCATGCGGAGGGGGTGGAGGGGCTCCCGCTCCAGGAGGCGGAGGGCCTCCCCGATGGCCCCCATGAGGTCGCTGGCGGGGCGGGTCCCGGGGGCCACCACCGGGGCGTCCTCTGTTCCGAGGTTGTGGGCGTCGGCCAGGGTCACGGTCCGGATGCCGTCTCTGCCGGCCGAGGCGGCGGCCAGCAATCCCAGGGAGAAGTCGAGGTCGTCGGCGGGCTGGAGGGGGCTGGCCACCAGCAGGATGCTGTCTCCGAACCTCTGGGCGTGAACCTGGAACCAGCCGCGGGAGACGGTTATGGATGGGGTGGCCCCCGGCGCGGGTTTCACCCGGTCGAGGGCGCGGCGGGCCGCCTCCACCACCTGCTGTGCCCCCGGCGTGGTGGCGGGGCTCATGTCGTAGTGGGTCGCGCCGTGGAAGGGGAACACCGGGCCATCGAGGGCCCCGGCAAATCTCTCCGAGAGGTTTCCCCCGCCGACGTGGCCCACGGGGCCGGGGTGGGCCATGGAGACGACGAAGGCGGCCTTGCGTTTCCCCTGGGGGGTCTGGAAGTCGAAGGCCGACACCGGGAGGTCGGCGGGCTCCCCGATGGAGGCGAAGAATGACTCCAATCGTTGTGGCTCGTCCTTCTGGGAGAGGTAGCCGCGGAAGAAGGGGTATCCGGGGGTCCCCAGGAGCCTCCGCATGGGGGCGTCCACCACCCAGAGGTAGAAGAGGGAGGCGGCCAGGAAGAGGAGCATCACCAGGAGGACCGGGGTCCAGGGGACCGGCCCGAGGAGGGCGGCCCCGAGGAGGGCGGGGAGGGTGTGCAGGCCGGCGGGGAGCGCCATGAGGGGGTGGAGGCGGGCGATGGCGACGAGGAGGACGGTGCGGAACCCCCAGAGGAATCCGAGGCCCAGGTAGAAGCCGCCGAGGGTGGGGAGGTGGAGCCAGGGGGCCCCGGCCCGGTGGGCGAGGAGGAAGAGGAGGAGGCCGAAGGCCCCCACCAGGGAGAGGAGGGCCGAGCGGCGGAGGGTGAATGTGCCCCCGAGGATTCGAACCATGGGGTGGGTGAGGAGTGCGGCGGCCACGGCGGGGATGACCGACATCAGGAGGGCCTCCCGCAGCCCGCCGAGGAGGGGGATGGCGAGGAGGGAAACCAGGATGGAGATGCCAACTGTAATGCGAGCAGGTGGAGCGCGGAAGAGGTAGCCCTGGAGGCGGGACACCGAGGAGTCGAAGGACATGGGCTTACGCGGCCGGGATGGCGGGGGCGCCCCGTATCGCGGAGATGATTTCGCGGAGGATGGGCTCCACGTCGCCCCCGTCGTGGTTGGCCGCCGTCGCACCCGGGGGCGACGGCATTATACTTTCGAGGAGGGTTCCGGTGACGAGGATGTCGGCCCCAGCGCGGGCGAGTTCCCGGGCCTGGCGGGGGGTGCGGATGCCGCCTCCGACGACGAGGGGGACGTGGATGGCCTCCTTGACCCGGCGGACCATCTCCGGGGGGATGGGCTCGGGGGCCCCGGAGCCCGCCTCGAGGTAGACGAGGTGCATCCCGAAGAGTTCGGCGGTGAGGGCGTATTCGGCGGCCTCCTCGGGGCGGTCGCGGGGGATGAGGCGGGCCCTTCCGACGCGTCCCACCTGCTGGCCGGGGGCCACCACCAGGTATCCCATGGGGATGGGCTCGAGGCCGAGTTTGCGCACGGCGCGGGCTCCGCGGCGGGGCTCCTGGACGAGGAAGCGGGGGCTGCGGGAGTTGAGGAGGCTCATGAAGTAGACGGCGTCGGCGTGGCGGGAGAGCCCCCCCGCGCCCCCTGGGAAGAGGATGGTGGGGAGGCGGGTGGCCTGGCGGACGGCCTGGAGGAGGCGGTCGAGGCGCTGGGGGGTGACTCCGGTGGAGCCCCCCACCATGATGGCGCTGCTCCCGGCGAGGCCGGCGGCATGGGCCGCCTGGGCGGCGCGCTCGGGGGTGAACTTGTCGGGGTCGAGGAGAACCATGTGGAGCCTCCCCTCGGCCTCGAGGCGGGCCCGGAGGTAGGAGAAGACGCCCCGGCCGCTGCCGCTTTCCTTCCCGTTTTCATTCATATGGCCACTCCGAGGAGGAGGCCGGCGACGGCGAGGGCCATGCCCCCTTTGGCGAAGCGGCGGGCCGAGGAGGGGGCGGCCCGGACGGTGGCGGCGGAGAGGAGGAAGAGGAGGTCGGCGCCGAGGGCCGCCGTCAGGTAGGCGGGGGGGAGAAGGCCGAGGAGGCTGGGGAGGGGGCTCACGAGGATGGCCCCGGCGAGGGCCCCGGAGGCGAAGAGGCCGGCCCGGCGGGGGCCCAAGACCGAGGCGAGGGTGGTGCGCTCCCGGCGGTCCCCGGAGAGGTCCTCCAGGTCCTTCGCGACCTCCCGGCCCAGTGTGGCGAGGAAGGCGAGGAGGCCGAGGAGGGCCCCGGGGAGGGGGTTGCCCACCACCAGGCCGCCGTAGGGGAAGAGGAGGCCCACGGCGATGGAGACGGGGAGGTTCTTGGCGGGGCCCAGCTTGAGCCGGTTCTCGTAGAGGGAGAGGGTGGCGATGGCGGCCGCGGCCACCAGCAGGGGGAGGGGGCCGGCGGCCATGGCGCAGAGGAGGCCGAGGGAGAACCCGGCGCGCGGGACCCCCCGGATTCTCTCGATGGGGATGGTCCCCGAGGGGAGGGGCCGCGCGGGGCGGTTGACCCGGTCCACTTCGAGGTCCCCGAGGTCGTTGAGAACGTTGCCCCCGGCGGTGATGAGGACGGCGCCGAGGGCGGCCACGGGGACCTCCCACCGCTGGAGGCCGGAGGGGCCTGCGCCCGCGAGGGCCCCGGCGAGGACCCCGGCGAAGGCCAGCACCAGGTTCGGCCCCCGGACCAGGGTCCACCACTGGGCGATGCTGGACATGGGGGGCCTCTATGGCTCGGTGAGGAGCTCGGCGAGCTCCTTCACCAGTTCGGGGTGCTTCTCCTGCACCGCCTTGAGGAGGGTGTAGGTGGTGAGGTGGGGGAGGTTGACCTCGGCGAGGGTGGCGATGATGCGGTTGAAGACGTCGTCGCTGAGTTTCACCAGCTTCTCCTTGGCCATCCAGTTGCGGAGGAGGGTCTTCTCCATGCGGGCCCTCCAGGCCCTCTCGTACTTGTGGAGGAACTGGGGGCTCACGTCGCCGGCCTGGAGGGCCTGGGCGGCCACCTCCCCGGCGAGTTTGCCGGAGATGCACCCATTGGCGATGCCGCCGCCGGTGATGGGGTCAATGAGGCGCGCCGCGTCGCCCACCAGCATGAGTCCCCCGGTGACTGTTTTGGGGAGGGGCTTGCAGGTGGAGACGGCCCCGGCGACGATGTCCAGGGGCTTGCCCTTGGCGAGGCCGGGCTGCCGGGCAATCCACCGGTCGAGGAGGCTCCGGGTGTCCGCCTTGCCCTGGAGCTGGGAGAGCTGGACCCCGATGCCCACGTTGGCCACGTCCTCCCCCTTGGGGAAGACCCAGATGTATCCCCCGGGGGCGATGGAGCCCAGGTAGAAGTCGCAGTAGCGCCTGTCGCAGTCTATGTTGGCGAGGCGGTACTGGAGGGTGGCGTCCACGTCGCGGGTCTTGAGGCCGGTGTGGAGACCCGCCCAGCGACCGACTTGGGATTCGAACCCGTCGGCCCCGATGACCACCTTGGCCTTGACCTCCAGGTCCTCCCCGAGGGTCTTGCCCGTGATGCCGGTGACGGTGCCGTTGGAGCGGGTGATGTTGGAGGCGTAGGTCTTGAGGAGGACGTCGGCCCCCGCCTTGATGGCCTGCTCGGCCAGGGCCTTGTCGAACTGGTCCCGCTCAAGGACGATGCCGACTTCATTGCCTGCTTGTTTCTCGTTGACAATCATGCAGGCCCCGTTGGGGGCGTAGATGCGGGCCCCCTCCACCTGGTTGGCAATCCAGCGGGGGTCGGGCTTGACCCCGCATTCCTCCATCCAGGAGCGGGAGACCCCCTCGCCGCAGCGCACCGGGGAGCCGATTTCCTGGCGCTTCTCGATGAGGAGGGTCCGGGCTCCCCCGAGGGCCGCGTATTTGGCGGCCATGGAGCCCGCGGGCCCCGCGCCCACCACCAGGACGTCGGTCTCGATGGTCCTCATGGGGCCGCCTCCACCCCGTGGCCGTTTCCGTTTCCGTTGCCGCTGCCGCTGACGGCGGCGGCCCCGGCCTTTCGGAGGGCGGGGGGTGTGGGTTCCCCGGGGGTGCCGTCAATGGCGCCCACGGGGCAGACCTGCGCGCAGAGGCCGCATTCGGTGCAGTGGGGGAGGAAGACGATGGTGGAGGTCTCGTAGAGGAACATGGCGTTGGGCGGACAGATGCCGATGCAGGCGCCGCAGTGCAGGCAGACATTGTTGTCGACAATCATGGGTGTGTCACCTCCGGAGGATGGTTACGACGACGGTGGCCCCGGAGCCACCGATGTTCTGGGTGAGGGCGGTCTCGCCGGGGACCTGGCGCCGGCCGGCGTCGCCGCGGAGGTGGCGGGCGGCCTCCACGACCTGGCGGAGGCCGGTGGCCCCCACAGGGTGGCCGCAGCCCTTGAGTCCCCCGCCGGGGTTGACGGGGAGCATCCCCCCGCGCTCGGTGAGGCCGTCCTCCACCAGGCGGCCCCCCTGGCCCTTGGGGGCGAAGCCGAGGTCCTCCAGGGAGAGGATTTCGGTGATGGTGAAGGCATCGTGGAGCTCGGCGAAGCGGATGTCCCGGGGGCCGAGGCCCGCCTGGGCGTAGGCGCGTTTTCCGGCCTCCACGGTGGCGGCCATGCGGGTGGGGTCCCGGTCGTGGAGGGCGAGGGTGTCGCTGGCCTGGGCGCTGGCGGCGACCCACACGGGGGTGTCGGTGTACCTGCGGGCCGCCTCGGCGGAGGCGAGGACCACGGCGGCGGCCCCGTCGCTGACGGGGGCGCAGTCGAGCATGTGGAGGGGGTCGGCCACCCGGGGGCTCTCCAGGACCTCCTCGGGGGTGATGGCGCGGTGCAGGTGGGCGTGGGGGTTGTCGAGGGCGTTGCGGTGGTTCTGGACGGCCACCTGGCTGAGCTGCCCCCGGGTGGTCCCGTAGCGGTGCATGTGGGCGCGGGCCATGAGGGCGTTGAGGGCGGTGAAGGTGGCCCCGGCGGCCGACTCCCACTCGGCGTCGCTGGCGGTGGCGAGGATTCCGGCGGCGTTCTGGGTGTCGGTCATCTTCTCGACGCCCCCGACGACGACAATCTCGGATTCTCCGGCGAGGATGGAGAGGATGCCCTGGCGGAGGGCGGCCCCGCCGCTGGCGCAGGCGGCCTCGATGCGGGTGGAGGGGATGGGGGTGAGGCCCGCCCGGTCGGCGACGAGGGCCCCCAGGTGCTCCTGCTGGATGAAGAGGCCGGTGGACATGGAGCCCCCGTAGATTTCGTCCACCTCCTCGCCGGGGATTCCGGCGTCCTCGATGGCCTTGACCCCGGCCTCGAGGAAGAGGTCGGGGAGGCTGCGCTCCCAGAGTTCCCCGAAGGGGGTGGTGCCGATGCCGATGACCGCCACCTTGTCTCCGTTCATCAGAGCCTCCTCCAGGTCTGCCTGCCGTTCTCCTCGACCTGCTGGAAGACGGTGATGACCCGGGGGGTGCAGGTGCGGGCCGCGTTGATGGCCAGGTGGGTCTCCTCGGTCTCGCACTCCTTCACCCAGACCCCGCCGTTGAGGCCCCCCATCTCCCGGCCCTCCTTCATGACGGCGTGGAAGTTCTCGTCGAGGGTGAAGTCGTAGGGGTCGGAGAGGACGCAGTGGCCCGAGCCGATGCATCCCTTGGCGTTGTAGACGATGCGAATCTTCGCCATGGCTAGTCCTCCAGTTGGAGGCGGCCGCCGTTGCCCGACGGGCGCTCCGCGTTGGGGTTGAAGACCCGGAAGCCCCGCTCCCTCTCCTCGTAGTCAATGACGGCCCCCTCCAGGTAGCGGAGGCTCTTGGACTCGAGGAAGACCCGGAGGCCCCGGGTGGAGATGACACGATCGCCCCGGCTGGGCCTCTTCTGGAATTCGATGCTGTAGGCGTAGCCGGAGCAGCCGACGCCGACCATGGAGACCCGGAGGCCCCAGCCCTGCTTCTTCTGCTGGCGGGAGAGGGAGAGGAACTCGCTGGACGCGCGGCTGGTGATGGCAATCGGGGCCCTGTCATTGGCCGCCGTCGCCCCGCGGGGCGACGGCCAACCCTGCTTGTCGTTCAGGCGGGCCGACGTTTGTCGTAGTTCCGGGACGGGTCGTTGGGTGTCGGTGGCCATGGTCGGAGAAATTCCTCAGAGGATTTCCTCGCCGGTGTCGAGGTTCTTGATGTGGATGGCGAGGGCAGGGCATCCCTCGGCGGCCTGCTTGTGGAGGGTGAGGTCGGGCTCGCCAATCTCCCGGAGGAAGAAGCCGGTGGCGGCGTCTTGGCTGGAGCCGACGAGGTCGGCCTTGGAGTCCCCGTTCATGACATAGGCCTCCTCGTGGATGACGGCGCAGGTCCCCGCGCCGATGCACCCCTTGCGGTCGTATTCAATCCGGTACCGGGCCATACGTTCTACTCCGTTTTCTTGAGGTCCTCGATGGTGACCTGGTCGAGGGCGTCGGCAATCTTGGCGGCGCCGCAGCCGGAGCCGCACCCTCCGCCGCGGATGGCCGCATCCGGGTTCAGGAGGGGGAGAATGCTGGAGCCTCCGGCGCCGGGGCCCGCGAGGACATTGGCGAAGTCCTGCTGGAGGGCCGCCTGGCCCCAGTCGCTCTGGAGGAGGGGGGTGCGGTCCCTGCTCCGGCGGATGGCGTCGTATTGGGCGACGATGACCCGCATCTCCTCCGGGGTGAGCCTGCGGTGGTACTTCTCGGCCTCCAGCTTCTTCTGGGTCTTGCGCTCCCACTCGACGGCCGGAATGCTGTATTTGCGCTGGACCTTGTCCCGGTACATCTCGGGGATGACGTTGAAGGTGCAGAAGGGGAGCACCCGCCCATCCGGCACTGCATAGTGGATGTCGCACTTGTGGATGCGGTCGATGTCCCAGTTGTAGGGGTCCTGGAAGTGCATCATTCCGATGAAGAGGGAGTTGTAGTGGAAGTCGGCCAGGCCGTGGTAGTTGCCCCCGGTCATGGCCCCCGCCAGCATCCGCCCGAACTTCAGGTGCCGGGGCTTCTCCTTCTCGTCCAGGTATTTGCCGATGTTCAGCAGCAGCTTGCCGACGACCTTGGCCTTGGCGAGGCGGCGGTGGCTGGCGCCGTTGATTTCCTCGGTGAGCCGGCCCAGGTACTCGAAGAAGCCCTCCACGTCGAAGAACCGGGTGATGGGGACCAATTTGTTCTGTCGGTCCTGATCCTTGAAGACGTAGGTGGCCATGCCGCAGGCGAAGTGGATGGAGAGCCGGTACTTGGGCTGCTCCTTGATGGCCTCGATGAAGTCGGTGATCTGCTTGGCGCAGGGCACCGGGAAGAAGTCCTCCCGGCCAATCTGGCCGTCGGTCTGCTCCTCGATTTTCTTGATGGCCCCGGGGATGGTGATGCGCTGCTGCTTCCGCAGGTTCTCCGGGATGCGCCCCACCAGGGACACCGGCTGGAAGTTCACCGAGCGCACGATGTCCATGTTCGCGGAGCCGAACCGGATCATGTCCCCCAGCTCGTGGTCGTTGACCCCGCCGATGACCGTCGGGACCAGCACCACGCCGAGGCCCGCCCGGCGGCAGTTGTCCAGGGCCCGGGGGACCTCCCAGTAGTTCTTGGAGCCGGTCTGGGGGGTCACGCCGTCGAAGGACATGTAGAGGTTGTTGGAGCCGGCGGCCCGCACCTGCATGGCGAAGTCCGGGTCGTTGGCCAGACGGAGGCCGTTGGTGTTCAATTGGACGTGGTCGTAGCCGAGCTCCTTGGCCGCGCGGATGATGTCCAGGATGTCGTCCCGCAGGGTGGGCTCCCCGCCGGTGATCTGCACGGCGTTGGCCCCCACGGGCTTCACCATCTTCATGCGCTTCAGCATGAACTTGATGGAGTCCAGGCTGGGCTCGTAGATGGGCTAGTTCTCCTTGGCGTAGAAGAAGCAGTACCAGCA
>JACQPP010000146.1 GCA_016207465.1 Methanobacteriota archaeon
GCCCGGGGGCGTGGACCACGATTTCGCCGGGGCAGTGGCCGGGGGTGTGGAGCACGTGGAACTCCTCGTCGTCCACCCGGAACCTGTCGCCGTCGTCGAGGCTGCGGGCCACATCCACCGCCGAGGCGGTGCGCCGCAGGGGAGTCCACATTTTGAGGAGGCCGATGGCCGCCGCGCCGGGCATCCCCCCCTTGCGGGCCATGGCCACCCCTTTGTCGACCCAGCCGTTGTAGGAGTCCTCGTAGGTCTCCAGCCACTCGGTGTCCCACGCGTGGACCCACACCTCCGCCCCGGAGCGCTCCCGCACTTCGCGGGCGAGGCCGAAGTGGTCCTGGTGGCCGTGGGTCACGATGACCCGCTCCACCTTCCGCAACGGGTGGCCCAGGGCCTCGAGGCCCCGCTCCAGCCCCCGGAGGGCCGCCTTGGACTGCACCCCGGTGTCAATCAGGGTGAGGGGGTCCCCCTCCAGCAGGTAGGCGTTGGTGGGCCCGATGGGAAAAGGGGAGGGGACGGGGATGTGGTGGATTCTCATGTGCTTGTTCCGGGCTTCGCCCGGAACAAACATAAAGGGTTGTCCCGGGAAGCGGGACCCGACCCCGCTCTTCTTTACAAATTCGCCGCTCAATGACGTGATTTACTTTTTCCTTCTTCTCTTGAATAATGCGAAATTTATAGAACCAACGGCGATTAGACCAATAACACCCAAGATATAATGCGCCGTGTAATCTTTTTCTTGTGTTTCTTTTTTATATTCACCACCGCATTCCCCTCTAAAAAATTCCCACTCCCCACACTCCTTTCCATCTGAGAAGATGCAAACGCCAAATTGACCGCCGGATGAAGAGTTTGTTCTGATTTCCAATCGATAACCTTGTTCAACGCAATACGTTGATGCAGGATTGGGAATTGCAAAGACCGGGCCAGTGAAGAATAAACATGTAATTGAAATGAAACACAATAGGGGAATGAATTGGTGTGTCATGCTGTCAGGGACGACGCCGTAGTTTATAAAACTTTCACCGGATGGAACCGGGTCAAGCTCTCCCAAACCGTGGCGGAGTCCCTGTTTTTACAAGTCCGCGAAGTCCAGGGGGGCGTTCTGGAACTTCAGGAGCCCCAGCTCCTGGAAGCGGGGCTTGATTTCGTCGCTGAGGAGGCCGATGCGCTTGAGGCAGGGCATGATGCGGGTGAAGAGCAGTTGCTGGAACTCCAGGAGGAGCTTGGAGTTGGTGACCTGCCGGAGCCACATCTCCTCGGGGATTCCGTTCTTCCGGGCAATCTCGTAGGCGATGAAGCGGTCCCGGAGCTGGACGCAGCCCTGGTAGGCGAACTCCTCCCGCTCCCGCACCTCCTCGCGGCTCATGGTGTTGTAGACGTCCTCCAGGGCGATGACCCCGAAGGCCACGTGGCGGCTCTCGTCCTTCATCACGTAGCGCGTCAGCTCCCGGAGGAGGGGCTCCTTGGTGGTCTTGTGGATCATGCCGAAGGCTCCCAGGGCCAGCCCCTCGATGAGAATCTGCATCCCCAGGTATTTCATGTCCCAGCGGGACTCCCCGAGGATGTCGTTGAGCATGGACTGGAGGTTGGGGTTGATGGGGAACATGGTCCCCATCTTGTCCTGGATGTAGCGGTTGTAGACCTCCACGTGGCGCCCCTCGTCCACCACCTGGGTGGAGGCGTAGAGTTTGGCGTCGTAGTCGGGGACCGTGTTCACAATCTGCGCCGTGGTGAGGAGGGCCCCCTGCTCGCCGTGGAGGAACTGGGAGAGAATCCAGGAGGCTGAGTCCAACCGCAGGGCGATGCGCTGCTCCCGGCTCATCCCCTTCCACAAGGGGGTCCCGTAGACGGGAATCATCGAGTCCGGGAAGTTCTCCAGCTGGGGGTCCACCTCGATGGACCAGTCCAGGTCCAGGGCGGCGTTCCACTGCTCCTTCTTCGCCTTCTCGTAGAGCCGCGCCAGCTGGGGCTGCTTCCCCTTCGCGTAGTCCATGGTGAAGCGCGTATCGTAGCGCGTGGGGACGTGGGGAATCGGGTCCAGAGGCTCCATCCCTGCCCCTCCCTTGGCCACGGCCCCCATTTTCCTTCGCGCCAACAAGTTGGCATAGACTTAAGTCGCGGGGGCCCAGGGAGAGGGGTATGCAGAGGCTGGTCATTGACCTCCCCCTCTCCACCATGGAGGCCCTCGGATACGCCCCCCTCCTCCGGCAGGTGGAACTCCTCTCGGTCTACATCCTCCGCTCCGACCGCAACACGGTCACCCAGGTCATCCGCGTCCGCCCCCGGAGCCCCGAGGTCAAGGTCGAGGAACTCCTGGCCAGCCCCCTGGTGGGACCCGGGAGCCGGCTCCTCCGCACCGAGGGGGACACATGGGTGGCCCTCGTCACCCTGCGGGCCACCCGGGCCATGCGCCAGCTCATCAAGCCATTCCCCGACATCCTCCTCGACCACCCCATCGAGGTCCGCCGGGACCGCCTCCGCATCACCCTCGTCGGAGAGGGCACCAGCCTCCACAGACTGGTGGAACTCGCCAAAGCATCCGGCTTCCAGTTCGAGGCGGTCCGCTTCGAGACCGTGGACGTGGGCCCCACCAGCCCCATGGGGGCCCTCACCGCGAAGCAGCAGTCGGTCCTCCGCGCCGCCTACGAGATGGGATACTTCGAGAACCCCAAGAGGGTCCGCCTCCAGGAGTTGGCGAAACTCTTCGGCCAGGACAAGTCCACCGTCATGGAGACCCTCCGCCGGGCCCAGAGGAACCTCCTCGGGGCCGTGCTGCGCTAAGGCGTCGGGCATCGAGGAACACCCGGTCCAGCATCCCCTGGGTGAGCCTCCCCGTGTTGGTGTTCTGCCGGCTCGGGTGATACGAGCATATCACCGTGTAGGGTCCCAGCCGGTGGCGGGCCCCGTGGCCGAACCGGGGCCGGGGCCGCGGAATCTCGGCTCCGCGCTCCGCGAGCGCGGCGAGGGTCCCCTGGAATGCGATGTTCCCGAGGCAGAGGATGGCCCGCACCCCCCGGAGGAGTTCGAGTTCCTCCGCCAGGTATCCCCGGCAGTTCTCCGTCTCCCTCGGAGTGGGCCTGTTGCCCGGCGGGGCGCAGCGGACCACGGCGGTTATGTATGCGTCCTTGAGCAATAGTCCGTCGTCCCGGGAGACCGAGTCGGGCTTCGAGGCGAACCCGGCGCGGTGCATGGCCCGCATGAGGGTGGTCCCGCTGGAGTCCCCGGTGAACATCCGGCCGGTGCGGTTGCCCCCGTGGGCCGCCGGGGCGAGCCCCACCACCAGCAGGCGGGCCCGGGGGTCCCCCCAGCCGGGGAGGGGCCGGCCCCAGTAGTCCTCCCCCCGGTGGCGCGGGGGCGGGCTGCGGGCGGTCTCCTCCCGGTGGGAGACCAGGCGGGGGCACCGGCGGCAGGCGGCCACCCGGCGGCAGAGCCGGTCCAGGTCTGCGGGAGGCTCCATGATGCACCATGGCCCGCTGTTTGGACATAACTTTTAACGTTGAGCGGGGGGGAACCTCCTGGCATAGCCCTCCATGGCCAATCCTGCCCCTGACGACCTGGCGCGCTCCCTGATGGAGCCGGCCCTCAGCATCCTGGAGGAACTCTACCGGGAGGCGGTCCCCGACGACCGGGAGTGGAAGAAGACAGTCAAGCGGTTCCGGAAGACCATCCCGCCCCCCTCCGACACCCAGGTCCAGAAGTATTCGGACAGCCCGGGGGCCCGGCTCTTCCTCGCCGTCTTCTCCCGCCTCCTCTTCGATGCATCGGTCCGCTGGATGGTTGCGGCCAAGCCGGGGAGCCGCGGCGAGTTGGAGGAGGAGTTCCCCATCAGCAAGACCACCTTCACCCGGCACCAGACCGCCGTCTACTACACCCGCCGCGTCTTGGAGAAGCTCTCCGTCCGGTTCCGGCAGGACCTCGTGGGGGATTTCGCTCTGTGGGAGAACCGCATTGACACCGCCTTCTGGGAGGCCTGGGTCCTCCAGGCCCTCGGGGAACTGCTGGAGAAGGGGGAGGAAGAGGAGGAGGCCGAGAGCCAGGAGCAGATGGAGCGGGAGAAGCAGGACATCCAGAACCGCATCTCCCGCGGGGACTACCGGACCAAGGAGGACCTGAAGAACGCCATCTTCCGCCTCGTCTACCTCTGCAAGCGCACCAACGACCGCTCCTACATCGTCTGGGAGGAGTCCCTCAAGCGGCTCCACCTCCCCAAGGTCACCTACGACCAGGTTCGTTCCTGCGCCCGATGCCAGGCCGAGATGCAGAAGCAGGAGAGCGTGGGGTTCGAGTTCACCGCCAGCGAGATTGCCTACCGGTGCGAGGCCTGCGGCTTCGGCCGCATCGTCTGGCTCCACTACCCCCCGGAGGACTACGTCCCCGTCATCGAGGAGGGGCCCGAGACCGGGAGGAAAATCCTCGAATACCGGGAGAGGATTGCCCGGGAGAAGCGGGCCATCCAGGAACTCGAAGAGAGGGTTCGGGTGGCGAGGAAGGGAGAAGGGGAACAGAAGGGGGAGTAGCGGCGCGAGTCAGCGCGGAGCCCCGTAGAGCCCATCCACCCACTCTTTCAGTTGTCCCACCTCGGGCTGGCCGGGCCCCGCGGGGCGGGTGACGTATCCGTAGGTTAGGACGGAGCCGAAGAGGCCGGCGAGGACCCGGCCGGGGAGCCCCCGGGGCCCCAGGGGGATGGCGGCCACGGGCCCCCGGGCGGTCCGGGCGGCCTCGAAGAGATGGTGGAGGTCCTCCTCGCCGTGGACCAGGGTGGCGATTTTGGCCACAATGGGTGCGCCGGGGCCCCCGTTGACCCCCTGGCGGAGCTGGATCCCCAGGCGGTGCATCCGGGCGATGCGCTGCCGGAGTTGGGCCAGCGGGGGGGTCCGGTGAAAGTCGTGGTGGGAGAGGATGAGGGTGGCCCCGCGCCAGTAGGCGAAGTGGAGGATAGACTCAGAGCGGGCCTCCATCTCGAGGTCCACGCCGTCGGCGTGGGAGACAAGGGCGTCGAGGAGGGCGAGCCGCCCCTCCTCGGTTCCCCTCCACTTCCCCCCCTGTCCCCGGGAGCGGTTGGTGACCAGCAGGGGGAGCCCGGTGGCCTCCTTCATCCTGGGGGCAAGGTCGAGGGCCGAGGCGGGGCGGCCCATGAGGTCCACCCGGAGTTCAAGGATTTCGGCGCCCCGCCGGAGGGCGCGGCGGGCCTCGGGGAGGCCGGTGACGGTGGCGACGACCCGGGGGCGGCCGGGGGCGAGGGGGAGGCCTGCAGGATGCCGGTTCATGGCCCGATGTACCGGACCCGTTCCAGGCCGGCGAAGTGGGAATCCAGGGTGAGCAGGTCGGCGCCCACGCTCCGTGCGGTTTCGTAGATGATGGCGTCCACGAGACCGAAATCGGGGGCTTTCTTTCGCAGGCGGGCCTTGGTCTCGCCCGCCCGCATGGCGATTTCCTGGGTCAGCTCCAGGATGGCGCTTCGGGACAGCACGAATTTCACATCGGCCTCCCAGGAGGGCCATCGCATCCGGTGGTATTTGTCCGACAGCTCCGCAAGAACAAGCATCGGGGTCCCGCACTCCCCCGCCTCGATGGAGTCCCGTGTTCTCGCCCCCTCCGGGGTTCCCCGGAAGTATTCGATCCAGGCGGAGGAGTCCACGACGGTTTCAATCCTCGTCATGGAATCTCATGCGGTCTTCGCGGGTGAACGGTGCCATGTGGGGATGGGCGCCGAACATCGAATCGGCTATCCGGGATTTTCGGCCCAGCAGGTCGCGAATCACCTGGTTGTAGGAGCGGGCCCGGGTCTGCTTCTTCTCTTTTTGAAGGAGCTGGAGAGTCGTCTTGTCGATTTGGATTGTGGTTGGCATGGTCAATGCTATATAACTATAGTTATATAAACCTGTCGCTTCTCCTGGTTCCCGCTACTTCTCGATGATGGTCTCTTCGACCTTCATTCCGAAGTGGCGTCCCCCGGCCATGAGGTGGACGAGGACGTCGTCTCCCTCTTTGAGCTGGGTGATGGGGACCGCCTTTCCGTCGGGGCGGACCAGTTTGATGGTCTCGGCGTTCTGCACCAGGGTCTTGAGGGTCTGGCCCTGGGCCTCGGCCTCCACGAGGACGAGGGGCCGGCGCTCGATTTTGACCCGGCCCACGACGCTCCGGGTGGCGTCTCCCTTGGCGCTGACCACGAGGACCTCGTCTCCGGCGCCGAGTTCGCTGAGGTAGCGGGTCTTCTCCCCGGTGAGGATGTAGGCGTGGACGGGGCCCGCGTTGACGCGGAAGGGGCGGGCGGCCACGTAGGCGGATTCCTCGACCTCGGCGTGGATGAGGAAGAAGCCGTTGCTCTGGCTTCCGATGAGCATCCCCTCCCCGGGGTTGAGGACACTGCAGGTGTCCACGCAGACCCGGTCCCCCATGCCCACCTGGCGGAGGCGGGTGACGCGGGCGGCCACCAGGGGGAGGCGGGCGCTGCCTCCGCGGGCGAGGGCCACGGTCTTCTGGATTTCGAAGCGGTCCGCGGTGTCGAGGAGGACGCCGTGGGCCCCGGTCTCCAGGGTCTCGAAGGCCACCCGGGCCTCGGTGGAGTCCCGGGCCCCCATGACAATCTCGGTTCCGAGGGGCTGGAGTTCCGCGATGAGGTTCTCGAGGGGGATGATTTTCCAGTCTGCCCCCACCACCAGCAGCGTCTTGGAGACGCGGGCCAGTTCGGCGGCCAGCCGCTCGTGGCCCTTGGAGCGGATTTCCACATAGGCCCCCGCGTTCTTTCCGAGTCCCCGGAGGAGGGAGAGGTCATGGCTCTTGGAGAGGTCCGGGGGCAGGGGCTGGGTCCCGTCCCCCTCGCTGCCCCGTCCCACCACGGGGACGTCGGCCTCCGACCCGGATTCCCGGATGAAGGCGGCCACCCGGATTTTCCCCAGTTCGCGGACCTTCCGGACGTCCTCCTCGTTGACCAGAACCGCGTCGGCCCCGAGTTCGAGGGCGGCGGTGATGCGGGCCTTCCGCTCGTCCCAGGAGCCCTTGTCGGCCTTGACCCAGACGGATTTCACCATGTTTTTTCCCGCTCGCTACGCTCGCGGGAAAAAACATAAAGGTTTGCTGGGTTGTGAGGCTCGGTTGCACCCTTTTTTATGAAATTTTTGCCGACCGAAGGGAGGCAAAAATTTCATTTCCTGTTCTTCAGGATTTTCAGGGCCTCTTTGACGCTCACGTTCTGGTGGACGAGGGCGGCGATGGCGGCGGTCATGGCGCGGGGGTCCGGGTGCTGGAAGATGTTGCGGCCGATGGAGGCCCCTTTGGCCCCGGCGTCCATGGAGTCGCGGACCATCCCGAGGACCTCTTCGTCGGTGTCCATCTTCGGGCCCCCTGCTATCACGACGGGGACGGGGCAGCCCTTGACCACGTCGCTGAAGGTCTCGGGGTCGCCGGTGTAGGGGGTCTTGACGAGGTCGGCGCCGAGTTCGGCCCCGGCGCGGCTCGCGTGCTTGACGTATTCGACGCCGTGCTCGCTCTTCACCTTCTTTCCGCGGGGGTACATCATGGCGATGAGGGGCATTCCCCACTCGGCGCAGCGGCGGGCGGTCTCCCCGAGCTCGCGCAGTTGCTGGGGCTCGTTCTCCGCCCCCACGTTGACGTGGACCGAGACGGCGTCGGCCCCCATCTTGAGGGCCTCCTCCACGCTGGTGACGGTGACCTTGCTGAGGGGGTCGGGCCCGAGGCTGGTGGAGGCAGAGAGGTGGATGATGAGGCCGATGTCCGCCCCGTAGCCCCGGTGGGCGGCCCGGACGATTCCCTTGTGCACGAGGACCGCGTCGGCTCCCCCCTCGGCCACCTGGTCCACGGCCTCCCGCATATTGACCAGCCCCGGGATGGGGCCCATGGAGATGCCGTGGTCCATGGGGACGATGACGCAGGAGCCATCCCTCCGGTCGATGATGCGCTCCAGGCGGACCCGCTTGCCCAGTTCCGACATGATGAGACTCGGTTTAGAGGGGGATGGGTAATATATATTTACGCTATTACACCCGTTCGGCCAGGAGTTCCATCACGTCGGCCACGGGGAGCCCCCCGGCCCTCTGGAGGGAGACCTCGCACTGGGGGCAGGCGGAGCAGAGGGTGGCGGCCCCGGTCCCCCGGGCCTCCTGGATGCGCTTCTCGGCGGTGTGGAGGGCGTAGCCGGGGTCGGTCTGGAGGACCCCGGAGCCCGCCCCGCAGCACCAGAGGTCCTCGCGGTTGCGGGGCATCTCCACCAGGGTGTAGCCGGCGGCCTCCAGCAGTTGGCGGGGCTCCTCGGTGACCCCGCACCCCCGGGCGAGTTCGCAGGGGTCGTGGTACGTGACCTGTCGCCGGGGGGAGGGGGCCGACCCGTGTTGCCCTCGGGGGGCCGCTGGCGAGCACTGCCCGTCCACAGGCCCACCTCCCACCCCCACCGTATCCGAGCGAAATTTGAGGCGCCCTTCTTGGTGGAGACGAAAAATGTACTGGGTGGAGTGGAGGACCTCCACCCCCGCATCCTTGAACCTCCGGGTCTCCCGGGAGAGGGCGCGGTAGCAGTGGGCCTGGGGGACCACCAGGGTCTTTCCCCCGTGGCGCTGGACCGCCTTCAGGAGCGCATCGGCGCGCTCCTCGAAGGTCTCGGTGTCTCCCAGTTGCCAGGCGAGGGCCCCGCAGCAGAGGCTCAGGGTGGCGAAGGGGACCCGGGCGGCCCCCAGGAGCCTATCGAGGCCGTCGGCGGCCCCCCGGGCCTCGGGGAAGTGGGCGGTGACGCAGCCTCCCAGGAGAACCGCATCCGCAGGCGCCCCTGTCACTTCCATCGTCTCCGCGGGAGCCCCGTAGGGGTTCCCGCTGCGGCGGAGGTTCTCCAGGAGGGTGCGCTGCTCCGGGGGCATGGGGACTCCGGTGCGGTGGGCTTCGCGGCGCATCTCCTGGACCAGGCGGCTGGGGTGGCCCCCGATGGGGCAGCGGTCGCAGGCCCGGCAGAGGGTGCACTTGGCGAGGGGAACCAGGGCCTCCTCCAGGCCCAGGTCGCCTTCCGCGAACCCGCGGCCGATTTTCAGGATGCCTGCCCCCGAGTGGGTGGTGAATCCGAACTCCTCGTACATGGGGCAGATGGGCTCGTAGCGGGGCTCCGCGGTGACTGTGCACTGGCGGCACTTGGGGCAGGTGTAGAGGGCGGCCTCCGGGACCTTCATGGCCGGACTCTCCAGGGGAGAGGACGGAGGGCGACGCAGTCGCTCATAGTCACTTGGCTTGTTGGGGGGCGGTGCGGCGCTCCCGGCTCCAGCCCAGGAGGGCCCAGAGCCCGAGGAGGGTGAGGGAGACGGCGGCGAAGGTGTGGAGGAGGGTGTTCTGGCTGGCGCGGGTGAGCTTCTCCAGGGTGTAGGGTCCGATGCGGAAGGTGGCCATGTCGTCGAAGACCACTCCCAGCACCATCAGCAGGTAGTACCAGCCGATGCCCACCCCCACGAAGAGGAGCCACCGCGGGCCAGCGGGGAGACGAATCCGGGGAGGAAACATGAGAACCACTACATCCATCGCAGATAAAAGATTTCGCTATTCGTTTGGGGGCTGGTGAATGATGTCTCCCCACCCTGATCCGGCCTCTGCATCACGGTTTCCACCCGCTTCCCACCGCAAGAACTTTACAGAAAAGGTTAATAACTTTGAAGCCGAACGAAATGGCAAATGAACAAATTATTGCTAGGGCTCGTGGGCTGTATTATCTGGCTCGCTGGAACATTTCTATCCCTTACCCTCCTTATCCACCTCTCCTTCCAACTGGCGTTGATTGGTGGCGCAATGAGTATGCCCGCAGTGTTCCTCATATCCATTGGTTCCCTGGGCTTATACCAGCGATCACCCCATGTTCTCTTTCGTGTTTCCGCTGTCGCAGGCATAGTATTTTCCGGTATTTCGGCGGGTACAAACGTACTTTTCTTCGCATCAGGTGAAAGCATTTCCACACTAGCGTTTAATCCATTATCTTCACCCACTGGACAGGCCATGGTGGCGGCAGGCGTCGTGGTTGGATTGACATTGCTTGCGTTTGCCATATGCCTCGGGATAGGTCTCATCATTCGACGAAAAAACCTCGGAAACGGGTTGGCTGTTGCCGCAGGAATCTTCTTGATCCTCCTCGTGTTCATCCCGGTCATTGGTCCCCTTCTCCTACTGGGAGTTTTTGGTAAGACCATTGGAAGCCGAACAAAGCCCCCAACAAGTCCAACAATCACCCCGTAATTTAGACCCCACAGTGCTCGGGAAGGCCAATTCGGGAGGCGCTAAACGCTGGGAGGCGCCCTGCGTCCGAAGTATGTGGGGAAGTTTCTGCGAGGCAGAAACCAGCGGGAGGCGGCGGAGGCAGAGGGGCGGGATAGTCAAGAGACAGTCAATTCTTTCAAAAGGGAAGAGGGGTCGAGGGGAGATGGAATCTCCCTCGGACGCAACCCTTAAGCCTTTCGGCGGATAAATGGGGGGGTCAGTATGTCCACTCCGCTGAAGCGGACGCGCATCGTCAACGACCCCGCCGACCTGGTTCCCATCCTGCAGAGCCTGGGCTCGAAGAACCACAAGCAGGTCTTCGACCTCCTCCTCTCGGGGTGGAAGAGCGAGGAGGAACTGCAGAAACTGATGGGGTCCGAGGCCCACCGGAGCCTCGAGGTGCTGCGGCGCGGGGGGCTCCTGGAGTCCAAGTGGAGGATGCCCCAGCCAGGGACCACCCCGGACAAGGAGTACCACTCCAGTTACAGCGCCATCCGGGCCAACTTCCAGTGCTCCCTGGAGGACATCGCCGACATCGTGATGATACTCTTCATGGACGACGAGGGGGCCCGCCACATGGCCGACCAGGTGGTCAAGGAGATCGAGTCCGGGAAGAAGAGTATCGCCCCCCTCTGCCGCTCCCTGGGGGTCAATCCCACTTTCCTCAAGGGGCTGGCCCACCGCACCAGCCGGTTCATGGTGAAGGGCAATCGGGTGGACGTGCTCAACGAGGAAGAATAGGCCTCACCGCGCCATGGCCTGTGCGGCCTCTTTCATCTGCGCCAGTTCCCGGGTGAGCCGGGGGACCACCTGTTCCCAGTCTCCTGCGATGCCCAGGTCGGAGTTCGGGAAGATGGGGGCCCGGGGGTCCTTGTTGATGGCGATGATGGTGCCCGCCCGGCGGACTCCCACCATGTGCTCCATGGCCCCTCGGATTCCGATGGCGATGTAGAGGCGGGGGGCGATGGCACGGCCGGTGAGTCCCACCTGGTGGTGGCGGGGGAGCCACCCCGCGTCGGTGATGTCCCGGGTGGCGGCGAGGGGGGCCTGGAGGAGTTCGGCGAGGCGGCGGATGGGGGCCAGGTTCTCGGGGCCCCCGATTCCCATGCCCACCCCTACCACAATCGGGGCGCTCTCCAAATCGGCGATGTCCCCTCCTGCCTGGCGGGACTGGAGGGCCACCCGTACCCGGGCCGGGGGGAGGTGGACCGGCAGGGGCTCTGCGGGGGCCGTGCGGCGGGAGTCGGGGGGCCGGGCCCGGAGCATGCCGGGTCTCACGGTGGCCATCTCGGGGGAGGTCCGGGAGAGGATGGGGGCCACTACGTTCCCTCCGAAGGCGGGCTTGTGCTGGACCAGCCTCCCCTCCCCGTTGATGTCGAGGTCAACACAGTCTCCGGTGAGCCCGAGGCCGAGGCGGGCGGCTACCCGGGGGGCCAGGTCCCGGCCCTGGAGGGTGGAGGGGAGGAGGACCGAGCGCGGGCGGCGGGTGCGGATGGCCTCGGCGAGCACCGCGGCGTGGGCCTCGGTGGTGTAGGGCTCCAGGTCTGGGTGGTCCGCCGTGAGGATGTGGTCGGCCCCGTGGGCGGCGAGGGCGGGAACATGTTTCTCCAGGCGGTGGCCGAGGAGGAGGGCCGCCACCTCTCCCCCGGCTTTGTCGGCCAGGTCCGCGGCCTTCCCGAGCAGTTCCAGGCTCACGGGGCGCAGTTTTCCCTCCCGGTGTTCGGCCACGACCCAGACGGCTCTGCCTGGGGCGCGGGGCGGAGGCGCGGAGGCCTCCGGGGCCGGTGGGATTCTGCGCTCCCGGATGGTCTCCACGGTTTCGCGGATGAACTGCTCCGCGGACTCCGGGGGCAGGGTTCTCCCCTCCCGGTTCACCGGGACGGCCTGGAGCCCCGCCACCTCGGTGGGAGACCCGGCCTTGCCGAACAGGAAAGAGTCCGGGGACAGTTCGGTCGCCGTCAGGGTCTGGATGGGGCGGGACTTGGCCTGTTCCCGGTCCTCCCGCGTGGGGAACCGCTCGGGTGCAAGGTCCTCGGAGGCGGTGAGGAGGGCCGGGAGCGTGGTCTCCACAATCTCATATCCGGTCTCGGTCTCTCTCCGGGCCGCCAGGGTCCGCCCGAACACCGTGAACCCCTGGACGGCGGTCACCTGGGGGATGTCCAGCAGTTCGGCGAGCTCGGGCCCCACCTGGCTGGTCTCGGCGTCGGTGCTGTGCTTCCCGCAGAACACCAAATAGAACTTCTCCCGGCGGAGGGCGAGGGCGAGGGCCTGGGCGGTGGCGAGGGTGTCGGAGCCCGCGAAGGCGCGGTCGCACAGGTGGAGGGCCCGGTCGGCCCCCATGGCGAGGCAGTGCTCCAGGGCCGAGCGGGCCTGGGGGGGCCCCATGGTGACCACCACCACCTCTCCCCCGTGGGAGCGCTTCATCTCCACCGCCTTGGCCACGGCGCGGAGGTCGAAGGAGTTGACCTCCAGGGGGACCCCCTCCCGCTTCAGGGTCCGGCTCTCGGCGTCGAAGACCATGGCATTGGCCACGGGGACCTGCTTGATGCAGACGGCGATTCTCATGCGGTTTCACCTGCCTGGACCGCGGGCAGCCTCCCGGGTGCGATGATGGACCACTCTTTCCGCACGATGAGCACGGCGAGGCCGAGGAGAGAGACGAGGCCGAAGAGGGCGAGGCCCGCCCCGTAGGAGCCGGTGGTCTCCTTCAGGAGCCCGAGGGAGTATGCGAGAATGAATCCCCCCAGTCCTCCGAAGGCCCCCACGAGGCCCGAGAGGAACCCGATTTCCCGGGGGAATCTCCGGGGGATAATCTGGAACTGGGCCCCATTTCCCAGGCCGAGGCAGGCCATGAGCGCCATGAAGAGGGGCAGGGCCAGGGGGAGCGGAGGAAGGGTGGATGTCCCACCGGCGGCCAGGGCCACCAGCGCCAGCAGGGGAATCAGCATCCTCCGGCCCCCCACGAGGTCCGCCACCCAGCCCCCGAGGGGCCGGATGAGGGAGCCGCAGAGCACGATGGCTGCCGCGGTGGTCCCCGCGGCCACCCCGTCCAGGCCATACTGATCGTGGAGGAGGAGGGGCAGAAAGCCGGAGAGCCCCACGAAACCCCCGAAGGTGACGCCGTAGAGGAGGCAGAATCGCCAGGAGTCCCCATCGTGGATGGGGGCCGCGGCGCGCTTCCAGGGGACCCTCGGGGGGAGCGGGGGCTCCCGGGCCAGCAGGGCGAAGAGGATGCCCGTGAGGGCGACAAAGAGGGCCCCCAGGGCGAAGGTGTTGCGCCATCCCACGGCCTCCGCCAGCCTCGGGAGGACCAGCAGGGCCAGGACCGACCCCGTGTTGCCCTCTCCGACGATGCCATTGGCCAGCCCGGCGTGCTCCTTCGGGTAGCTGCGGCTGGCCAGGGCCATGGCGACGGCGAAGCTGGCCCCCGGGGCCCCCAGGAGGAGGCCGGAGAGGAGGAGGACCCGGAGGTCCGCTCCCCCTATCCACGCCATCAGCGGCGGCAGGAGGGTGAGCAGGAGCAGCCCCATCCCCGTTCTCTTCGGCCCATTCCGGTCCGCGAGGAACCCCACCGGAATCCGCATCAAGGAGCCCCCCAGGATGGGGAGGGCCACCAGCAGCCCCTTCTCCGAGGGCGAGAGTCCCAGGTCGGTGGAGATGTAGACCGCCAGGGCCCCCATCAGGAGCCATACCATGAAGCTCATCTCGAAGTGGACCAGGGCCGCCGCCAGGTTCCGGGGGCTGCCGCTGCGCAGCGCCGCCGCCAGCCCCGTCATCTCCCGGGGTCCTCCGGGGGAACGAGGCCATACCTCTCCTGCCAGGCCCGCGCCAGGCTCCCGTCCTTGCTCTGCCCCAGGAGGGTCTTGATGCCCAGGGGGCTGTGGGGGAAGGCCCGGATGCCGCAGAGCCACTTGATGCTCTTGTATCCCTGGAGGAAGGGCACCACCAGGCGTATCGGACCCCCGTGCTCATGGGGCAGAGGTCCCCCGTTCATCCCGGTGGCGAGGAGCACCCGGGGGTCCAGGGCCTCCGCGCGGGTGAGGGCCTCGAAATAGTGGCCGTCCCGGGAGTAGAAGGCGAAGTGGTTGGCTCCCGCCGCGTCGAGACCGGTCCGCGCGAGGACATCCCGGAGGCGGAACCCCTCCCAGGTGACCCCCTCGATGACGCAGTTGAAAATCTGGCAGATGAGGGGGACATGGGTGCGCACAATCCCGCGGGTCCCCGGCTCCCCCTGGGAGGCCCGGCCCATCGCCTCCAGGTCCGCCATCCGGAGCCTCCTGGGCTTGCAGTCGAGGCCGCACACCACCACCTCGAGGGCCTCGGGGGCCAGGGGCTCCGGGAGGGGGAAGAGGCTGATGACGAAGTCCTCCCGCTCCAGGTCAATGACCGAGAAGTGTCCCGCGAAGGCAGGGGGCGCCGCCTGGATGGGCCTCCGCACCGCCCGCCGGGGGGCCATGTAGATTTTCCCCTCGCCTTTGGCCTGGGCCATCATCTCCGTCCCCGGGGGAAATGACGAAGGAATGTCATCTCACCGCCGCCGCCCCCGTGTTTCCGGTGCGGATTTGCACGGCCTGGGAGAGGGGGCAGACGAAGATTTTCCCATCGCCGATTTCCCCGGTCCGGTTCGCCGCGGCGATGATGCCGATGAGCCTCGGAACCTCCCCATCCTCCACCACCACCTGGAGCATCTTCTTCGGGAGGAACGCCATGGAGACCTCCTGCTCCCCGCCGCCCTCCCGGGTGGCGGTATAGGCAAGGCCGCTCTCCCTCCCCCGGCCCAGCACGTCCACGATGGTGACCCCCGGGAACCCCGCCTCCGCCAGGGCCCTCTGGGTCTCCCGCGTCCGGTGCCTCCGGAGGATGGCCATGACCTCCTTCATCACGGTTCAAAGGGCGAGGTTGCCCCCCTCCCCGGTGCGGACCCGCACCGCCTCGTCCATGGGGAGAACGAAAATCTTGCCGTCCCCAATCTCCCCGGTCCGGTTGGTCTTCAGGATGAGGGAGACAACTCTCTCCACATCAGAGTCCCGCACCGCCAGCGTGACCATCTGCTTGGGGAGGAAGGTCATCCGCACTCCCCCGGTTCCTCCCCGGGGCCGGTCCCCGGGTTGCGAGAGATACTTCAGCCCCGCCTCTCTCCCCCGCCCCAGGACCCGGCGGGTGGTGACCATGGGGAACCCCTCCGCGTGGAGGAGGTCGAGGGTCTTGTGGAGGCGGGACCTCCGGATGACCGCCACCACCTCTCTCATCTATAGCCCCCGCTCCCCGGTGCGGATGGTATACGCAGTGTCCACCGGAGTCACGAATATCTTGCCATCCCCGAAATTTCCCGTCCGCGCGGCGGTCTTGATGACCTCCACCGCAGTGGCCACCCGCTCCCCCTCCACCACCAGCATCAGCATCACCTTGGCCACCTCATCGTACCGGGTGGCCCCCACCTGGAGCCCCCGCTGGCGCCCCCGCCCCAGCACATCGGTCTTGGTCATGGCCGCGAACCCCGCCTTCTCCAGGGCCTCGATGACCTCGAACTCCTTCTCGGGCCGCACGATGGCCCGGATGAGCCGCAGGCCATCCCCATCCTCCACTGCGGCCGGTGTCTCCACCCGGGGCGGGGCCTCGGCC
>JACQPP010000154.1 GCA_016207465.1 Methanobacteriota archaeon
CGCCACCATATAGGGCTGGGAAATAGTCTGCCCCTCTCCAATCCCTATGGGATAATCTTTGTAAGCCTGATCGGCCAGGGCTTCTTCAACAAAGAGATGGCGGGGGACTGCGGCTTCTCCTCCGGCTGCTCCATGTCCTCCTGCTCCGTCTCCTCGCCGCCCTCCGGGGATGTCTCGTCGGCCGGGGCCGGGGTTTTCTCTTCCTGTTTCTCTTCTTCGGCCATGGGTATCAGCGCAGTCCGGCGGGGAGCACCACCATGAGGAGGTAGATGACGAATCCCACCATGCCGATGAGGAGGATTCCCGCCCCGGCCACCTTGGCCACGAGGGTGAACTCCTCCCGGTCCGGCTTCTTGGTGAGTTTGAGAAGGCGGATGTATTCCGCGAGTTTCTCGGCGGCCATGGCGGGGTTTCTCCCTCTCGGGGGCACTATGGCTTACTCTCCTCCCCCCTTATAAACCTGTTAGGAGTTGGCCGGGGGGCGCCGGGACATTGATGTGGGCTACTGTTATCGGTTTTTTCGTGGCCGGAACCGAAAGGTTCATAGTGGGGGTATGGGTTGTTTAATCCGCCCCCCGGGGCCCCCTCTATGCCGGAAGAGATTAAAATCGAGAACGTGGTGGCCAACGCGGTCATCTCGGATCGCTTCGACCTCCCGTGGCTTGAGAGCAAGCTCCCGCGGGCCGAGTACAAGAAGAAGAAGTTTCCCGGCCTCATCTACCGCGTGGAGAACCCCAAGGGGGCGTTCCTCCTCTTCAGCACGGGGAAGGCGGTGGGCACCGGCTTCCGTTCCATTGATGATGTGAACGCGGGGGTGGAGCAGTTGATGGCGGACCTGGCGCGGCTGGGCATCAACGTGGTGAAGAAGCCCGAGTTCGTGGTCCAGAACATCGTGGCCAGCGCCGACCTGGGGGCTGAGTTCGTGGACCTGGACTCCATCGCGGTGAACCTGGGGCTGGAGAACGTGGAGTATGAGCCCGAGATGTTCCCCGGGCTGGTCTACCGCATCTCAGACCCGAAGACGGTGCTCCTCATCTTCGGCTCGGGGAAGGTCATCATCACCGGGTGCAAGAACTCCCGGGACTGCCAGAGGGCCATGGAGGTCCTCCGGCACGAACTCGAATCCATCGGGGTATTGTAGCCCGCTCGCCTCCGGCTTTTCCACTTGCTTCGCTCGCGGAAAAAACGAAAAGGCGGTCTCTGGCGGCGAGGCTCGGTGGGGCCTTCTTTTGTGAAATTTTCGCCGAAGGCGTAAATCTCACTTTGTCTTTACCTTGTTGACAGCGTCCCGGAACTCCGTCCAGAGGTTCTCGGGGATGCGGATGCCGCTCTTGGACCAACCGGTGTAGGTGGCGGTGTTGACATACTCCCGTATGTCAATCCCGAAGAGCCCGCGGTATTCGCTCCGCCGGATGACGATTTCGGTGCTGTCGTTCTTCTTGATTCGACCGTATTCCTCTTCTGCCATGGGTGTATCGGCCCGCAGCAGACCTGAACGCCTTCCCGCTGGGCGGCGTTGGCCAGCCACTAAGGGCCATCCCCAACGTTTATAGTAATATATAATAAAGGTTTACGTATGGTTTCGCCCCGGGGGGCGCCGGGGGGCTACCGTGTTTTCGACCGCCTGCCACTGTTTTTCTCCATCTGCATCTCGAGGTAGGATTTCCGCTGGGTCTGCTCGATTCCAAGTTGGTGGAAGAGGCGGAGGAGTCTCCGTTTCTCTGCGGGGTAGCGGGCCGGATGGGTGTGTATTTCGAGTTCGAGGTAGGTTCCCAGTCCTTGGACTCGGTCGAGGGAGGCCACGATGGGGCCGCGCTTGTAGAGGGCGCGGTGTTTGTGGAGCCGGGCGGCGGGGCGGAACCCGAGGCTCTCCAGGAGTGACTCAGGGTCTTGGCCGGGGGCGAGGGCCACTTCGATTTCCCGGCGGCTCTTGGTCGTGCGGTCTATTTTGGGTCCCTTGTAGGTGAGCCAGGCCCGGGGGTCGCCCCGGAGCCTGCGGATGCGGAGGGCCTCGTCGGTCTGGGCATAGTCGCGGGAGGGGTGGCGGTAGTAGGTGTCGGTGTGCTTCTCGGTGCGCCAGGGGCGGAATCCGAGGGCCCGGAGGCGGCGGGCGAGGAGGCGCAGGTCGGGGGCGGGGGCCTTGACTTCGACTTCCAGCATGGGCCCGCCGGGTTCAGAGGCTCTCGCGTTTCTTGCCCTGGGCGGCGAGGACGGTGTAGATGGGGCTCATGATGTCGAGGCCCTTGGAGGTGACGCGGTAGGCGCGGAGTTCCTTGGAGTGCTGGATCCAGCGCATCTTGAGGACCTGGATGACGTGGACGAACTCGCTGGTGTCCTCGCTGGTGAAGCGGCTGAGGAGGATGATGCCGTCGGAGACGTATTCGGCGATGCCGTATTTGGTGATTCCGGCCCCGCCGCTGGCCTCGGCGGCCACCAGGGCGGTGGCCCCCATGTCGCGGAGGGTCCAGCGCAGTTCCATGGTCCACCCCTTGCGCTCGAGGTCGGTGGCGCACATGTCCTGGAACTCGGTGACGGAGTCAATGACCACGATGTCGGCCTTGGATTCCCGGATGGTGCGGGGCATGGTCTCCCGGATGTTGGTGGTGAGGCCTGCGTCGGTGTCCATGAGGCGGAAGGTGACGATGCGGAGCTGGCCGCTGTCGAGGTAGGGCTTGAAGTTCCAGCCGAATCGGAGGCTGTTCTCCACCACCATCTCGGGGTCGTCGCTGCTGCTCACGTAGAGGCACCGGCGGCCCTGCTGGAGGTTGGCGAGGGTGAACTGGAGGAGGGCGATGGTCTTCCCGGCCCCGGGGGGCCCGGTGACGAGGACCATCTGGCGGGGGAGGAGGCCGCCGCCCATCATCTCGTCGAGGGCGGGGACGCCGGTGGTGATGCGTTCCTCGTGGGCCATCTTCAGTACCTCGTGAGTCCCCGGAGGCTGATGCGGAGGTCGCTGTAGACCTGGATTCCCTTCTCGGAGATGGTGTAGGGCTTGACCTCCTTGGAGTGGGTGGTGCGGCGCATCTTGACGACCTCGATGGCGAGCTGGGTCTTGGACTGGTCCTCGCTCATGACGCGGTGGAGGAGGATGACCCCGTCGGCCACGTATTCGAGCATTCCGAAGCGGGAGGCAAAAGGGTTGTCGGGGGAGACCTCGCTGGTGAGGAGGACGGTGGCCCCGTCCTCCTGGGCGAGGTTGCAGAGCTGGAAGGTGCGCCTCCGGCGCATGAGGACGTCCTCCTGGAGCATCTCCAGCATGGTGTATGGGTCTATGACCAGCCGGCTGGCGCCGAAGGACTTGATGAGGCCGGGGAGTTCGCTCTCGAGTTTGGTGAGGGCCGTGTCAATGTCGGCGGGGTCGAGTTTCAGCATCTGGAGGGTCCCCCGGTCCCGGTGGTTCTTGAGGTCCCAGCCATAGCCTGTGGCGGTGGAGAGGAGGGTCTCCTCGTCCTCTTCGAGGCTGATGTAGATGCATTTCTCGTCGTGGAGGAGGCCGGTGGCGGCGAACTGGAGGGCGAAGGTGGTCTTGCCGGTCCCCGGGGGGCCGATGAGGGCGATGGTGTGGCCCCGGGGGACTCCTCCTCCGAGGAGCCGGTCGAGGCCCTCGACGCCGGTGGGGACGCGTATCATTTGCGCCCCACGACCATCTTGACGGCGTTCATCTCGAAGCCGGAGCGGGGTGTGACGCTGGTCTCGAACTTGGCGACCCCCTCGCGGGTGAGGAGGGGGAGGAGGCCGCGGAACTTGCGGATGTGGAGGGTGCGCTGGCGGGCCCGGCTGGGGGTCTCCTCCCACTGGAAGACGAGGACCCCGTCGGCGGTGGCGGCGACCTCCTCCTCGCGGGCGGGCTCCAGGATGCCCTTGGAGAGGAGGACGTAGACGAGGCCCCCCCAGACCTTGGCGGCCCTCTGGAGCCCCTGGAGGGTGATGATGAGGTCCCGCCAGGACATGCGTCCCTCGTTGTAGCGGACCAGGTCGCTGAGGGAGTCGAGGATGATGAGGCTCCCGGGCCCGGTGGTGTTGAGGAACTTGATGAGTTCCTCGGTGAGGGCCGCGGCGCGTCCCTCGTTTTTGAGGGAGGAGAAGCCGCGGGGGGGCTCGGCGGTGACCCAGGAGGAGGGGGCCGCGGAGCCCGCGTAGTAGAGCTCGGAGAGGTCCTTGATGAAGAGGGGGCCCTGCTGGAGGGCCCCGATTTCCTCTGGGGAGAAGAGGCGGGACATCTCGGCGACCACATCGGGGCGGTTGCGGGAGAGGGAGATGTAGACCACCCGCTCGGGGCTGGCTATCTCCTCGCCGGGGGTCAGGGTCTCCACCTGCTGGCGGAAGGACCGGAGGGCATCGGGGTCGGCGCGGAGGCGGGCGAGGCGGACGGCGGAGGTGTAGGCGAACTCGGTGTGGCCTGCCCCTGCCTCTCCCAGGAGGACCGCCAGGGAGCCTATGGGGAGCCCGCCGCGGACTGCCAGGTCGAGGCTGGAGATGCCGGTGGGGACCCGGCCGAGGGGGGGCCCGGGTTCGGAGGCCATGCGAACAAATTCGTTCCTCCCACGGTATTATGGGTTTCGTGAAACGGTCCTGAAACCGGGCCCCTCAGAAGTCGAGGGAGACCCGGGAGGTGGCCACGGTGAGGTCAATGCGGGGGGTGGTCCCCCGGTCCACGGTGAGGATGAGCCTCTGGGGCTCCTGGGTGGTGGTCCAGTTGCCGGCCTGGACGAGGCCCGAGGCGGCGAGGGTGGTGTTGAAGAGGCTCGCCCAGAGGCCGGGGTAGGGGGTCTCGAGGGTGAGGGTGAAGTTGCGGGCCAGGGCGGTGGTGGTCTGGGGGCTGTCGGGTCGCGTGAGGGTGAGGCTTCGGGTCTCCCCTCCCCCCTCGGAGCGGTTGGCGGAGTCGAGGAGCACGGCGGAGATGGTGATGGCGGTGGTGTTGGTGGTGGTGTTGTGGGTGGCGGCGAGGAGGGTGGCGTTGGCCAGGGACACGGTGGAGGCCCCCTGGAGGCGCAGGAGGGCCCCGTGCTCGTAGCGGAGGGAGGCGGGGGGCAGGTAGTTGTTGTCCTCGAAGACCTGCACGGCCGCGCTGGTCCCGTTGAGGGGGGTGGAGTTCCCGGGGGCGGATGCGTTCACGTGGGTGCCGGCGACGCGGTAGGTGCCGCTGGCGGCGTCCCCCCCGCCGGCGCTGGTGGTGAAGGAGACGTGGGTTCCCCCGTTGCCTGAGCCGAGGCCCGGCTCGCAGGGGAGGAGGTCAATGGTGAAGGGAGTGGTGAAGTAGGTGGCGTAGATGGTGTTGCACACCGTGGAGGAAACCTGGAGTCTCGGGTCGGACACGCCCGGGTCGTTGATTCGCGTGAGGCGGATGGGGTTTCCCGTGTAGTAGGAGCCATTGCTCCGGATGTCAATGTCCTCGTCCTTCTCCAGGTCGGAGATGTAGATGGAGAAGTTGGAGAGGGTGGAGAGGTTCACCTCGTAGAAGGGGAAGTTGACCAGGGCGAAGGCCACGGTGCGGTCCACCGGCGCGCCGTCTGTCTGGCCGTAGTAGGTGAGGTTGATGCGCTGGAGGCTGGTGTTGATGGAGCCGGAGGCCCCGGGGAGGGGGCTGGAGAGGAAGAGCAGTTGGGGATAGCGGACGCCCAGGGCCGCGCTGGCGCTCCGGGGGCTCCCGTCGGCCCCGGTGGCGGCCACTCCGGCCTGGAGGGCCCGCATCTGGTCCCCCAGGGTCTGGTCGCGGGCGGCCTCGGTCTGGCGGTTCTGGTCGGGGACGGCGGTGGTCTGGAGGGCCGCCAGGAATCCGACGAAGATGACGAGGGCCATGAGGGCCCCGATGAGGGACGACACGGCCTCTGTCGCCGGGGGGAGAGGAGCCCTTCGGGCCTTCTCCCCCACGACCCCCGGCGGGTCTTCTGGTTTTTTTCCGAGCGGAGCGAGGAAAAAAATCATGGGAGCCCCTGGAAGGCGATGTAGGCGATGAGGGTCATGGCGAGGCCGTGTTTCAGGCCGAGGGAGGTGGAGCCCTCCCCCATCTTCCCCGCGACGAGGCCGGTGAAGAACCCCTGGATGAGGGCCGCGTGGAAGAACAAGAGCTTGAACATCTCCTTGCCTGTCCCCCGGGCCACCAGGGGGCCCACGAGGCCCGCCTGGCCCTGGAGTCCGGGGACAGGGACCACGGGGAGGAAGACGCTGGTGAGGATGTAGGTGATGAAGAGGAAGACCCCGAAGCAGATGTAGACGATGGTCACGTAGGGGAAGACGCTGTTGCGGGTGTCCCGGCGGAGGGATTCGGCGGTGGCGCTGTCGCGGGCGGCGGTGGAGAGGACGTCCCCGATGTGGCTGGAGTGGCGGCTGGCGTGGACGAGGAGGGTGATGACCCGGGCCGAGGAGAGGGTCTTGAGGCGCCTCTGGAGGCGTATCAGGGCGTCGCCGGTGAGGGTCCCCCACTGGATTTGGCCGTAGGCGCGCCGGACCTCCTTCCCCAGGAGCCCGAGGGGGCTGCGGACCACCACCCGGATGGCCTCGGTGAGGGTGAGCCCCACGGTGTGGACGCTGGCGAGGCGGCCGAGGAAGTCGGGGAACTCCTTCTCCAGCCGGCGGGCCCGCCTGCGCTGCCACTCGTAGAAGAAGGCGTAGGGGGCCATGGCCGTCACGAGCCCCAGGAGGATGGCGTCGTCCAGTTTCAGGGCCCACACCGGGGGCTGGACCGGGATGGTGAAGGGGTTGTAGAAGACCCGGGGCCGGGAGAGCCACTCCCCCAGGAAGAGGACCAGCCCCAGGGGGAGGCTGAAGGCCAGGACCCGGCGGGGGCGCTCGATGAGCCACTCCACCGGGTGGGAGAGGAGACGCATCCAGCGGCGCCTTTTCTCCAGCCTCTCCAGCAGCCGCCTCTCCTCCCCGGCGGCCTCTGCTCTGGGGGTTGGGAAGCGGCGCAGGGGGGCCTCCTCCAGTTCCACTCGGGGGTCCGCCATCTCCGGGGGCATGATGGTCTCCAGGGCCACCAGGAACCCGAGGGTCCCCAGGGGGATGACCAGATAGATGAGGGCCGCGAAGGCCCCCAGCAGGGTTTGGCCGATGAAGCCGAGCATCAGGAGCATCACGATGAGGAAGAGGGGCCCCGCCACGAACCCGGTCACGTAGGCCTCGGCCACCAGCGAGAGGGACTCCAGCCTCACCCGCGCGTCGGACACCGCGCCCTGGTGGTAGGCCTCCCCCCGGGCCCGGAGATAGTCGGCGAGCCGCGAGCCGCTCTCCAGGGTGGAGGCGAGGCCGTCCACGAAGGAGCGGAACTTCTCCGAGGCCGTGCGGTCCCGCAGACGCCGGAGGGCCTCCAGGGGGCTCTGTCCCAGGAGTTCCATGTCCGTGAGGGCGGCCCCGGCCAGCCGCGAGGTCTCCGGGAAGAGGCCCCGCTGGTCCCGCAGGGAGCGGAGGAGGACAGTGAGCGCGGCGCCCCCCTGGGCCATGGCCTCCATGAACGCCACCGCGTGGGGGAGCTCCACATCCAGTTTCAGCGCCCGCACCCGGGCCCGCATCCGCGGGTAGGCCCGCAGCCCCCAATAGACCCCCCCCGCGCATCCCAGGCCGCCCCCGAGGAGCCCCGGCGGGCCGCCCACCAGGAGCCCCAGCGCGCCCCCGGCCAGTGCCATTGCGAGGGAGAGGCGGAGGGCCCCCCGCCTGTAGACCCCGGGGGAGATGGAGAGCCATGCCTGCCGCAACTGGAGCGCCAACGGGTCCTCCCCCCCGGCGGGTCTCATCTGCGGGGGGCCCGAGAACAGCGACAGCAGGCTCCTGAGAATCTCCATGGTCTCACCCGAGGCGCTTCAGGGCGTCCTCTGGGGCCCGGTAGTAGGTCCGGACCACCTCGGTGAACTCCCGGTAGCCCCGGATGTTCCGCTCCACCATCCGCTCCAGCATCCGGGTGCGCCTCGACAACTCCTGCTCCATCTGCTCCCGGCTCCACCCCATCTCCTCCATGATTCCCCGGAGGACCTGGGACTCCCCCGCCCTCGCGAACCGGTCCTTGGCCGGGTCCCACCGGTAGACCTCGTTCACCCGGAAGTTGCCGGTCTCCATCTCCATCCCCGTGACCTCCGTCAGGCTCTGGAGGCGACGGACCCGCATCCCCCCGCTCTGGGTGAGCACCTGGACCCCCACCCCCTGGAGGGAGAGGAGCATCATGGGGGCCACGTTCATGGGCTCGTTCTCCAGGCGGCTGATGACCTCCTGCACGGTGCTGGCGTGGAGGGTCGAGTAGGTGGTGTGGCCGGTGGACATGGCCTGGAAGAGGGTCTGGGCCTCCTTTCCCCGGACCTCCCCCACCAGGAGGAACTCGGGCCTCTGCCGCAGGGCCTGCCGCAGCAACTCGAACATGCCGATGGGCTCCCCCCCCTGCTCCCGCGTGACCCCCGCCACCCAGTTGTCATGCTGGAGGGTAATCTCCCGGGTGTCCTCGATGGAGACCACCTTCGACTCCGGGGGCAGGAAGAGCATCGTGGCATTCAGGGTGGTGGTCTTCCCCGAGGCGGTTCCCCCCGCCAGCAGGAAGCTCTTCCCGTGCTCCACCGCCATCCACATGTAGGCCATCATCTCCGCCGAGGCCGTCCCCCCCGTGATGAGGTCCACCGGGGTCAAGGGCTCCGCGTGGAACCGCCGGATGGTGAAACTCGACCCCCGGCTGGTCACCTCCCTCCCCAGGCTGGCCTGGAGCCGCGAGCCATCGGGGAGGGTCGCCTGCAACAATGGGAAGCCCAGGGAGATATGCCTCCCCGCCCTCTGGGCCAGCCTGGCCACCAGGGAGTCGAGGTCCGCCTCCTCAAAGGCCACATTGGTCCGCAGATTCTGGTGGCGCCGGTGGTAGATGTAGACCGGCACCCCCGCCCCATTGCACGAGATGTCCTCCACCCCCGGGTCCCGCATCAGCCCATCCAGCTTCTCGAACCCCAGGAACTCCCGCCGCAGATAGTAGAACACCTTCTTCCGCGAGTCCTCCGGCAACTCCACCCTGTACTCCTCCAGGAGGCCCCCCAGAGCCCCCTCCAGGCTCCTCTCCCCCGGCTCCACCGCCTCCAGGGGAAGCCGCTCCCGGAGGTCATCGTAGAGCACCTCCAGCATCTCCGACTCCAGGGGGGACAACTCCGGCTCCACCAGGTGATAACAGCGCTCCCGGGTCCCCGGATGATGCAGGACCACCGCCAGCACATCCGGCTCCACCACCCAATACCTCTCCACCTCCTCCCACCCCTCCAGCCCCCTGAAGACCGCCCGCGGGGGGGCCCCATCGGGAGTAGAATCAGCCATGGGAAGAGAAAACGACCCATCCAACAATATACCTATCCGTAACGGGTGGGCTCCACCCGCAGGAACCGCTCCACCCGGGGCCCGAATTCGGCCCGACCCGAACCCTCCCTGTGAAGACGTCCTCCGCCGCGGTTGGGCCTCCTCTCAAATTCTTCCACAACCCTCCTCTGGGACCGGAACTCCCCCAGGGCCATCCCCCGGGCCCCCCGGGCCCCCTGACTGGGCCGGTGGAGATGGCTCACCCGCGCCAGGGGATTCCACACCCCATACATGAATACCTCCAGCCCCCCGAGGGGGGGCCCCAGGTCGGCGGCCACCGGCTCACCAGCCTGGATGGCGGCCACCCGCGCCCCCTCCCAGGCGGCCCGGTGGTCCGGATGCCAGTCCCCCGGATTGGGGACCAGGAAGACCCCCGGGCGCACCCGGCGCAAGATGGACACCAGCCGGGCATAGAGCCCCCGCCGGCCCCCCGGAGCCCTCCAGGCCAGATACGCCCCCAGGCTCATGTCCGGGAACCGGAGAAACCGGATGTCCCCCCGCCGAATCCCTAGATGGGCGTAGGCCCGCCTCGCCTCCACCTCCCGGACTCCCACGATGGAGGACTTCATCGAAGCACGCGGATATCCCAGGGCGCCATCGGTGGCGACGGCCACCGAGACCGCCGCCCCCCGCCTGCGGAGGTCCCCCAGGTAGCCCCCGGCCCCCAGAACTCCATCGTCGTCATGGGGCGCGAGGACCAGCACCCCACGGTCGAGGGGCATCGGTTTGGGGACCATGGTTTATTCCCTCCGCGGACAACGGGAAAAAGCATGCTCTGCTCCCAGTGCGGCAGCGACGAAATCAGGTTCGTCGGGCACATCAGGGAGGAGTCCCACATCGTCTACCAGTGCAAGAAATGCGGCAAGCGGGACATCTACACCCAGATGGGGGAGTTTCTCGAAGACGCCTGAATCACCCCCCGGGCAGGTGCCGGAGGAGGACCCGCTCCAGCTCCCGGGGGGTGGAGAAGCCCCGGCTGGTGTTGAACTCCCGGAATCGCCCCTGGAGGCCATCGTATCCCTCGGTCTCCAGGCGAATCCTCCCGGGGATTTCGCGGGTCTGGAGGCCGAAGAGGCTCCCCGGGTTGCCCCGCACGTATTTGACATTCCAGAGGGCCCACGACCACCCCCGGTCGTCGAGGGACTCCAGCAGGCCGTCGAAACAGGAGGTGAGGTCGCCGTTCAGGGGCCCCGGCGCGGCCGTGGTGTCCACCCCCACGCAGTGGACCTCCCCCGCGAAGAGGGGGACCTGCCACCTCCTCTGGGCCTCGGCCCACGCGGGGAACTCGAAGGCCCGCATCCAGGCGAGGCCGAGGACCGGCAGCCACCCCCGGGCCACGGCGTAGGGATGCCACGAATAGGCCACATTCTCCCAGCCCATGGTGCGGGGGTCGGGGAGCTGCTCGGGCCGCCCGAAGGGCAAGGGGGGCTCCATGAACACGATGGCCTGGGAATCGGCCTGCCGGATGGCCCGGTAGAGCCGGTCATAGACCCGGATGAGGGCCTCCGGGGAGGGGGCGGCGAAGGGCTCGTTCAACAGGTCGTATCCCGCCACCTCCGGCCTGTCCCGGTAGCGCCGGGCGATGGCCCCCCAGAGGGCCTCGGTCCGGGCCACATGGGACTCGTTGCGCCAGAAGTCCACCTCGGAGATTCCCACCCCGGTGTGCCCGCCGGAGGCCCGGTGGAGGTCCAGGATGCAGTAGATGTCCAGGTCCCGGCACCACTCCACGGCCCGGTCGAGGAACCTCCACCCCGCCTCCCGATACCCGGGTGCTCCATCCTCTTCGAGGAGGCGGTAGGAGACCGGGATGCGGACCGCGTTGAACCCCATCTCCCGGATTCTCCGGAGGTCGGCTCCGGAGACCCAGTTCTCCCGGTAGGTGTCCAGCAGCCTCTCCCGCCCCTCCACCCCGAAGCGCCGAGTGAGAGTCTCGTAGAGGGGGGTCTCATTCAATGGATTCGAGCCGAGCCCGCCGAAGTCCATGTTGGAAATCCACATCTCCACCATCAGCCACGACCCCAGGTTCACCCCCCGCAGCACCACCACCCGTCCCTCTCCATCCATGAACCGGGTCCCCTGGGCATGGAGGGGGGACAGCACGGCGCCCGCCGTCTGGGAGAGGAGGACCAATGCCAGGAAGAGGACCAGCCGGCGGCTCATCGGCGTGAATCACCCCGGCCCGGCGGCCGGGGCGTCTTGGTGTGCTGTGCTCGCCGCCTGCGGCGGCTCCGCCCAGCAACCAACCACGGAAGATTGAAATCGCCCGCCGATTCATCCCCAGGCTTGAAGCCCGGGGCGTTCTCGGCGGGCTTCAGTAACACCAGGGCCGCCGGGGCCCCCCCGGCCGCCCCCAGGACCAGCCCCGCCGGGGCGGACACCGGGTCCAGGAGCAGGCCGACCACCAGACTCCAGAAGAGGGCCCCCGCCACCGCCCCCCGCACCGGGCGCGGCCGGAGGGGACGCAACAGATGAAACAGGGGCCCAGAGAACACCCCCACCACCATGAACACCCCCAGCGCGAGCAACGCCAGCCAGGAGAGCAGAGGAGAGAGGGCCAGAGCGAAGGGGAGCCCCACCGGGACCCCGGAGAGGGCCCCGGCCAGGAACGCGCGGGCCAGCAGTCTCCCCTTCCCCGGGGCGCCGGGCGCCGCCGCGGTCCTCTCTCCCGGCGGGCCGCCGCTCACGTCGGCCCCATCTGGATGGGCTCCAGGGTCCCCCGGTCCACATGAAGCTCCACATCCGGGTGGTCCTGCATCAGGGTCACCGGGTGCTCCACTGTCGGCCTCCGCAGGCAGGCCACCCGCACAATATACCTCTGCCACCCCACCCCGCTCGCGTAGAGCCGGATGCGCCGGGCCCCCAGAATCTCCCGCATCCCCAATGTCACCGCCCTCGGGGGAACCGCCCCCAGGCAGCCTCCTGCCCCCCCGATGGCATTGATGACAATGGTGTCCGGGTTCAAGGCGACCACCCGAACCGTGGAGTTTCGCAGTGCCTTCAGCGAGCCTCCGCAGGGTTCATTGAACGCGAGGTGGCCCCGGACCCCGATGCCCCCATAGCAGGTGTCCACCCCCCCGGCGTCGGCCATGGCCTGGCGGATGGACCCGGGCCTCCCCGGGTCTGGATAGTGGACCTGCCCGGGGCGGAACCCCACCCTGCCCCTCTGGAGGGGCCCATAGAGGACCCGCTCCATGTAGCCCCGGAAGCTCATCGGGTGGCCACGGGGGACCCATCGCCCCCGGGCGTCGCAGTATTCGTCCATGTGGAAGATGTGGAGGTCTCGGCAGGACTCCCCCCCATGGAGGATGAGGCCCCGCAGGAGGGGATACTGGAGGACCGGCCCCACGGGGAGAATCCAGCGCGTGGGCCGCCCCCGCTGGTTGTTCTCCCGCAGTTCCCCGTAGAGGCTCCGGGCGAAATTGGAGACCACGGCCCCCTGGGTGGGGTGGACCCGGAGGGGAATCCGGCTCCGGCGGCGCAGTTCCCCCGGCCCCATCCTTAGGAGGCGGAGACTCGGGTGGCGGGCGGACATGGGGAAAAGATGGAACGGCCCGGTAAAAAAACCCGGGACCTAGTGGTTGGGAGAGGTGGAACCTACTTGTCGATCTTCTTGGTGCCTGACTTCTTGACGTTGGGCTTCCAGATTTTCTCCGGCATCCAGCTGGGCCGGTTGCCGGGGGCTGAGACCTGCTTCCGGTATCCCTTGAAGATGTGGAGCTTCTTGGTGCCCCGCTCGCGGAGAGTGATGTTGGTGAATCCGCGATTGGCGGCCTTCAGCGCGGCCTGGCGGGGAGAACGACCGGTGAAAATACCAATCTCCTTGCTGCCCTCCACCAGAACGAAATTCCGAGTTTCCTTGGCCATGTTCCACCTCCCGATTTTGTGGAGTCAATGGCAGAGGTGCTTAAAAATATTTCGCTCCCCGGATATCGCTTTTCCGGCGAAGTCAGGGGGCGGAGCCCCGCTGTTCCTCCAATAGTTCCCGGATTTCACGGCGGAACCCCTCCAGGTCCCCGTCGTTCCTGACCTCCAGGGGAGCGCCCCCCATGGCCTCTCGGATGCCGAACCCCTCCTCGCGGCGGTCCCGCTCCCGGAACTCCTCCAGGCTCCGGGGGGCATCTCCCCGCTCCCTCCGGCATGCCCGCCCGAACCTCGCCTCCTCCCCGGCCTCCACCCGCACCAGCCGGAAGGCCCCGCCGAACTCCCGCCGGAACCTCTCCACCTCCGCCGCCCCCCGGATGCCGTCCACCACCGCCAGGGGACCCGAGAGGGCCCGGAGGCGCGCCACCGCCCGGGCCGCCACCGCGTCCATCCCCTCCTCCCGCCGCAGGGCCCTCGCCACGTCTCCTGCCTCCGATTCCGGCCTCCCCCGCCTCCGGGTCTCCTCTCGCACCACGTCCCCCAGGACCACCACCGGGATGGACATCTCCCGGGCCAGATGGGAGGCCTCCGACTTGCCGGAGGCCTGGAGGCCGACGAAGGCGAGGATGCGCCGGGGGGCCATGGGTGTCCTCTACGCGCCGCCGAGGAGAAAGTTTTAACTCCTCTCCTTCCAACGGAGGATAAGTCAAGAAATGCATAGTGACGTCCGCGCGGAAATCCGCGGGTTCATCGAGCGCACCGCCCTCCAGAATGCGGTGCGGCACGGAGCCGCGCGCCCCGACGCGGTGGCCAAGCGCGTCTTCGCGGAGTTCCCCGACCTGCGCCAGCGGAGCAAGGAGGTTCTCCAGTGGGTCGCCGAGGGGACCACCGAGGTCAACAAAATGGGGGGCGAGGCCGCCCGCAAGCGATTGCAGGAGGTGGCCCCGGAGATGCTGGAGGAGCCCAAGCACGAGGCCCGCCGCGGGCTCCCCGACCTCGACCCGCCGCCCGGAAAGGTGGTGATGCGATTCGCCCCCAACCCCAACGGGCCCCCCACCCTGGGGAGCGCCCGGGGGCTCGTCGTCAACGCCGCCTACGTGAAGAAATACGGAGGCCGGCTCATCCTCCGCTTCGACGACACCGACCCGGGCACCAAGAAGCCCCTGGCCGACGCCTACCGCTGGTACCTGGAGGACGCCGAGTGGCTCGGCTTCAAGCCCGACGAGACCATCTACGCCAGCGACCGCCTGGACCGCTACTACGAGGTCGCCGAGAGCCTCCTCCAGAAGGGGAAAGCCTACTACTGCACCTGCCCCAAGGACTGGTTCAAGTCCTACCGGGACGCCGGCCAGGCCTGCAAGCACCGCGACCAGACCCGCGAGGAGAACCTCCAGGGGTGGAAAGAGATGCTCGCGGGCAACGTGAAGGAGGGGGAGGGGGTCCTCCGCATGAAGACCGACATGAACCACCCCAACCCCGCCATCCGCGACTGGGTGGCCTTCCGCGTCATCAAGGCCTCCCACCCCCGCGTCAACCACAAATACCCGGTGTGGCCCACCCTCGACTTCGAGAGCGCCGTCGAGGACCACCTCCTCGGCACCACCCACATCCTCCGAGGAAAGGACCTCGCCGACTCCGAGGCCCGCCAGAGATACCTCTACGAGGACCTCGGCTGGAAATACCCCCACACCCTCCTCTGGGGCAAAATCACCGTCCACGAGTTCGGCAAGTTCTCCACCAGCATGCTCCGCAAGGAGATAGAGGAGGGCAAATACGTGGGGTGGGACGACCCCCGCCTCCCCACCCACCGCGCCCTCCGCCGCCGCGGCATCCAGCCCCGCGCCATCTGGAACTTCATGGTCCAGATGGGCCTCGGCGAGAACGACGTGAGCGCCAGCCTCGAGAACCTCTACGCCGAGAACCGCAAACTCGTGGACCCCCAGGCCCACCGCTACTTCTTCGTCGCCGACCCCGTCCCCATCGAGGTCGAGGGACTCAAGGCCAAGACCGCCAAGGTCCCCCTCCACCCCGACCACCCCGAGACCACCCGCACCCTCAAGACCAACGGGACCGTCCTCCTCGCCCGGGAGGACTGGCAGGGACGCAAACCCGGGGACAGGCTCCGCCTCAAAAACCTCGGCAACATCGAAATCAAGTCCACCCAGCCCCCCCGCGCCGCCTTCACCGGGGAGGCCCTCGACAAGGAACTCCCCATCGTCCACTGGCTCCCCCAGAAGGAGAACCTCCCCCTCAAGGTGGTCACCCCCACCGGGGAAACCGAGGGGCGCGGGGAGAAGGGAATCGAGACCGAGGTGGACAAGGTGGTCCAGTTCGAGAGATACGGATTCGTCCGAATCGACTCCGCGGGAGAGGGGGGAGTCGTCGTAGCCTATTTTACCCACGAGTGACCCCTTGGCTGTGGGTGTCCGACATGGGGTTGATGAGCATCCTCGGGATTTGTCTGCTCGCGGGCCTGATTTTGGTCCCGGGGGCCCTGGGGGAGGGCGCCCCCGTGCGGAGGAACCTCAGCGACACCACCGCCTACCGCATAGACACAACCCCGACGCCCACGCCAACGCCCACTCCCACTCTCACTCCAACTCCCACTCCAACCCCCACCTCCACTCCAACTCCCACCCCCGCTCCAACTCTAATCCCCGACACTCCCTCGACCTCTCCCTCCGGACCCCAGCCCGCCCTCCCCCGAC
>JACQPP010000155.1 GCA_016207465.1 Methanobacteriota archaeon
ACCACCACCCTCTCTCCGGGGGCGGGGATGGACCTGGCGACGAAGGCCGCAAGCCGGTTGGCTGTTTCGAGGGCAAACTTGGTCTCCTGCCCGCTGACCTCAATCTGGCCGCCGTAAACGATGCGGGGCATGCTCCTCTCGACGACATCGACGGCGTCGACGAGACCCTTCGGGAGCCCCAGTTCCTCTGCCCTCACCGCCACCCCCTCGTGGGATATCTTGTGGCGGATTCCCCGGGATTTCGACAGGGCCTCCACGAAACTGTGGATGGCGTTGTGGGCCAAGTCGAAGGTGGGCCTCGGGGGGACCTTCCCGAACTGGAAGTTGGCCGCGGCCAGGTGCTCCCGGGCCGCCCTCAGGGGCCCCTCATAGGGTTCCATAGATGGTGTAGCCCCTCCTGACATCGTTGATGATGTCACATCGCTCCAGTTCGTCGGAGCCCAGAACCACAGGCCCGAAGGGGTGCCCGGAGTGGCGGAGGGCCCTGTAGATGCGGCTCTCCAGGGGAATCGTCCGCCTCTTGACCACGATGAAGAGGTCGATGTCGCTGCGGCCCGCGCGGTACCTCCGGGTGAGGTAGGAGCCGAAGATTGCCACCGCCCGTATGTCGCGGCCGAGGAAGGGGCGAAGGAGCCGCAGTGCTTCTGCCGATGCAGGGTCGGAGAGGCGGCGCGTCAGGGTGATGGTGCCCGCGTCGGCCCTTACGCTGAGCCTCTCCCCCGGGCGGATTCCCGCCTCCCGGGCCGCCCGCAGGGGGATGATGGCCCCCAGCGAGTTGCCCAAGGGCCGGAGGGTGGTTTCGCGCGATGCGGGCATGTTATAACTTGATGATTTTTCTACGTATAAAGGTATGGCCTCTCGCATCCGCCGCGCTACCCCGCGGGGCTCGGCAGGGGGTCCAGGAGTTTCACCGTGCTCCCCACCGCGACCCCGTGTCGCTCCGCGTATCCGGCGGGGAGTTCGAGCACGTAGCGGGCGGGGGTGGGGCTGCGGTAGATGAGGCAGGGCTCCTCGGGGCAGCCGGGGACGGAGGATTCGCTGTGGACCACCTTCAGGTCCGGGTCGAGCCAGAGCATGTCAATGGGGAACCGCACGTTTTTCATCCAGAAGCCGTAGGTTCCGTCTCGCTCGAAGGGGAAGAGCATCCCCCGCCCCTCGGGGAGGGTGTCGCGGAACATGAGGCCCCGGGACTTCTGCTCCTGGTTCCGGGCCACCTCGGCCCGCACCACGGTGTCTCCCACCTGGATGCGTATCTCCCCGAGGACCGGGGTCGGGGTTGGGGTGGCGGTGGGGGTTCCCCCGCCGCGGGGGCTCTGGGAGCATCCGGAGAGGAGCGCCAGCCCCAGAATCAGAAGCAGTGGCAACAGCCGATGGGGAGCCATCCGGTAAATCATGAGGAATGGAGGGATAGGTAGATGAAGTAAATAAGGTTTTTAACATCCCCCTCCCTCTGGGGGCCCGGGTGCATATGGGCAAGAAGGTGGCGGTCATCGAGGGCGATGGGGTGGGGCCGGAGTTGACCCGGGCGGCCCTCAGTGTGATGCAGGCCAGCGGGGCCCCGGTGGAGTACATTGTGTGTCCGGCGGGGGCCGAGTGGTGGGAGAAGCACGGGGGCAACTCCCTGATTCCCCCGGAGAGCTGGAAGGCGATGGAGGGGGCCGAGGCCTGCTTCAAGGGGGCCACGGTGACTCCGGGCGGGGCGGGGTCCCCGCGGAGCGTGGCGGTCTCCATCCGGCAGCGCTTCGACCTCTATGCCAACGTGCGTCCCATCCGCACCTACCCGAACACCCCCCGGCCCCTGGGGGAGGCGGATTTCCTCTGTGTGCGCGAGGCCACCGAGGGGCTCTACTCGGGGCTGGAGACCCGCATCAACGACGACGTTCTCATCGCCATGCGGCGCATCACCCGCTCCTCCTGCCTGCGGGTGGCCAAGTTCGCCTTCGCGGAGGCCCGCAAGCGCCAGTGGGGGGCGGTGGTGGCCATCCACAAGAGCAACATCCTCAAGGAGACCGACGGGGCCTTCCTCCAGGAGTGCCACCGGGCCGCCCAGGACTACAAGGGGATTGCCCTGGAGGAGATGCATGTGGACAACTGCGCCCAGCAGATGCTGAAGAACCCCCAGATATTCAACCGGAAGGTGCTCCTCTCCACGAACCTCTTCATGGACATCCTCAGCGAGGAGGCCAGCGCCCTGGTGGGCTCCATCGGCCTCATCCCCGCCGGCAATTACGGGGCCAAGTATGCCATGTTCGAGCCCGCCCACGGGGCCGCCCCCAAGTACAAGGGCCAAGACAAGGTGAACCCCACGGCCTCCATCCTCTGCGGCGCCATGCTTCTCGACTACCTCAAGTTCACCAAGCAGGCCCAGGCCATCGTGGAGGCAACGGAGAAGACCATCAGCGACGGCGTCGTCACCTACGACCTCAAGGGGAGCGCCAAGACCAGCCAGATGGCCGAGACCATCGTCAAGCGGCTTCGCAAGAGGTAGCCCCTACTCCGGGGTGCGGTATTTCTCCAGGGCCTCGGTGTTGAGTTCGACCCCCATCCCCGGCCGGTCGGGGAGGCGGAGGTATCCCTTCTTGTCGGGGCGGATGGGCTCCCGGAGGAGGGCGTCGCGGACCTCCAGGGGCCACCCGGGGGGGTCGAGGGGGTATTCGAGCCAGGGGGCGTGTTCGAGGCAGGCGGCCATCTGGAGGCTCGCCGCGAGGCCGTAGCCGGTGGTCCAGGTGTGGGGGGTGCACCAGACCCCGTGGGCCTCCGCCAGTGCGGCAATCTTGAGCCCCTGGCTCCACCCGGAGGAGAGGCAGAGGTCGGGCTGGATGACATCGTAGATGCCCCGCTCCAGGTAGAGGTTGAACTTGGCGATGCCCCCGGTGTCCAGCTCGGCCCCCGCAATCTTGAGGGTCTCCATCTCCCCCCGGAGCCGCGCGAGCCCCTCCCAGTCATCGCGGTCGAGGGGCTCCTCCAGCCACAGCACCCCCAGCTTCTCGCAGCCCCGGGCGAACTTGAGGGCGTCGGTGTAGGTCCACCGCACCACCGGGCCCAGGGGCACGTTCCACGCCTGGTTGGCGTCCACCATGACCCCCATCCGGTCCCCCACCAAATCACACACCTGCCGCACCGTCTCCAGGTCCTCCTCCCAGCGGGGGCTGTGGGCCCGCAGCTTGACGGCCTGGAATCCCTCCTCCATCCACCTCTGGACCTCGGGGAGCCGCTGGGCCGGGGGCTTGACCTCCCCGGTGGAGAGATACACCCGCACCTTCTCCTGCTTGACCCCCACCAGCCGCGCCAATGGTTTGCCGGCCTCCCGGGCGATGAGGTCCCAGAGGGCCAGCTCGACGGGCCACAGCCGGTTTCCCAGGAAGGCCACAAACCTCAGGAGTTCCGCGATGCGGCCCACCGCCACCGTGGGCTCCACCCCCGTGAGCAGAGGCACCAGGTATCTCTGCATCAGGGCGGGCTCGCCCCCGGACAGCGAGAGTCCCACGCCGAAGCCCTCGTGGGCCTCCGTGGCGATGCGCACCACCCAGCCCTCGCTCGCCTGCTCCGGCAGCCCCGCCCGCCACGCCGCCCGGAAGCCAGGCTTCGGGATCGGAATGCGGAAGGTGTCCACGGAGACCCTCTTGATTCTCATCTCAGACCCGCCAGCCGCAGGAGGCGCAGAAGTTGGCGGCGGGGGCCAGGGGAGTGCCACACTGGGGGCAGAACCGCTTCCCCGGGGCCGGAGGCGGGGGAGCGGCCTGCGGGGGCGGAGGGGTGTA
Organism: Methanobacteriota archaeon; assembly: GCA_016207465.1. Taxonomy (GTDB): domain Archaea; phylum Halobacteriota; class Syntropharchaeia; order JACQPP01; family JACQPP01; genus JACQPP01. The sequence continues at coordinate 3,762 of JACQPP010000155.1, forward strand.
TTGGGGTGGCGGAGGAGCATATGGCTGGGGCGG
>JACQPP010000013.1 GCA_016207465.1 Methanobacteriota archaeon
CTCCGGTGTACATCCCGCCAATTTAAAACCGGCATCGGTGGATATGGGGATGGCCGGAGGTCTGTACATCTGACTCTACGGGTCTCAGTAGGCTACTGGCTACTGCCTTTAACCAGCCCCAGGATTTCCACTACGAGGACGCTGGGGGGATCAGACTCCAGGGGTGTGTACGTTATCGATAGTCTCTGTAGGCTGTGGAGATGCTGTCTGTGTGGCGAATACGTAAGGAATACAACTATCTTAATTAATTTTAATTAAAAAATTGGTAATAGTAGAGTAAGTAGGGATGCATCGGAAGTTGAGGGGTGTCTCACGTGGGAGTTCACTGAAGCGAGCGCAGGACGCTCCGGCTTTCAAGCCGGGGATGACTGCGCTTGTGATGTCAAGTACCGCCGGTCAGAGACCGGTGGAATGCCCGCTTTCAATCTTCCGTTCTTGCCTGTTGGGCGTAGTCGCCGAAGGCGGTGAGCACAGCACGCCAAGACGCCCCGGTCTTGAAGGCCGGGGTGATTCACGTTTTCTGCCGTACAGAGCAGGGGTCGTCCCCTGGCTGATGTTGGAGCAGATGTTGGTTTTCCCCTTGGCTTATCCTCTTCCTGCGGGGTGTTGTGGCTGTGTGTTCTTTCGGCCTTGGAGGTAGGGGAGGAGTCCCCCGGCGGTCACAATGTCGGCGGCGATTCCCCGCAGGGGCTCCACCGGGTAGGAGTGGCCCCCCGCCCGGAGGGTGCCGTCGAGGTGGAGTTCCACCTCGTCCCCGGTGTGCACCGAGAGTTTGCCGGGGGCGGCGAGGGCGGGCATGGCGTTGTTGATGGCGTTGCGGTAGAAGATGCGGGCAATCTGGCCGTGGACCACCACCGCCCGGACCCCCGCGCCCTGGAGGGCCCAGACGGCGTGTTCCCGGCTGCTGCCGCAGCCGAAGTTGTTGCCGGCCACCAGGATGGGGTAGCGTCCGGTCTCGAACTCGGCGGCGTCCTGGGGCGTGTGGGAGGGCTGAAGCCCCTTCATGGCCCCCTGGGCGAGGACCCGGGGGTCGTTGGAGCCCAGCCAGCGGGTGGGGATGATGATGTCGGTGTTGATGTTCTCGCCCACCACGAAGACGCGGCCCCGGATGGGCCCCCGGTCCGCTGGAACTGGGGTTTTGGGAACCCTCTGCGGGGTTTCGATGGACCCCCGCTTTGATAGGGCTGGGGTCTCTCGGTGCGGCCTGGGGGTCTCCCGGGAGGACTCCTGTTCTCCGGGGGCGTGTTTTTCTCCCGGGGCGGTGGCGCGGGGGCGGTGGCCGTTGGTCTGGACTCTCGGCTTGGGCCGCGGGGCGGGGCGGAGGGCCGTGTCGGGGGGGGCGGCGATGTATCCCTTGAGGGCGGAGGCGGCCACGGTGGCGGGGTTGGCCAGGTAGACATCCGTGGAGGCGGGTCCCATCCGCCCCCGGGTGTTGCGGGAGGAGGAGGTGATGGCCACCTGGTTTTCCCCGAAGCGGCCGTGGCCCCCGAAGCAGGCCCCGCATGTGGGGGCGGTGAACTCGGCCCCGGCCTCCGCCAGGATATTGTGGATGGGCCTGCCCTCGATGCGGGTGGCGTGGAGCTGCTTCTCCACCAGGGTGGTGGAGGGGGTGCAGACGAGGCGGACCCCCTCGGCCACCCGTCCGTGGCGGAGGACCATGGCGGCCGCGGCGTAGTCGGCCACCTTGCCCCCGGTGCAGGAGCCAATCCACGCCTCGTTGATTTTGACCCGCTTGGTCTCCACCTGGGAGGCGGGCACAATCTTGGGCTCCCGGGAGGCCGCCAGGGGCGGGGGGAGCCACACCAAGGGCTCGATGTCTCCCGCGTCATAGCGGATGACCCGGCGGTAGTCTGCCTTTTCATCGGGAAGCAGGGGCCGTGGGGGTGCCTTGGCCACCCCCCGGAGGGCGGCCTCGGTGACTTGGTCCGGTGGGACCACCCCGTTCTTGGCCCCCTCCTCAATGGCCATGTTGGTGAGGGACATCCTCTCGTCCATGCCCAGCCGGGAGATTCCCGCACCCCCATACTCGATGGACTCATAGACGAAGCCCTCCTCCCCGAAGTCCTCGATGAGCTTGAGGTTGATGTCCTTGGCCATCACCCCGGGCCGGAGGGGGCCGTCGAGGACCACCCGGGAGGTCTCGGGGACCCGCAGCCAGATTTTGCCCGTCTTGAGCACCCCGGCCATGTCGGTGGAGCCCACCCCGGCGGCGAAGCACCCGTAGGCCCCGTAGGTCACCGTGTGGGAGTCGGCCCCGATGACCACCTCCCCGGGGACCGCGAACCCCATCTGGCAGAAGAGGGAGTGGCAGACCCCGTGCTCCCCCGCCTCGGGGCTGTAGAAGTGGCGGATGGACTGGGCTCCCACGAAGTCATGGAGGGCCCGGTAGAGGGCCCGGGAGCCGTCGTCCACGAACTCGATGGCCCCCTTCCCGTCGCCTCGGAGGAGGTGGTCGGGCATCACCACCACCGAGCCGGGGTCCCACACCCGGGCGTCCTTGCCGAATGCCTTCACCATGGACTCGACGGCCGGGGGCCCGGTGATGTCGTGAATCATCGCGAACCTCACATTGGCGAACACCGTGTCGCCGGGCTCCACACTCTCCACGCCGGAGGCGCGGGACAGGATTTTCTCCCCGATGTTCATGGGGCGGGCCATGGTGATAGAGGGTGGAGGAGTACCGGGATATAATGGCTATGGCAGTTCCCGCGCTGCCTTCGCCACCGCGTCCCCCACCTGGGAGCAGGTGGAGGTCCCCCCGAGGTCGGGGGTGCGGACCTTCCCCGCCTTGAGGACCTCCCGCACCGCCTGCTCCACCCGCTGGGCGGCCCGGGGCTCCCCGAGGGTCTCGAGCATCATGGAGCCGGCGAGGATGGTGGCGATGGGGTTGGCCCGGTTCATCCCCTTGTACTTGGGGGCGCTGCCGTGGATGGGCTCGAACATGCTGGTGCCCCGGGGGTTGATGTTGCCCCCGGGGGCCACCCCCATGCCCCCCTGGACCATGGCCCCCAGGTCGGTGATGATGTCCCCGAACATGTTCGGGGTCACCAGCACTTGGTACCACTCGGGGTTTTTCACCATCCACATGGTGCAGGCGTCCACGAAGTTCATGTCGGTCTCGATGCCGGGGTAGTCCCTGGCCACCTGGGCGAAGACCTCCCTCCAGAGGCCGTAGACCTTGGTGAGCACGTTGGCCTTGTCAATGGCCGTCACCTTCTTGCGCCCCTTCTTTTTGGCCAGGTCGAAGGCGTAGCGCATCACCCGCTCCGCCCCTTTGCGGGAGACCACCCCAATCTGGTAGGCGATCTCGTCGGCGTCGGTCTCCAGGTCGAGGTTGAAGGTGGCCTTGTAGTGGGACTTCACCACCTCCATCACCTGCCGGGTCCTCCCCTTCTTGGCCCGGTTGCCCATCCCGATGTAGAAGTCCTCGGTGTTCTCCCGCACCACGTAGAAGTCAATCTCCTTGGGTCCCTTGTCCTTCAGGGGGGTCCACACCCCCTCCATCAGCTGGATGGGGCGCAGGTTCACGTACTGGTCAAGGGCGAAGCGCAGCTTGAGGAGGATGCCCCCCTCCACCAGCCCCGTCTCCAATCGGGGGTCACCGAGGGCCCCCAGGTAGATGGCCTTGTATTTCCTCAGTTCCTGGATGGCATTGTCGGGGAGAAGCTCCTTGGTTTTGAGGTAGTGCTCGGCCCCGTAGGGGAGGTCCCACCACTCCCCCCCCCCCCCCGCCGTCGCGCAGGCGGCCGCCCGGGCCACC
>JACQPP010000151.1 GCA_016207465.1 Methanobacteriota archaeon
CCTGCCCCCGCCCCGGAGGCCCCTGCCCCTGATGGAGAGGAGGGGCCCACCAGCCCCCTTGAACAGCCCCCGCCCAAGGAGGAGGACCATGGCGATCTACCGCAGTGAGGAACTCCGCAAGATGGAGCCCGAGAAGCGCCAGGAGAAGCTCGCCGAGCTCACCCGCGAGCTCCTGCGGGAGCGCGGAATCCAGGCCGCCGGGGGGGCCCCCGACAACCCGGGGCGCATCCGAGAACTCCGGCGCACCATCGCCCGCATCCAGACGCTCGAGCACCAGCCTGAGGGCGGAGGTCCATGAGAAAACCCTCTGCCCCACCGGGGGTGGGCCGTGGCCATCTGTGACAAGTGCGGCCTCCCCGACGACCTCTGCGTCTGCGAGGAGATCGTCAAGGAATCCCAGGTGGTGCGACTCTCCGCCAGCCAGCGCCGCTTCGGCAAGTGGATGACCATCATCGAGGGCATCGACAGCAAATCCATCAACATCAAGAACCTCTCCAAGGAACTCAAGACCAAGTGCGCCTGCGGGGGCACCATCAAGGACGACACCATCGAACTCCAGGGCAACCAGAAGGACCGAGTCCGCAAAATCATGGAGGACCTCGGATACACCGTCATGGACCTGGGCATCCGCCGGGACTAGGATGCCCCTCACCCGCCGCAACCTCCTCCAGCACGAGCTCATCGGCCTCGAGGCCGAGGTGGCCCGCTCCTCCAACCCGGGCCTCCGGGGGCTCCGGGGCCGGGTGGTGGACGAGACCCAGAGGACCCTGGTCCTGGAGACCCCCCGGGGGACCCGCCGCGTCCCCAAGGAGGCCGCCCATTTCGCCTTCACCCTCCCGGGGGGCGAGCGGGTGGAGGTGGAGGGACGGCGGCTCTTGGCGCGCCCCGAGGACCGGGTCTCCCTCCGCATGAAATAGAGTTTATATAGGGGGGTCGGTATATCCCGACTCCACTACCCCTGAACGCCGCCCCGTCATTCCACGAGGGCGGCGTTGGAGCAACACCTATGGCCGCCCGCGACATCGGCATCCCCGTGACCCCCCCGAGCCGGGAGTGCGCCGACCCCAAGTGCCCCTTCCACGGGAGCCTCCCCGTCCGCGGGGCGGTCCTCGAGGGGACGGTGGTGAGCAGCAAGATGGCCTCCACCGTGGTGGTCCAGCGCTCCTACCTCCGGTTCATCCAGAAGTGGGAGCGCTACGAGCGGAGGCAGTCCAAGCTCTCCGCCCACAACCCCGCCTGCGTGGGGGCCGAAGTGGGCGACCGGGTGGCCATCGCCGAGTGCCGGCCCCTCAGCAAGACCAAGAAGTTCGTCGTGGTGGAGCGACGGGCCCCCGAGGGGGCCCCCGGGGCCCGGGCCGCCCCCGCCACCCCGGGTAGCGCCCCGGCGGGGCCGCGGCCATGAGGGCCATCAAATCCAAGATTCCCCGGGCCCTCCCCAAGGGGGCCCGCATGGAGTGCGCCGACAACACCGGGGCCCGCATCATCGAGATCTTCTCCGTCAAGGGATACCGCGGGGTCAAGCGGCGCTCCCCCGCCGCGGGCATCGGGGACATGATTATCGCCTCCGTGAAGAAGGGGACCCCCGAGATGCGCAAGACCGTGGTCCACGCGGTGGTCATCCGCCAGCGCAAGGAGTTCCGCCGCCCCTCGGGGCTCCGGGTCAAGTTCGAGGACAACGCCGCTGTCATCACCGACGAGAACGGGGAGCCCAAGGGCACCGAGATCAAGGGACCCATCGCCCAAGAGGTGGTGGAGCGGTTCTCCAAGATTGCCGCCATCGCCGCCTCCATCATCTGATTCAGCGGGCCATCGCTTGGCCTGCTCCGGCGGCTTCCCGGGCCAAAGGGGAGAGGGCCGGGTCTTGGAGAAGGGCCTCCTGGAGTTCCTCCAGGGGGACGCGGAGCAGGATGGAGCGGGAGCGCCCCCCGCGCCCCCGGCTGACCACAGGCGCCTCCACGTATCCCTGGGATTCCAGATCCGAGAGGAGGCCGCTCACCCGCCGGGAGGTCAGGGTGGGGACCCCCAGGGTGCGGCAGAGACCCCCATACTCCCGGTAGAGGGCCCCGGTGGTGCAGGTTCCCCCCCGGGCCACCCGCAGGGCCGCGCAGAGGACCAGCTTGGAGGGGGTGGCCATCCGCACCAGGGACTCCTCCACCGGGCTCCCCGGCCTGCACTCCCGGAGCGCCGAGGCCGTCACCCCCCCGCCCCGGGCGATGGCCCCCCGCAGCAGGGCCAGGGCCCGGGAGGCGTCCCCGAAGCTCCACGCCGCCACCTGGCGCAGTGCCCCCTCCTCCCGCGTCGCCTCGGGGTCGGATTCCCGGAGCCGCTCCTCCAGGATGGACACCACCTCCTCCTCGGTGTAGGGGGGCAGGACCACCTCCTCCCCCTCCAGGGAGGAGGCCACCCGGGAGTCCAGGGACTGGAGCAGGCGCAGGTCCCGGGAGACCACCAGCAGGGAGAGGCGGGGCACCGGGAGCTCCGAGTTCAGCCGGGAGAGGGTGTGGAGGGGCTCTCCCCCCCGCACCCACCCCGCCTCCAATCCGTCCAGCACCAGGAGCACCGGTCCCCCCTGGGCCTCCAGGGCCCTCCGGAGGTCGGCGCATATCTTCGCCAGGGGCCAGCCGGTGAAGGGCACCTGGAGCCCCAGTTCCCAGGCCACATGGGTGAGGAGCAGCGCCGGGCTCCGCAGCCGCGCCCCGTCCAGGTAGAGGAGCCGGCTCCCCGGGGGAGCCTGGGCCTCCAGGGAGTGGAGGAGCACCCGGGCCAGGAGGGTCTTCCCCGAGCCCGGGGGGCCAAGCAGCACCAGGTTGGAGGGGGCCTCCCCCCGCAGGAGGGGGAGCCCCGCCGAGGCCAGGGAGCGCATCGCCTCCTCCCGCCCCACCAGCCGACGGGGCAGGTGGAGCCGGTGGAACACCTCCAGGTTTTCCGGGGACATCGTGCCCCCCCAGCATCCACCCGGGTGGAAACCGTTCCCCTGGACACCCCCCGGCTTCGCGTGGCCGTGAATCACCCCGGCGGCCGGGGCGTTCTGCGCCCGCTTCAGTAAACGAAGGTCAGCGGGCGGCGTCCCTCTCCCCGCTCTCCTCTTTCTCCGTGGGCGGAGGGGATGGAGAGGGGAGGCGCGGGGGCCTCCAGAGGCGCTGGGCTTGCAGGATGCGGGGGAGGCGCTCCTGGGGGAGCCACTGCTGGAGGGGACCGGGGGGCGCCGCGCGGAGGATGTCCGTGCGCAGGACCGGGGACCGCGGGGACTCCATGGAGGGAGAGATGTGGCGGGGGGAGGGCATATGGACCGCTGGGCCTTTCCTCCGTTTCCCGCCCTCCCCCGGAGAGGCCACACGATGCAGTTTTTGGGAAACGGGGAGATATCCGGGGGATTTCCCGCGGAGACGATGTCACCCGGGGGGACTCTGGGCCTCAAGCCAGGGAATCCGGTGGCCCCACCGGACCCGGCCGGGGCGGCGGCGCGGAGGGACGGGTCCCCGGAGCAGCCGGGCCACCACCCGCGCCCCCTCCCCGGGGGTGAGGCGGGTGGTGTCCACCTCCGCCACCTCCGGGCAGGAGGCCACCGCGTCCACCAGCACCGCGTCGAGGGTCTCGGCCCAGAGGTTCTCCACCACCTTCGACCCGGGATATCCCCGGGCCTCCAGCCGCCCCCCGAGGACCCGGGGGTCGCACCGGAGAACGATTGCCCTCCGGCTCCCCAGGAGATGGGACCAGTGGCCCACCCACACGCCGGGCCCCGTGTGGCTCCTCCTCCACCTGCGGAGCCCCTGTCGCGCCCGGGGGAGGTCCACCTCATAGGTCCGCCTCACCGGGTCCCACCCCCGCACCCACCCCCTCTGCACCGCCATCTCCCCCACGTCGAGCCACCAGAGCCCCCTCCCCCCTCTTCGACCCGGGCCGGATGCCCCCCGGTGCGCGCTCTGTGGCGCCCGGGCCTCGGTTCGACCCGAGCCGAACCCTCGCCTTCCGGCTTCGCCGAAAATCCTCCGGCTTCTGCGGAACCCGGGGGACGCAGAAGACGTCCTCTTCCGCGCCCAAGCCTCAACCACCCGCGGGGCGAGGGTGGACTTGCCGGTCCCCGGGGTCCCCGTGAGGGCCACCGTGCCCCGCCCCAGGGGGTCCATGGGTCTCGGGCGCCGAGGGGATGCCATCCCTCCCCCCTGGGGGCCCCGCAGAGAACTATATTCCCCGCCCCCCATGTAGGGAGAGGCCCCATGGAGTCCCACCCTCTCCCGAAAGCATCCGCCCTCCTCTGGGCGTCCCTCCTGCTGGCCCTCGGGGGAGCCGCCCTCGTCCTCTTCTCCGACCTCCTGCTGGTGGGGGGCTTCCTGCTGGCCGCCGGGGCCCTCCGCCTCCTCTCCATCCTCGCCCCCGAGCGGCTCCCCGGGGTCCCCCGCTCCCTCGGCTGGGGGGTCGAAATCCTCCAGGCCCTGGTGGCGGTGGCCGCCATCGTGGTGGTGGCCCGAAGCGTCACCGGGACCTGGCCCGTCATGGTGGCGGTGGAGTCGGGCTCCATGGAGCCCAACATCAACACCGGGGACCTGGTCTTCATCCTCGGCCTCAACCGCTCCAATGTCACCACCCTCCGCGACGGGGCCCCCGAGGGATACGGGACCTTCGCCCGCCACCCCGACGCCCAGGGGAACGTCGTCTTCGGCGACGTCATCGTCTTCTATCCCAACGGGAACACCGGGTGCACCCCCATCATCCACCGGGCGGTGCGCTGGGTGGGGCTCGCAGAGCCCATCCACGAGGCCGCCCGCTACCCCGCCCTCCACGCGGGCTACCTCACCAAGGGGGACAACAACCCCACCGTGGACCAGGGGGGCTCCTTCAGCCGCCACTGCCCCAACAACCTCCCCGTGAAGCCCGAATGGATTGTGGGGGTGTCCCGCTTCCGCGTCCCCATCCTGGGGTATTTCCGTTTGCTGTTCCCCCGCTGAACCCTTTTTCTCTTTCTTTTTTCGCGGGCTGCCCGCCCGCGACCGGTCGAGCCCTCCCTGCGGTCGGGCTCGACCTAAAAAGAAAGAGAAAAAGCGTTCAATCGGAAAAAGAAGTTTCGGCTTCGCCGAAACTCCCCGGTTCCTGCGGACCCGGGGAGAAAGAAATTTCCGGATGCGTTCAGAACGAGATTCCGCTCTCGCTACACTCTATTCCCGTTTTCTTTTTTCGGGACTACGCCATAGTTTATGACTCTTTTCTCTCCGTAGGCCGGTTCTTCCGGCCTCCGACGAGATGCAGGAAAGCATCTGGCAACCCCACGGTCCCCCGAGCGGACGAGGCTGGCGATGAGTGGAGGGGGAAG
>JACQPP010000153.1 GCA_016207465.1 Methanobacteriota archaeon
CGGGGGCGCGGGGGCGGAGGTTGACCTGGAGGGCCACCGGTCCGAGGTGCTCCTGGATGTGTTTGGCGAGGCGGGCGTAGTCCTCGCGGGGGGAGTAGACGTCGAGGTAGACGACGGTCCCCCGGGCGCACTGGTGGAGGCGCTCCACCTCCCTCTCCAGGGTCTCCGGTGTGACCTCCCCCTTGAGGAAGGGGCGGACCTCCACGTTGAGCCGCTGGACCTCCGGCTCGTCCCCGGCGAGGTCCACGAGATAGAATCCCTTGCCGTATTTCTTCCAGTCGTCGTATTCGTCAATGCGCCAGATGTCGAGGGAGCCCGGGTAGGCCACGAGGCTCTGGCCGCTGTGGTCGGCCACCCGGCGGTGGATGTGGCCCGCGGCGTAGTAGTGGAAGTCCCGCAGCTCGGCGAACTTGAGTTCGTATTCGGGGACGTAGCGGTCAATGCCCTGGTGGAGGGCGAAGACCCGCCAGCGGGCGCTCGCGGCGCGTCGGGCGTGGTGGGCCATCTGCTGGCGGAGGAGGTGGGCGTTGAGTTTGGAGTGGTAGGAGACCCCGGCCAGGTAGAGCCCGTCCTTTTCGAGGGGGCGGTTCTCGAGGGGGATGGCCTCGTCGAGGACCGCCTGGGGGCAGAGGGCCCCGGCCCGGGTGGGCTGGTCGTGGTTGCCGGTGATGTAGTAGAAGGGGATGCCCGCCTCCCGGAGCCGCCGGACCCCGGCGCGGGCCTCCACCAGGGCCTGGATGGGGGGCCGCCGGTCCTCGAAGAGGTCCCCCGAGTGGAGCACGAAGTCGGGGCGCTCCTGGAGAATTTTGTCAATGGCCTGCCTCCAGGTGGCGTAGAAGTCCTGCTCCCGCTCCTCCCGGTTGTACTGGCGGTATCCCAGGTGGGTGTCGGAGAGGTGGACGAAGCGCATGGACTACCCTTGGGGGCTCTCTTCCGGATATACTGCCGGGCGGTTCCCCTCGATTTCGAGTGGAAATGGGGGTAGAAGTGGATTTGGCGAGAGGGGGGCGAAAGTGAAACCGGCCCCGGGCGGGTTCCGGGGGATGGAAAAGAGTTTTGACATGGAGTTCCCACCGGCTTTATTCTCATGAGCGACGTTGCGAAGCGGGCCGCCGGGGAGGCCGCCGCGCGGCTGGTCCGCCGGGGGATGGTGGTCGGGCTGGGGACCGGCTCCACCGCCGCATTCGCGGTGCAGGCCCTGGGCCGCCGGGTGCGAGAGGAGAAACTCCGCGTCTGGGGGGTCCCCACATCGGAGGACACCCGACGCCTCGCCCGGCGGGTGGGCATCCACCTCACCACCCTCCGCGACCATCCCACCCTCGACCTGGCCATTGATGGGGCCGACCAGATTGACCCCCGCCTCAATCTAATCAAGGGGGGGTGGGGGGCCCACACCCGCGAAAAAATCGTCGCCACAGCCTCCCGCAGGTTCATCGTCGTGGCCGACCCCGGCAAGCTCACCCCAGTCCTCGACTGGCCTGTGCCCCTGGAGGTCCTCCCCATGGCCCGGCCCCTCGTCGAGGGGGAGGTCCGGCGTCTCGGGGGCTCCACCCGGGTGCGCCCCGGGTTCAAGACCGACAATGGGAACCCGGTTCTCGACGCCCGGCTGGGCAGGCTGCGGGACCCCGGGAGGTGGGACCGCATCCTCTCCGAGATTGTGGGGGTGGTGGAGCACGGCATCTTCCCCCGGCGGATGGTCCACCGGGCCATCATCGGGCGGGCCGATGGGGTCGAGGTCCTGCGGCGGTAGATGGTATCCGAGCAGCTGGTCGCCGTCGTGAAGAAATCTGTGGAATCTGCGTCATCTGTGGATTTATCGTCGTCCTGGCGCGGAGGGCATCTTTAGGCGGAGGAGAGAGGATATGCTATGGCCTCCGACCTGGCCCCCCTGCGGGAGAAGCTGCTTCGGGAGCGGGGGTTCGACATCTCCCACTACCGGGAGCCCTATGTCCAGCGCCGCCTGGGGATGCGGCTGGCGGCCATGGGATGCCGGGGTGTGGGGGAGTATCTGGGGGTCTTGGACCGGGACCCGGGGGAGTACCGGTGTCTGCTGGATGCGCTGGCCATCAATGTGACCCATTTCTTCCGGAACCCGGAGACCTTCCGGGCGCTGGAGGGGGGGCCCATTGTGGAGATGCTGGAGAGGAAGCGGGCCCGGGACTCGCGGCTGGTGCGCATCTGGAGCGCGGGGTGCGCCAGCGGCGAGGAGGCATATACTCTCTCCATCATGATGCGGGAGGTCCTGCGGGACAGGCCGGGGCCGCCCCCGCAGGTCTCCATCCTGGGGACCGACCTGGACGAGGGGGCGTTGGCCCAGGCGCGGGCGGGGGAGTACAAGGAGCCCCAGGTGAAGGAGATGGACCCCGTGAGGCGGGCCCGCTATCTCGTCTATGACGGGAGCCGCGGAATCTACCGGGTGGGGGACGTGGCCCGGCAGGGGGTGCGGTTCCAGAGGGCAGACCTCCACCTGGGGCCCCCCTACACCCACTGGGACCTCATCCTGTGCCGGAATGTCATCATCTACTTCCCCAAGGATAGCCAGGAGCACCTCTTCCGGGGGTTCCACGGGGCCCTGGTCCCCGGGGGCTATCTGGTCATCGGGAAGTCGGAGTCCCCCCCACCGGGGGCGCGGGACATCTTCGAGGTGGTGGACGCCGAGGAGCGCATCTATCGGAGGGCGCCCTGAGGAATCCGCAGAAGGATTCGACTTCTTCCGACTTCGTCGAAAGCCCCCCGCTCCTTCGGATCGGGGGGTCGTCGAACCTCCCCCGGCTCCGTCCTGTGCTGAACGCCGCCCCGTCCTCGGTATTGCCGTCGCCCCCGTCATTGGCCAACGCCGCCCCGCGGGGCGGCGTTCAGGGGAGGCGGGCAACGGCGGCCAACCACGGGGACCCGGGGGATTTCGCAGATGACGCGGATGCAGGTGTGGTTATTCCATATGTGAAGTTAGTTTTAACTCCGTTGAGCCACATAACCTGGGGACACCCGGCACGATGGCGCGTCAGTTTTTCGCGGTTTCCGAGGTGGATGTGGGGCGGGTGGTGGCCCGTCTCTCCGAGCTCTCGGGAGTGGAACTCGGGGGCTACCGGGGCTCTTTCCTCCAGAACCGGCTGCTGCGGCGTCTCCTGGTCCGGCGGGCGGGCTCGGTGGCTGATTACCTGGGGATGCTGGAGGAGCCGGGGGAGCAGAGGGCTTTCCTTTCGGACCTCTCCCTGGGTGTCTCCCGGTTCTTCCGGGATGCGCCGGTGCTGCGCTGCTTCGAGGAGCAGGTGGTTCCCCGGGCCGCAGGGGCCCCGGTGTTGCGGGTGTGGAGTGCGGGGTGTGCCTCGGGGGAGGAGCCCTACACTCTCTCCATGCTCCTGCGGGAGGCGAGGCGGCGGGGCTGTGTCTCCCGGTTCCGGGTCTTGGGGAGCGACATTGACCGGGAGGGGCTCTCCCGGGCGCGGGCCGCGTGGTATGGGCCGGAGCGGGTGCGGGAGGTCCCCCCTGCTCTGCGGGAGTCCTGCTTCGAGCCCCGGGGGGAGGGGTTCCGCGTGAGGGCGGAGGTCCGGGAGCCGGTGGAGTTCGTCCGGAGCGATGTGACCCGCGGGGTCCCTTTCCGCCGTCTCGATGTCATCTTCTTCCGCAACGTGGCCATCTATCTCGCGCGGGATGTCCTGGGGCGGGTCCACCGGGAGTTCCACCGGGCCCTGAACCCCGGGGGCTATCTGGTTTTGGGCCAGGCGGAGGGCTTGGCCCCGGAGGCCCGCGGTCTCTTCGAGGCGGTGGACCTGGGGGCCCGCATCTACCGGGCCGTTCCCGCCGGCGCCTAGATTTCCGTCCGCTTCCCGTCGGCGGTGCGGACCCACACCCGGCCGCTTCCGGTGTCGAATTCGACGGTGCGTCCCCGGCGGCCCCCCACGTGGGCGCCGGTGATGGGGATGTTCATCTCGGAGAGTTTTTTCTGGACGGCGAGGATGTTGCGGGGCCCGGTGGCGTCGGGGCTGGGGTCGCCGAACATCTGGGAGCCGCCGGTCACGCGGGCGGTGAGGGTCTCGCGGCGGGCCCCGGCTTTTTCGAGCTGGGCCACCAGGTGCTCGATGGCTGTGGGGGCGTATTTTGCGGGCCGGGGGGCGTCGGAGGGGGGGGCGATGGGGAGGACGACGTGGGCCATTCCCCCGGTGCTGGTGGCGGGGTCGTGGAGGGCGACGGCGACGCAGGAGCCGAGGCTTCGGCAGAGGAGGAGGCGGGGACCGGGGGGCACGTGGAGTTCTCCCATGAGGACCTCGTGGGCCTCTCCGGGAAGAGGCTCCCCGGGGGAGGGGGTCTGTCCCGGTCCGGGGCTGGTCTCCATCAGAGGTCTCCGACCCCGAGGGCATCGAGGAACTTGGGGATGACGTCGTGGTCGGGGACGAGGATGAAGTGGACCCGGATGTCCGTGTGGGCCTCGCGGATGTCGGTCTCGATGAGGAGGGCCATGTCGGTCTCGAGGGCCACGTCGGTGATGAGGCTCTGGTAGACGGAGCCCGCCATGTCCACCACGGTCTGGGGGGTGGACTGGATGAGGGTGAGGTTGAGGAAGCGGCTGGCGGCCCCCAGGTAGGAGCCGGTGAGGATGTTGCCCACCTCGGAGACCGCGGAGAGCTCCATCTCGCTGAGGTCGGTGTGGAGTCCCCCGGTCTCGGTGAGGAGCCGGGCGAGGCGGATGGCGCCGTCCCGGGGTATCATGAGGACCACGCGGCCGGTGACGGAGCCGAAGAGGCGGAGGAGGATGGCGGCCACGGGGGTCTCGGGGTCCTCGAGGATGGTGTGGAGGGTGTCGAGGGAGACGAGGCGGACCTCGGGGACGCGGAGGTCAATGCGGCGCTTGAGCATCTGGGAGAGGGCGGTGGCCGCGTGGGCCGCCCCGATGTTGCCCATCTCGGCGAGGGCGGAGCGCTGGAGTTCGGAGAGTTCGAGGCTCATGGGAGGGGAAGGGTTGGGGGCCGGGGAACGTTAAGATTTTGCGTCTGTGGAGAGGAGGCCGGCGATGTCGAGGATGAGGATGACGGTTCCGTCTCCGAGGATGGTGGCCCCGGCGAATCCCCGGCTCTGGCGGAGGACGGGGTCGAGGGGCTTGATGACCACCTCCTGCATCCCCGCGAGGGCCCCCACCACCAGTCCCACGGGGCTCCCCTCGCGCTCCACCACGACCACGGGGAGCCTCGCCCCGGGGACCCCGGGTTCCACGGTGTTCCCCTCCGGGGCGGCGAAGAGGCGGTCGAGGTGGAGGAGGGGGACCACCTTCTCCCGGAGGGTGATGACCTCGTGTCCTTGGACGGTGCGGACCTGGGCGGGGTCCGCCTCGAGGATTTCGGTGATGACGGTGGTGGGGATGGCGTAGAGGTGGGGCCCGACCCGGGCGAGGAGGCTCTGGACGATGGCGAGGCTGAGGGGGACGCGGAGCTCGAAGGTGGTCCCCCGGTTCTTCTCGGAGCGGATGTGGAGGGAGCCCCGGAGGGACTCCACCCGGGTCTTGACCACGTCCACCCCGACGCCGCGGCCGGAGGTCTGGGTGGCCTGCTCGATGGTGGTGAAGCCGGGCCGGGCGATGAGGTGGATGGCCTGGTCGTCGGTGAGGCGCTGGGCCTCCTCGGCGGTGAGGAGCCCCCGGCGGAGGGCGGCCTCCCGCACCGTCTGGGGGTGGATGCCCCGGCCGTCGTCGGAGACCGCGATGACGGCGAATCCCTTCTCGCGGCGGGCGGCGAGGCGGATGGTCCCGGTCTCCGGCTTGCCCGCGCGGCTCCGCTCCCCGGGGGGCTCGATGCCGTGGTCCACGGCGTTGCGGAGCAGGTGGACGAGGGGCTCGGCGACCTCTTCGAGGACGGTTCGGTCCATCTCGGTGTCGGCCCCCTCCATGGCGAGGTCCACCTGTTTCCCCTGCTGGCGGGCGAGGTCGCGGACCATGCGGGGGAACCTCTGGAAGATGAAGTCGGCGGGGACCAGGCGGGCCTGCATGACCTCGTACTGGAGGTCGCTCCCGAGGCGGCGGAGGACCTCGATGGGGGCATGGAGTTCCTCCCTCCCCGCGGCGGCCCGGGTGAGGCGGGCGTTCTGGATGACCAGCTCCCCCACCAGGTTGAGGAGGGTGTCGAGGCGCTTCACGTTCACGCGGACGGTGCCGGTCTCCCTCTGGGCGCGGGACATGCGGGCCTCGGCCTGGGGCTGGGCGACGCCGCGGACCTCGACCCGGGCCACCTCGGAGATGCCCCCGGCGGCCCCCCGGACCTCCTCCTCCCCCCGTGGGGTCTCCAGGTAGACCTTGAAGTCGAGGTCGAACCGCTTGGCCTTGAGGTCCTCCAGCGGGGGGGCGGTGCGCACCACGCGGCCCAGGGACTCCAGGTTGCGGAGCACCAGGAGGGCCTTGGCCGATTTGAGGGCGCAGGCGGGGTCGAGGTGGACCTCCACCTCCACGAGGCCTCCTGCCTCGCCGGGGGGTGTCGCCGGTGGCGGGGAGGCGGGGAGGGGGGCGGCGGTTTCGGGGAGGGCCCCGGCGGCCCGGTGAAGGCGCGGGACCAGGGCCGAGATGTCCCGGTCGCCCTCGGCGCCGCTCTCCTCGACGGAGCGGAGGAGGGCCTCGATGTGGTCGAGGCACTCCAGCAGGAGGTCCGTGGTGCGGGGGTCGGGGAGGCGCCGGGACCCCCGGAGGAAGTCCATGAGTCCCTCCATCTCGTGGGTGAGGGCGGCGAGGCGGGTGTAGCCCATGGTGGCCGACATCCCCTTGAGGGTGTGGGCGGCCCGGAAGGCGTCGTCCATGGCCCCCATCTCTTTTTTTTCGAGGCGGAGGATGGCGGTGTTGAGCTCCTGGAGGTGCTCGCGGGCCTCGGAGAGGAAGAGGTCCCGGTAGCGGGAGAGGTCATCCGGCATATCAGACCTGGCCCACCTCGCGGGCGAGGCGGGTGAGGAGGCCGGGGATGTCGCCGAGGGGGGCCTCCCGCTCGACGCCCCCCTCTTCCATGGCGGCCCGGGGCATCCCGTAGATGGTGGAGGTGGCCTCGTCCTGGGCGAGGGTGCGCCCCCCGGCCTCCCGGAGGCAGCGGAGGCCCCGGGCGCCGTCGCGCCCCATGCCGGTGAGGACCACCCCGATGGCCCGCCGGGGGGCCACCCGGGCCACGGATTCGAGGGTGGTGTCGGCGGCGGGGCGGACCCCGTGGATGGGGGGGTCCTGGGTGAGTCTCAGGGTGCTGTTGGGCTGGAGGACGAGGTGGCTGTCCCCGGGGGCCACGTAGACCCGTCCCCCCTGGGGTGTGTCACCCGAGCGGGCGAGGTGGACCGGCAGGACACAGTGGCGTCCGAGGCGCAGGGCGAGGGGCGCCATGAATGGGGCGGGCATGTGCTGGACCACCAGGATGGCCCCGGGGAAGCCGTAGGGCAGTTGGGAGAGGACCTGGCGCAGGGCCCCGGGGCCCCCGGTGGAGGCGGCGAGGACCACAATCGGCGGGTTCTGGGGCGGGGGGGCCTTCTCCGCCTCTGCGGGGGGTGGCGTTGGCCAACGACTTTGGGGGACGCGGGCGGTGACGGCGGCCTTGACCCGGGTGAGGATTTCGTCGCGGGGGAGCTCGGGGGAGATGGTGCCCCCCGGCTTGGCGATGAAGTCCACAGCCCCATGCATGAGGGCCTCCATGGTGATGTCCATGTCGGCGCGGCGGGCCCCGCTGACCACCACCACCGGGAGGGGGTGGGTCTCGAGGAGGCGGTCGAGGGTCTCCAGCCCCCCCATCTTGGGCATCTCGATGTCGAGGGTGATGACATCGGGCTTCAGCCTCTCCACCTGCTCGAGGCACTCGATGCCGTCGCGGGCGGCCCCCACCACCCGGAGGTCAGGGTCGCTGTTGAGGAGGTCGGTGAGGACCCTCCGCATGAGGGCCGAGTCGTCCACCACCAGCACACGCCGAGGACCCGCCATGGCCGCCGAGGGAGTCAAGCCAGTTTCTTGAGGGCCTCCACCACCTCGGAGGTCTTGAAGGGCTTCAGGAAGTAGGCCCGGGCGCCGAGGGACATGGCCTGCCGGATGATGTCCTCCTGTCCCATGGCGGTGACCATCACCACCCGCGCCTGGGGATCGAGGGCCATCACCTCCCGGAGTGCGGTGAGGCCGTCCACCTTGAGCATCACCATGTCCAGGGTCACCAGGTCGGGGCGCAACTGGCGGTAGAGGTCGGCCACCGGGGCCCCGTCGTCGGCCTCTCCGACGGTCTCGTAGCCCGCCCGGTCGAGAATCTGCTTGAGGGTGGCCCGCATATAGGCGGAGTCGTCCACCACCAGCGCCCGCTTTCGTGGTTGATTCTCGGCATCCGGCATGGGGGGCCTCTACGCGGCGGCCGCCTCTTCGGTGGCCACGACCTGGGCCAGGTCCAGGAGGATGAGGAGCCGGTTCTCCGCCCTGCCGATGCCGCGGAGGAAGGGGGAGGCGGCGCCCCCGGAGGCCACCGGGGAGGGGGGGGAGATGGCCTCCATGGGGAGGCGGCGGACCTCCGCCACGGCGTCCACCAGGAAGCCGATGGAGCCCGAGGGGAGGTCGGCGATGAGGATGCGCGCCTCCTTGCCCGGGGCCTGGGCGGGGAGGCCGAGGCGCTTCCGGAGGTCCACCACGGTGGTAATCTGCCCCCGCAGGTTGATGACTCCCTCCACGAAGGGAGGGGAGCGGGGCACCGGGGTGACCGCCCCGGGGAGAATAATCTCGCGGACCTGCCCGATGTCGGCGGCATACTCCTCGCGCCCGAGGCGGAATACAACGAGCTGGATATCAACCATGGCGGTTTCCCTGGACCAGGGAGCGGAGCCTCTCGGCCAGGGCCACCAGCTCCTCGGTGGAGGCGCTGATTTGCTCCATGGAGGCGCTCTGCTCCTCGGTGGACGCGGAGATGTCCTCGGTCTTGGAGGCGATGGTGTCGGCGAGGCGGGTGATGTTCTCGGCGGTCTGCTGGATGCTGGCGCTCCCCTCCTCCAGGGGCTGGGTGGCGGAGAAGATTCCCTGGACCGACTCGCTGAGGCCCTGGACGGCCTTGGCAATCTCCTCCATGGTCCGGAGGGCCCCGGTGACCACCTTCTCCCCCTCCGCGGTCTCCTTGAGGCCGGAGTCCACCGCCCGGATGGACCTCTCCCGGTCCTTCTCGATTTCCTGGATGAGGCCGGTAATCTGGTCGGCGGCCCGCTTGGAGCCCTCCGCCAGTTTCCGCACCTCGTCGGCCACCACGGCGAACCCCCGGCCGTGCTCCCCCGCGCGGGCCGCCTCGATGGCGGCGTTCAATGCGAGGAGGTTGGTCTGGTCGGCGATGTCGGTGATGACCCGGATGACCACCTCGATTTTCTGGGTGCGCTCCCCCAGCTCCCGGACGATGGTGGCCAGGTTGTTCACCGTCTCCTTGACGCTCCCCATCTTGGTGATGGCGTCAATGCCGGTCCCCGCCGCCTCCACGGCCTGCTGGGTGGCCTGCTGGCTGGACTCGAAGGCCGCCCGGCTCTTCCCGGCGATGGTCTGGATGAAGCCGCTCATCTCCATGGCCACCTTCTGGTTCTCCGCGGCCTGGGCCGCCTGCTCCGCGGCCCCCTTGGCCATCTGGGTGGCCGAGCCGGCAATCTGCTCCGAGGCCGTGGCCACCTGCTGGCTCGAGGAGGCGATGGTGCGGCTCAACTCCTCCAGCTTGGAGATGACCCCGCCGGCCTCGCCGGGGGCCCCCGTGAGAGCGGGGGCCGCGGGGACCACAACCGGGGATGCCACTGTCTTCGGCTCCATCTTCGGCGCACCACCCGCCGGCGCGTCGAAGAGGACCTTGCGCCCGGCACGGCGCACCGGCGTGAGGTCAGCCATGTCTATCCTCTGATGTGAGCATATCGGCGAGGCGCTCGTAGGCCCGGTTGGCCGCGGAGCCCGGCGAGACCCGGCGGAGGGGGAGCCCCCGCCTCTGGGCCTCCACCACCGCACTGCTGTAGGGGATGCGCGAGACCGGCACCGCTCCCCCGAAGATGGTCCCCGCGTCGCGCTGGAGTCCGTTGGTGGACGCGCCCCCGCCGAGGGACTCGAAGAGCCCCCGGCGGTTGGCCACCACCAGAATCCTCCAGAGGCGGGGGCCGGCCCCGGTGGCCTCCCGGAGGTCCCCCAGGAGGAGGTGGAGGCTCTTGAGGCTCTCCCGGGCGAAGACCCCGCTGTCCACGGGGACCGCCAGGAGGTCGGCCACGGCGAGGCAGTTGAGCATCAGGAGCCCCGAGCCCGGGGGGCTGTCCAGCAGGATGAACTCATACCGGGAGGCCACATCCCCCAGGGCGCGGGCCAGCGCCTGGAGCCGGTCGGGCCGGGACTGGAGGAGCACCTCGGCCCCCGCCAGGTCGAGGCTCGAAGGGGCCAGGTGGACCCCCGACTCTGTCTCCAGCACAACCTGTGAGAGAGGGCGGCCCTCGGCGAGGACCGAGTAGAGGTTCTCCCCGGCGGTGGCGGGGTCAATGCCGAGCCCCGAGGTGGCGTGGGCCTGGGGGTCCATGTCCACCACCAGCACCCGGCGGCCCCGCGCCTGGAGGCATCCGGCGAGGTTGAGGCAGGAGGTGGTCTTCCCGGTGCCTCCCTTGTGGTGGGCGAAGGCGATGCGGCGGGCCCCTGTGGGCATGGGTGTCGGCATGGAGCCTATAGGAGAAACGCTTTCACCAACTCCTTACCGGGGATAAGGTAAAAAAAGCACCGGATGTCCCCCTGGGCCCCCTGGACGTTGAGCAGGGTGGCGACGGCCACCTCCCCGCCCCAGGGCCGGGCCCCGGCGAGGGTGAAGTCCACCAGGCTGGGCATCATGTCGGTGACCAGCACCGGGGCGGAGGGGTTGAGGGTGACCTTGTGGATTTTCGAGAGTTCGTTGAGGTTGGAGGTGCAGAAGATGTTGCCGAACTCCTTGAGGGCCGCCCCGTAGTCCGCCGGGGCCATTCCCCCCGGGGGGCTCCCGGTCATCAGGGCCACCACCCGGTCGGCGTCCTCCTCCGCGAGGATGAGGAGGTAGTTGGCGGGCCCCGTGCCCCCCACCTGGAAGCAGATGCCCCGCACGATGGAGTCGCTCCGAATCATCTTGGCCAACTGGGGGATGGGGATGGCCGAGGTCTCCCCGGGTGCGAATCTGGGGGGTCCGGGGAGCATCTGGGCCAGGGCCTCCAGGGTCTTCCCCAGGGCCACGCTCTGGGCGGTGGAGAGGGCCTCCAGGGCCTTGGCGTCCAGCGTCACCCGGGGCTCCGCGGGCGCCGGGGGCGGGCGGGCCGCCAATTCCTCGACCCTGGACTGGAGCTCCTGCACCTGCCGCTGGTGCTCCTCCCGCATCCGGGACACCTTGGCCC
>JACQPP010000001.1 GCA_016207465.1 Methanobacteriota archaeon
CCCCCGGGTCTACATGACCCCGCCCACCCGGGACCTGGCCTACCTCCTGTGCAGCGACATCCTCAAGGTCTCCAAGAAGCGGGGCCTCGACCCCCCATTCCTCAAGGAGGACCTCCAGAGGATGCTGGAGCGCACCCGCACCGTGGGATACCGGGAGACCTTCAAGGCGGGCCCCTTCGAGGCCAGTCTCTACAACTCCAACCACATCCCCGGGGCTGCTTGCGTCCACCTCCAGGGGGAGAGGAACAGCCTCCTCTACAGCGGCGACATCCACGGGGCCCCCATGCGGCTCCTCCCCCGCTACGAGAAGAAGTTCCCCGATGCCGACGCCCTCATCGTTGAATCCACCTACTTCGGCAACGACCACACCCCCCGCTTCGACCTCGAACTCGAATTCATTGACTCCATCATCGAGACCGTGGACCAGGGGGGCCACGTCATCGTCCCCGCCTTCGCCGTGGGCCGCACCCAGGAACTCCTCCTCATCCTGAGCAACTTCGGCCATCCCGCCTACGTGGACGGCATGGGAGCCGAGGTGGGCCGCATTCTCGTCGAATACCCAGAATACGCCCGGACCGACGACCTGGAGCGCGCCATGCGCAACACCATCCGCGTGGACCCCCGCCGCCGCCGCGAGGTCCTCCAGGAGCCCTCCATCATCGTCACCACCAGCGGCATGCTCGAAGGCGGCCCTGCCCTCTACTACATCGACCAGCTCAAAGACAACCCCCTGACCAAAATCGTCCTCACCGGATACCAGATGGCCGGATCCAACGGCCGCCGCGCCCTCGAAGAAGGCATGATGGAAATTGATGGCCGCACCATCCGCCTCAAACCCCGGGTCGAGATGTACGACTTCAGCGCCCACGCCGGAGACAAAGAACTCAAGGAATACGTCACCGACTTCGTCAACCGCGGCACCCGCAAGGTCTTCTGCGTCCACGGCGAGAACTGCGCCGGATTCGCCGAGTGGATACGCACCGAACTCGGAGTCGAGGCCGAGGCCCCCGAGCGGGGACAGGAATACCCGATATAACTAGACGCGCCCGTAGGCCACCTGCGCCAGCTCCACCATCTGCGCCGGGGTGCACGCCGGAGGACTCGCCGCCCGGTTCTCCGGGGACCCTCGGACCCCCCCGGTGGACAGAACCACCTCCACCCCGCCCTTGAGGAACCGCACACTCGATGACGTGGTGTTCCGGTCAATGATTCGATACGAGAGAGAAGAGAGGCCATCCACCTCCTCGAAAGAGAGGCTCAGGTTCGCCGCCCCGGCCAGAGCCTCGATGGCCCGCCGGTCCTCCCGGAACTGCCCCATAGTCCGAGGATACCGGAGAACCACCCGCACCTGACGGGAAGAATCCGCGAACAGGTAGGCCTCGGGGGCATCCGCCGCCTCCTCATAGTCTCGGGGAGGCAGACGGACCCTGCACTGCTCCTCGATGTCCTGAGTCGAGACCGGGGATACCTGTTCCCGGTGGAACGAGGGGACCGGAATGGGAGAAGGGGTCGAAACGGCCCCGGGACTCTGACCGCAGCCCGACAACAACAGGACCATCGCCACCACCAGCCACAGAAACAGACGGAGAATCACGGTCCCCCTACGCATACTCGCGCCACGTCTTCCCGCACTTCATGCACCGCAGAAACCGGGTCTCCGGCTCGTCGGCCCCCCGCATCTGCCGCAGCCACCACTGAGCCGTCTCATGGCCGCACTCTGAACACTTGGCCCGCGTCGTGGGAAGGGTATCCGGGACCCCGTCCACCACCGTGACCTCCCGCTCCCGCCGCTTCGACGTCACCCCCATGCGGGGCTCCGCCACCGCCGGGGCCGGACCCGCCCCCTTCTCCAACCCGCAGGAGGGATTCCGGCACTTCACCTTCCCCTCGGCCGAGGGCTTCATCATGCTCTTGCACTTCGGACAGAACTCCACCATACCCACCGGGGGGTTGGAACCCCCAGAATAAACACTTTCCCCCCGCGAAAACTTAATACAACCCCTCTTTTTCTTTCTTTTGGGGTGTCGAGAGACCTTTTCTTTCTTTTTCGAGCCCCGGAGGAGCGAAGAAAAAGAAAGAAAAGGGATTTCGCGGGCCTGTGGTCTAGCGGTTATGACGTCGCCTTGACATGGCGGAGATCTCCGGTTCAAATCCGGACAGGCCCATCCGCACTTTCGCTATCCCCCGCTATCCTTTCTTCGGGGCTTCTCCACATGCAATCGTGGTGCATCCCCCATTCGCCTCCCAGCAGGAGATGTGGTGGGGCACCCGGCACTCGGGGCAAACCCGGATGACACCCACTTGGGGGGCCTTGATCAGGTCCCCACAGTAGGGGCATGTGGCCCCCACGATCCGCGAGCGGTCCTCCAGAAGCGTGCCATCCTCCGGAGCCTCGGTGGCCCCGTAGAGGTCCTTCCGCAGGGCATCCACAGAGCGCCTCAGTTCCTCCCGGCGGGCCTCCAGGGGGAGAGCAGCGCGGGTGTATGCCTCGCCGCTGATCTCGCGGTCCGCCAGGCGGGCGGAGAGACGGACCAGCCGCTCCTCGACATCATGCTGTTCTTTCTCCGCCTCTCCAAGCCGCTCGCGGGACCGCTCCAGGCGCTCCAGGAACTCCCGGGCGCGGGAGAGGTCCTCCGGGCCCCGGGGGGCTTCAGTCAAATTTCGAGCCTCCTCCAGGCGGAACCGGGAATCCTGGCGTGCGAGGCCGTCCAGCCTTCGGCGGAGAGACGCCTGAAGTCTCCGGTCGAAGGTGTGTGAGGCCCGACCGCGGCGGAGGACGTCTTCCGCGGGAGGGTTCGGGTCGGGCCGAATTGAGGCCCGACCGCGGCGGAGGACGTCTTCCGCGTCCCCCGGGTTCCGCAGAAGCCGGGGGATTTTCGACAAAGTCGGAAGGCGAGGGGCTGGGTCGGGCCGAGGCATATCTGGTTGGGGGGCCGGAGGTGCCGTCGTCGTTCCCGGGCCTCTTTCTCCCGGTCGTGGGCGTCGGACCCATACGAAGACGCCAAGGCCAGCTGCTGCTGCCAGAACCGCCGCGGTAGCCCAGGGAAACGATGGTGCGGGTGGTGGTGTCCCGACCGGTGGGGACGGGAGAGGCGGGTTCGATGGTGTCGGTTGAGGTGAAGGTGGAGCGGTCTCAGAAGGCGCGGGGGGGACTGCCGCTGCCTTCCGCTCCTCGGTGGCCACGGCGAAATAAGAGAACCCGGGAGTCTCAGCTTCGAACAACAGGTCTCCCTCGGTCTCCGGGACCCATCGGGTGGGAAGCGATGCCCACGCCTCCTCGGAATACCGGTATAACCGGACATCGCCGGGTGCCGCCGCCGACTCCTGGAGCCACGCGGCCTCCACGCGGAAACGAATCTTTCCCCCCGAAACGTCTCCTGCGCGCAGGGATGAAGAGAGGTCAAAGAACCGGTAGACACGACCCAGAGGCAACGAGGGCACCGGGGCCCCAGAGAGATGGGACACCTCGAATCTCACCTTTCCCGGAGTCCGAGAATCGAGAAAGACCTTCTCGATTCCCACGCGGGAAAAGGAGACCTCTGCCGAGACGCCCACCCGGACGTTGACTGTGCCTGCCTCAGCCTCCAACACCCGGAATCCCCGCTCCCCGGAGCCCCGCGCCTTTGGCGACGCAACGGGAACCCCACCACCTCCACCAC
>JACQPP010000024.1 GCA_016207465.1 Methanobacteriota archaeon
AGGGACTATGGGGGAGGGCTTCGCCCTCCCCCCTGTCCCCTCGACCTCTTCACCCCCCTCCTGCCGGTGGCTGTGAGTCGGTGGTGGGGGCCGGGGGGGCTTCCGTGGGGCCAGGGGGCTGTGACTGGGTGCGCCAGCGGAGCCCCAGGAGGAGGACCCCCGTGGCGAGGAGGAGGACGGCGAGGAGGCTGGCCTCGGGGCCGCAGGGGCCCCCCAGGCACTGTCCCCCGGTGAGGAGCGGGGGGGCGTCGGGCCGGTAGGCGGCCCGGAGGAGGGGGGCGGGGTCGAGGAGGCCCCCGCCGAGGCCGTAGATGTGGTACTGGAAGTAGTTCCAGGAGAGGTGGAATCCCACGGCGGAGGCGAGGCCGTATTCGAGGGCCAGGAGGCCGAGGACCGCGCCCCCCAGCATGAGGGTGGTGAACATGATGAGTCCGTTGGCCGGCGCGATGGAGGAGAAGAGCATGGCGGGGGCGTGGATGGCGGCGAAGAGGAGGCTGGTGAGGCCGACCCCCAGGAGGGTGCCGAGCCTCTGGCGGAGGTGGGGCTGGATGTAGCCGCGGAAGGCGAGTTCCTCCCCGGTGGCCACGAAGGACTGGAAGAGGAGGAGGAACCCCAGGCGGAGGGGGGCCCCCTGGAGGAGGACCTCCCGGACCTCCCCCCAGCCGCCCCCGAGGAGCACGAGGGCGATGAGGCTCATGGCGAGGGCCCCCAGGAGGAATCCCCCGAGGAGCCCGCGGCCCCAGGGGAACCGCCGGTGCTCGGACATGGTGAGGACGAAGCTCATGAAGATGAGGGTCTCGTAGATGAAGAAGGCCACCGGGATGCTGGCGAAGCCGATGTTGAAGGTGAGGAGGAGCCCCACGAAGACGAAGAAGAGGAGGCCGTTGTAGAGCCCCATGGGTCCCCCGGGGACTATGCAATCTCTTTCCGGGTGTCGATCTGAACCCGTTCCCCGATCATGACGCGCACCCGCTTGTGGGGGGAGACGGCCCCCCGGATTTTGGCGATGTTGATGACGGTCTCCATCTCCTGGCCGCTCTCGTGGACCTCCAGGCTGAAGACGGCGTCGCAGGTGCTGAGGACCATCTTCTCGAGTTCCTGGGGGTGGGAGTCCTTGAGGAGGAAGAGGATGGTGATGGACTCGGTGCGGTTGGTGACCTCGTAGATGACGTTCAGCAGCTGGCGGACCTTGTCGGGGGCGCCGGCCATCTCCACGAAGAAGGAGAACTGGTCCACCACCAGGTTGGAGTTCCGCTGGATGCCCGCCATGTTCTGCTCCATGAAGGCGAGGGCCCCCAGGCTGGCGGAGGCCACCGGGGGGTTGAGGAAGCTCTGGAGGCTGGCCTGGACGTCGGCGTTGGCCTTGGAGCCCAGGGTGAAGGTGCAGGCGGGGGCGCCGGTGGCGTGGCACTGGGTCTCGTAGGCCTCGAACTCCTGGCCCAGGAGAGTGCTGAAGAGGCCCGCGAAGATGCCCGCGTGGTAGGCGCAGGTGGGGGAGTGGGAGCCGGAGAGGCCGGCGCACTCGTCGCAGTCCGCGTAGGAGATGGTGAAGCGGGCGTTCTGGGGGTCGGCGTCGGTCATCTTGACGATGGCCTTCTCGTTGACCTTCATCATCTCCGAGAAAATCTTGTCTGCAATCTCCCCCACCACCGCCAGGGCCTTCTCCTTGGACCAGAAGTTGAACTTCCAGAACATGTCCTTGGGCATGTTCGCCTGCTTCACGAAGATGCGGGTGGAGCGCTGGGAGTTGTGGTGGGAGATGGTGTAGAGGTTCTTCCGGGCCGTGGGGAGGGCGGTGACATCGGCCTGCTCCCGGATGTTGAAGCGGGAGTAGACATTGATGAACTCCACGTTGTCAATCTTGAAGTTCAGGTCCCGCATGTTCCGCTGGACGTACTCGGGGCGCCGGATGGTGGTGAAGTAGTAGGTCTTGCGGGTGGAGGCGAACTGGTAGAGGAGGACCTCCGCCATGGACTCCGGGTTGGCCACGAGGCAGACCATGGAGCCCGCGGGGACCCCGCCCCCGAGAATCTGGTCGAGGAGCTCAATCCCGATGGTGAGCTTCTGGGTCCTTCCGGCGTCGGCGGGCATAGGGGGCAGGGAATATGGGGAATAGATACCACCATCCCCTTATAAAAACCCCGGGCGCACCCCCGGGCCCGCGGGAAGGGGGCTACCTGTAGGCGAGGACCCGGACCCCATGGAACTTCACGGTGGGGGAGATGCAGGAGGAGATTCCCGCCCAGATGACGCTCTGTCCGGTGTCGCGGCTGAGGGCGGCGATATTCCGGAGGAGGCGGAGGATGTTGTCGTTGATGCGGAGACTGCTGGGGGGAATGGGCCCGGCGGGCCGGCCGTTGCGGATAAGATAGGTTTCCCCCCGGTTGGTGGTGGAGAACTCCCCCACCACGGGGTTCACCAGGTAGGTGTACCAGAGGCGCCCGATGTAGATGCCCCGCCGGGTCTCCCCGATGACCTCCTCGGAGTCGCGGTCCCCCGGTTCGACGACCAGGTTGGTGGCGTTCGGCCCCGGCAGGGAGGCGTGGCTGCGCCCCGGGATGGCCCCGAAGCGGAAGCCATTGCCGGTGGCCCGGACCCCCGCCGCCGTTAGACCTGAACGCCGCCCGGGGCGGCGTTGGCCAACACTTCGCATCTTGTGGGCGTAGTAGGTGTCGGAGATGGCCCTCCGGAAGACCCCCCTCTCGATGAGGGTGGTGCGGCCGGTGGGGACCCCCTCGTCGTCCACGCTCTTGGAGGCGATGCCGGTGGGGTGGCGCCCGTCGTCGGAGAGGGTGAACCGGGGGCTGGCCACCCGTCTCCCCCATTTGCCCCCGAGGTAGGAGAGGCCGTAGTCGAGGTTCTGGGCGTTGACCCCCGGCGACAGTTCCTGCTCCAGGAGTTCGGCCATGGCCCGGGGGGAGAGGATGACGTCCCAGGGGCCGCTCTCGACCCTGGCCCGGGGGCCCTTCTCTCCGATGGACCCGGCGGCCTCCCGGGCGGCCCCCGCGGGGTCGAATCCCCGGAGCCCCCGGCTCCCCCGGGTGGCCATGGCGGAGGCCCCCGGCTCCCCGGTGGATGTCTCCCTCTCGACGGTGATGGAGGCGAGGACCGCGGTGGTCCGGTCCGCGGCGTCCACGCCGAGGCTGTTCTGGACCGCCATCTCCTCGGAGATGAAGTGGAGGGAGCCGGAGACATCGAGATGGGGGTCCGCCTCCCGGGCGGCCTCGAGGGCCCGGTGGCCCATGTCGGCGGCCTCCTCCAGGCCCATGTGGGCCACCCGGGGGTCCCAGCCCCCGGGGAGCGGGGCGAATTTCCGGGGCCGCGGGAGGCTGTGGAAGTGGGGGTCTGGGTCCCCCCGCCGGGCGGTCTCGGCGGCCCCGCGGGCGGTCTCCCCCAGGCTACTGAGGCCGTCGCCGCTGGCGAACCCCACCACCGCCCCCTTCCCGCGTCCGGCGGGGGGATATTGGATGGCGCGGGCGGAGTGCCCCTCCAAGACCAGTTCTTTGACTTCGAGGACGCGGCTGGTGGCGATGCGGACAGTGACCACCCGGTTGCGGCTCGCGTAGGCCTCCCACTGGCCGAGACCCCGGCGCTCCAGGTGCTCGCCGAGGCGGTCCGCCGCCGATGCGAGGGGGTTCATTTTGGCCCCGTCACCTGCCCGACCCCGCGGAGGTGGGGCCCCCCGTTGCCCACGTACATGGACTGCATGGGGTCGCCCTTGCCGCAGGCGGGGAAGATGATGCCCACGATGCGGAGGTCGCGGCCCACGGCGTCGATGCTGGAGAGGAACTCGGGGGTGTTGCCCCGCAGGCTGGCCCCCCGCAGCGGCTTTCCAATCTCGCCGTTGCGGATTTCATGGGCCTGGAATGCGCTGATCTGGAAGTTGTAGCGGCGGGAGTCTATGCTGGGGACCTTGTTCCCCTCCAGGTAGACCCCCTCGCGGATGTCCTCCATCATCTCCTCCCGGGTCCACTCCCCCGGTGTGGCGTAGGTGTTGGTCATGCGGATGAGGGGGGCGAAGGCGTATCCGGTGGCCCGCACGGCCCCGTTGGGCTCGGTGTCGTAGAGGGCGGCGGTCTCCCGGGAGTGGAGGAAGTCGCGGAGGACTCCCCCCTCGATGTGGACCACCCGCCGGGGGGCCACCCCCTCGTCGTCGTAGGGATAGGAGCCCACGTGGCCCTGGCCCAGGGTGGCATCCGACACGATGGTGAGATGGGGGGAGACCAGCCGCTCGCCCACCCGGTCCCCCCACCAGGTCCTCCCGGCCCAGGCGGCCTCCCTGCCCAGGACCCGGTCGGCCTCCACCGGGTGGCCCACAATCTCGTGGACGAGGAGGGCCACGAAGTCGGGGTCCAGCACCACCGGGAGCCTGCGGGTGGGGGCGGCCCTGGCCCCGGCGATGGTGGCCGCCGTCCGCCCGACTTCCCGGGCGCCGGCCTCGGTGAAGAGGCCCTCGATGCGCTCGAGGCCCGCGTATCCCCCCTCGACATGGTGGTACCACTCGGAGTTCCCCCGGACCCGGGCGACGCCGCCGAGGAGCCCCGCGGTGAACACCCTCTTCTGGGTGATGCAGGCCCCCTCGGTGGAGAGAAACGCCTTCTCCCACCGCTCGGTGACCAGGGTGGCGTATCCCTTGGTGACCCCCGGGGTCTCCCGGATGGCGCGGGATGTCTCGCGGCAGATGCGGATGCGTTCCTCCAGCCCCCAATCCGCGGGGTCCCGCTGCACCGGGGTCTCCACCCGGTCCTCCCGGGGCCGGGCGGGGGCCAGCTCCACCGGGGGCCCGGTGTTGGCCCGGGCCATCCGCACCGCCCGCTCCACCGCCCCGCCCACGGCGGCCCTCGGGTCCCCCCGGGGGGAGAGGGTGGCGGCCGCAAACCCCCAGCCTCCCCCGGCGAGGGCCCGCACACCCACCCCCCGGGTGCGGCTGGTGGAGGCGTCGCGGAGGCGGCCGTCCTCCCCGCTCACACTATGGGAGGCCCCCTCTTCGAGGCGGAGGTCGAGGTAGCGGGCCCCCCCTTGGAGCCCCGGGTCCAGGAGGGGGCGGAGCCTGTCCACATCCATCCTCCCCCCAAGGGGACCCGGGGTTTAAATGGGCTCCGCTGGGATGAGAAAAAAATAAAGGGGGGGACCGCGGGGGGAACCCCGCGGTTCTCCGATTTACAGTTTCGGGTTCAGAGTTTTTCGAGGGTCAGGTCGGGGACCTGGAGCTCCTTGTTGAGGTCCGTGGTGCTCAGGTTGGCCAGGAGTTGATTGACCTCGGCCGCGCTGGGGGCCCCGGCTGTCGCGGCGGCCCCGGGGCTCGCGGCGGGTTTCGCCGGAGCGGGGGTGGCCGCGGGGGTCGAGGGGGCCTGGGAGCAGCCGCTCACGAGGAGGGCGGCCCCAATCACGAGACCTACTATCCACAGGGTTCGTCTCTGCATCGGTGTCAGGTTCCCGTTGTAGCAGCCGTGGTTGCCGCCGGAGTGGCGGCGGTCGTTGCGGTGGTGGTGGCGGGCTCGGTGGGCACGGTGACTTCACCGTACTGGGCCTTGAGCTCCTGCTTGGCGGCGTTGAAGAGTTTCTGGATGCTCTGCCGGAAGTCCTTGACCTTCTCGTTGGCCTCTTGGCGCAGTTGCTTGGCGTCGGCGGGGGTCTTGATGTTCTTGCACCTCCCGCGGGCGTCCTTCAGTTGGGCCGATGCCTCGTCAATGCGTTGCTGGAGTTCGGTGGCAATCTTGGGGGCTGCGTCGTCAATGCGGTCTTCGAACCGCTCCGCCTTCTTCAGGACGGTCTTGGCCTTGGCGGCGATGGACTTGCACTGGTTGCGGGCGGCGCGGACCTGTTGCTTCTCGTGGAATGCCTTGATTTTCTCGGTGACCTCGTTGTACGTCGCCTGTCCGGCCTCGGTGTTGGACTCGTTCACCGATGCCGCGTCGCTCTCCAGTGTGGCGAGCTCCTGGTCGGCGGCCTCCGACTCGGCGGCGGCCTCTCCGGTGTCTTCGGCAATCTCGCTGTCGGTCTCGTCTCCCTCTTCGGCGGCTGTGGCGTTGGCCTCGTCAACGGTGGCGCGAATCTGGTCGTTGTGGGCGCGGAGTTGCTTGAGGATTCCCAGGTGGTATCCCTTGCCGTTCTTCAGGGCCTCGCGGAGGGCCTCGGGCTTCTTGTCCTTCTGGAACTTCTCGCGGGCGTCCTTGAAACTGCGGAGGTTGTTGCTGGTGTTGGTCTGCTCCTTCTGGTATTCGTCTTTGGCGCTCTGCTTCCAGTCCTGGGCGGACTCGCGCCATTCCCTGGCGTTTTCGCGGGCGTTCTCGCGTTTCTCGCTGCCGATTTCCCTGGCGGCCTCCCGGAACTCCCGGGTGGCCTCCCTGGAAATCTCTCGGGCGCCTTCGCGCTTCTCGCGAGTCATCTCGCGGGCGGCCTCCCGGAACTCCCGGGCGGTCTCCCGCTTGGCCTCGCCCTTCTCGCCGGCAATCTCGCGCTTGCCTTCGCGGATTTCCCGGGCGATTTCGCGCGGTGGGGCTCCTTGGGCCACCTTGTCTTTGACCTCTCGCCTCATCTCGCGCTTCTCCTGGGCGACCTCGCGGGCTCCCTCACGCCGCTCTCCGGCGATTTCTCGGGCTCCCTCGCGGCGCTCCTGGGCAATCTCGCGACCGGCCTCGCGGCGCTCGCCGGCAATTTCTCGTCCGGCCTCGCGGCGCTCGCCAGCGATTTCTCGTCCGGCTTGGCGCTTCTCCTGGGCTGTCTCTCGCTTCTCTTCCATCCGCTCTTTGCCTACTTCGCGTTTCTCTTCCATGCGCTCTTTGCCTGCCTCGCGTCTCTCTCCAGCTCCGCCACCGGCACCGCCGGGGGGAGGAGCCCCGCCACCGGCACCGCCGGGACGGGGAGCCCCGCCTCCAGCGGGAGGGGGAGGAGGAGGCTGCTGCTGTGCGCTGACGTTCGGTATCATGGTGACGATGAACATCGCCACCAGAAATACTGCTGTGATTTTACGGGTGTGTCCCATGTGCTTTTTTCACCTCCTTTGCATTTGTCTTCGGGGACGCCCCTTGGTCGTCCCGAATTGGCTTAAAGATACCGGGGGTTACCTATAAACACACTTTCCGATTTTGAGGAAAAACAGCCCTCTCCGGCCTCCTTTTTCCAAAAGAGACTTTACGATACTTTACGACCCGATTCAGAGGCCTCGGGATGCTTCTCCAGCATGAGGATGTTTCCCCTTCCGCGCTTGACTTTTCGCAACAGTTTCCTCTCCTCCATGTCCGCCACCAGGAGGCTCACTTTGGCCTCGGAGTATCCAAGGCGGCGGCGGAGGTCCTTCTGGTTCATTCGGCCCCCCGCCTCTTGGAGGATGCGGAGAGCGGCCTGGAGGTCCTCGGGGAGCCCCGAGGGGGGCGGCGCGGGGGCCGGGGAGGGGCGGCGGCGCCACCACCGCCAGCCGAGGAGGGCTCCGAGGGCCGCGGCTATGGCGGCGGCGAGGATGAGCGGGGGGAGGGTGGAGGGGCGCCGGGACGCAGGTGGCGCGCGGGTCTCGCCGAGGGTCTCGATGCTCAGGTTGGGGGGGAGGAGTCCCTCCTCGATGTCGAGGAGGGGGAGGAGGATGAGGTCGTGGGTGCGGTCCTCCCGGAGGGTGAGGTTCTCCTCGGTCTGGAGTTCCACGGTGGCCCCGCGGAGGAGGCGGGCCACGATGCGGTAGGAGCCGGGGGTGAGGTTGAAGGAGTAGGTTCCCTTCTCGGCGACCTTGCGCTGCTGGAGGGTGGTGTTCTGGTAGACCTCGATGATGGCCCAGTCAATGGGGTCGAGGTTGGAGTAGTCGTAGGCGCGGCCCTCCAGGCGGACCCCGAGGGCGGGGGGCGCCAGGAGGAGAAGCAGGAGGAGGAGCGGGGGGAGTCCCTTCATCTGCCTCTATAGGGGGGCGGGGAGGCAAAAAGAGCCCTTCGGGAAGGGGGGGATTAGATGAGGCCGGCGCCCATGCCCGCGGTGACGTTGAGGGTCTCCCCGGTGATGTATTCGGCGTCGTCGCTGGCGAGGAAGAGGATGGGCTTGGCAATCTCGTCGGGGGTGGCGTTGCGGTTCCAGAGGTTCGGCCCCGGTGGGGGTATTTTGAGCATGGTGCGGGCCCTCTTGGAGACGGCGAGGAGGTCGGGGGCCACCTTCTCGCGGCCCAGTTTTCCGTCGACGAATCCGTGGCAGACGGCGTTGACGTTGACCTTCCAGCGGCCCCACTCCTTGGCGAGCATCTTGGTGGAGCCGATGAGGCCGGCCTGGGCGGCGGTGAAGTTGAGGCGGTCCTCGTGGCCGAGGATGGCGGTGAATGAGGTGACCACCACGATTTTGCCGGTGCTGGTCTTGGCCTTGTCCTTGGCCTCCTCCTTGACCATGTGCTTGTGGAGGGCCTGGCCGCAGTGGAAGAACCCGCGGAGAATCACGTCGGCCACCTGGTCCCACTGCTCGGGGGCCATCTCCTTGGTGGGGGCGTCCCGGGCGATGCGCTCGTTGTAGACGAAGATGTCGATTTTGCCGAACTTCTTGGCGGTTTCGTCCGCCATTTTGATGGCGTCCTCCCGCTTGGCCACGTTGCCTCCGAGGGCGAGGGTGGAGCCCGGGGCCGCCTTTTCGACCTCCGCGGCCACCGCTTGGGCCGCGGCGGGGTCGATGTCGTGGAGGGCCACCTTGGCCCCCTCTTTGGCGAAGAGGATGGCGGCGGCCCTGCCGATGTCGTCGGCGCCGGTGATGAGGGCCA
>JACQPP010000012.1 GCA_016207465.1 Methanobacteriota archaeon
AACTTATACGCATCACAAACCAGAATAGTCTGAAGAATAATACACGATTCTGATTGCCACCTGGCAAAATCACAGGACGCGGGGGGACGCGGAGCATAAAGTTTTTAAACCCCCACAGATACTTACCACTAATAAGTAGTTTAAACTAAGGAAGGATGTTGGGGACCATGCAGAGTGCCAAATGGGGCTACTCCCTGCGCCTGGGGGCCGCCCTCGTATTGCTCGCCATCCTGGTGGGTGCGCCCCTCACCTACGGGACCCTCCAGACCTCCTTCGACTTCGCCGGGGCCGCCCCATCGTCCTCCGGCGGGGTCCTCGTGGGCCAGGAGAGGGTCCAGGGGATGGTGGGGCAGAACCTCCAACTCCAGGGTCAGCGCCAGGGGGACGACGACGGGCCGACACAACTCCTCCCATCGGTAGTTCTCCTCTCCTCGGCCGCCGCCGTCTCCCTGGCCCTGGCCCGGGCCGCCCGGCCCGAGACCGAGCCCCGCGCCGAGGACGCAGACACGCAAGACGAGAATTCCCCCTCGGCGCGGACCTCCGCGAGCCGCGAGCCCTCCTCCCGCGCCACCCCCGCCGCGGCGGCCCCCCGGGCCCCGCGCAGCGGCCGTAGACGCAGGAGGAACTGGATATGGCCGGAGACGAGGAACTCCTCCGCGCCCTGGTACGGAGCCGGAAGGCATTCCGCGAGGGACGCCACCGCACCTTCCAGGACATCCAGCGGCTGCACCAGCGGCTCCAGAAGTGAAGAAGTACCGTCTGCTCTTCTCCCCCGAATTCGAGGAGCACCGCAAGACTATGTACCGGTAGCCTCCGCGACTTCCCGGCACGAGGCCGGGTCTTCCCGCGTCCCCAACATCCCAACCGGGAGGGTTGCCACTGAAGGAGTGGCAACCCTCCTCCAACTCCTCCGACCCCTCCGCGGGTCTTCGCGCGTCCCCAACATCCCAACGAGGGGGGTGGTTGCTCTCGGAGTAGCCACCCTCTTCCTCTTCATCGCCCTCGTTTCCCCCGCGGGGGCCCTCAACGCGACCTTCAGCCAGTCGGGCTCCCCCAATCCCATCAACGGGAGCCCCGCGGGGTTCATCTCCAGCATGAACGTGTCTGCGGAGGCCGCGGAGTGGAACCTCACCGAGACCACCCGCCAGACCAACTTCACCCACACATTCGGCACCAGCACCACCGCGGCGGGCGAAAATGCGGGGTTCGAGGCGGGGACGGCGGGCCAGTGGAGCGGGGCCGGCTGGTACAGGCAAATCAGCGGCTCGGCCACCGTGGGGACCAGTACTTACAACCAGCAAGTCCTGGGGGCGGGCCCCTCGGGTACCGGCGCCCCCTACAATGGGGTCTACCAGTATAACGAGTCCACGAACATCTTCTCGAGCGCGAACTGCGCCGCCGCCGACTGTCTCACCATCGAGGTGGGACGACACTACAACTCCACCTCCACCAACTACCCCTACCCGGTGAACAGCACCCGGACCTGGAACTTCTCCGCGGC
This sequence comes from Methanobacteriota archaeon, assembly GCA_016207465.1. GTDB lineage: Archaea > Halobacteriota > Syntropharchaeia > JACQPP01 > JACQPP01 > JACQPP01. Next base: position 1,502 of record JACQPP010000012.1, read on the forward strand.
GGTCCGCGCGAACTACGGGCAGGACATCGGCAACGTGGCTGGCAACGCATCCTTCGCCGCCGCCGGGGCCACGTTCAACCTCACCCTGGACAACGGGAGCATCAAATACCTCCACTACTACGTGGTGGCCCTGAACGGGGTCATCCTCACCAACACCACCGCGGACGTCTATCTCTACCCGTTCAGCACCTCGGCCCGCTGCCCCGAGCCCACGCTCACGCTGACCCCATGCACCGACACCTCCTGGGCCTACCTCAACTCCAGCAACCTTAGCCGGGACATCGAACTGGCATTCGACGGCCAGCCCTGGAGCCTGAACGGGTTCTGGCTGAACGAGGAGTACCGCTTCACCAACATCCGGGCGATCAGGACGACCGTCATGAACTACTCATTCGACGACGCTTGGCTCAACGACACCAGCCCCCAGGTGCAGGCGGTCTTCAACTCCACCAGCGCGGCCATCCCGGGGACCACGGTGAACTACCTCAACGTGTCCGCGAACTTCTCCTCCACCGCCCGGGGCAACTACACCCTCGAAGTCTGGGACTACAACACCAACGTCTTCACCGAGTGCTGGAGGGGCCTCGCCGCCACCCCCTACGCCTTCGTGAACGCCACATGCAACCTCAGCACCACTCCGTCCAACTTCATCGCCTCCAACGGCAACGTCACCCTGCGCCTCAACTCCTCCCGGAACAATACCACCGAGACCGCGGCCATTGACTTCATCCAGTATAACGTGAACTTCACCGACCTCTGGCCCCCCAACTGGACCGGTTTCTCCAAGAACCGCACGGTGGTCCACAAGAACGAGACCATCTTCTTCTCCAGCAACTGGACCGACAACTTCCTCCTCTACGGGGCCTCCCTGGAGACCAACGCCACCACGGGGGGCCTCCTCCGGAATGTGACATTCAACCTCAGCATCCTGGATAGGCCATTCGGGGACGCCAACTTCACCTACGGCGGCCTCTCCAACTTCTCCGACGTCCGGCCGGGGGTCAAGGAGTGGCGCATCTACGCCAACGACACCAACGACACCGGCGACCCCCCGCGGAAGCCCAACAACACCACCGGCTACCCCTTCAACGCCACCTCCTCCTTCGAGTTGTGGGGCTGGGCCCGCAACACCCAGTGGTTCCCCGCCCCCGGGACCGTGGAGTGGGGCACACTGCTCACCCTCGACTGCCAGGCGACCGACAAGGACAACTCCTCCGGCCTCGCGGGATACCGGCTCAACTTCTACCGCTACGGGAACTGGACGGCCGCCGGGTATCTCGGGTTCGGAATCACCAACTCCACCGGCAACGCCACCTACACCTGGAACACCAGCCTGGAGCAACTGGGGGCCTACACTCCGGCCTGCGCCCTGGAGAACGCCAACACCACCCTCTACTACAACGCCTCCGAGTTCAACGGGAGTTCCGCCAGCGTCACCATCGTGGACACCCAGGCCCCGCGCTGGTGGACCCCCCTCCAGAACCGCACCGCGGTCCACCCCAACGAGACGGTCCACCTGTCGGCCAACTGGACCGACAACTTCGACCTCAACCAGACCTGGCTCCTCACCAACGAGACCGGCCCGGATGTGAATTCCACCGGGCGGGACCTGGGGCTCCGGGTGGACGACCTCACCCGCATCGGGTGGACGGCGGCGGTGGTCATCAACGCGGGGGTGGGGCTCAACGAGACCACCCGGGGCTACATCCGCGACGGGATGAACATCACCTACTACTACAACTCCCTGGCGGCCAACGACGAGTTCCAGCTCGACATCTCGAACATCGGCCCCTTCAACGTCAACAAGTTCGAGTCCCTCGTCTTCCACGCGCGCCCCGACGTGAGCGGCCGCCACCAGGCCAAGTTGAACTTCCTCAGCGGGGGGACCTCCTGCGGCTTCTCCCCGGCCATCGGCCTCAGCAACCCCTCCAACACCTGGAACCGGACGTCCTTCGCCGTGGGCAGCGTGGGGGACGCATGCGACAAGACCAGCGTGGACGAAATCCAGATTCGCATTGACGACCAGGACGACGGCACCGGCCTCGTCTCGGGGAACATCACCCTCGACGAGGTGCTCCTCACCAACGAGACCCTCGCCAACTCCTCGGCCAACTTCACCTGGAAGAACGTCTCCGCGTGGGCGGGGACCACCGTCCAGTGGCGCATATACGCCAACGACTCCTCCGACAGCCGGAACAACACCACCAACCAGACCTTTGAGGTGTGGGGCTGGGCCAACGTCACCAACCGCACCCCCGTGGCCTCCTCCGTGCTGGTGGGCTCCACCGTGCGCCTCGACTGCCACATCCGCAACGAGAACAACGGCACGGGGGTCCCCGGATACGGGGCGACTTTCTACCGCTACAGCAACCTCACCGGCTCCCTCGGATTCGCCGCCGCCAACTCCACCGGCAACGCCACCCTCGACTGGGACACCACCGGGGTGGCCCTGGGAACCTACACCCCCGCCTGCCAACTGGAGAGCGAGAACACCACCCTCTACTACAACGCCACCGGCCCATCCGTCGCCAACTCCAGCGTCACCCTGGTGGACACCCAGGCCCCCCGCTGGACCGGATTCGACCGGAACCGCACGGTGGTCCACAAGAACGAGTCCATCTTCTTCAACTCCTCGTGGACCGACAACCTCGCCCTCAACGCCTCGTCGCTGGAGGTGAACGCCACCACCGACCAGGCGACCCGCAACGTCTCCTTCAACATGAGCATCACGACCACATCCAACACCAGCAACTACACCCTGGACCAGAGCCAGTTCCTCAACGTCCCCACCGGGGTGAAGGGGTGGCGCATCTTCATGAACGACACCTCCAACCAGGGCAACAACACCACCGGCTGGCCCTACGCCGCCAACACCACCTTCGAGCTCTGGGGCTGGGCCCGCATCACCCGCTGGCACCCCCTCCCGAGCCTGGAGGTCTCCTACGGCTCCCCGGTGGTCCTCGACTGCCAGGCGACCGACAAGGACAACAGCTCCAACCTCCAGGGATACGGCGTCCACTTCTACAAATACCAGAACCTCACCGGCCTCCTCGGCTACGCCGCCACCAACGCCACCGGCAACGCCACCGTCACCTGGACCACCACCGGCGAACAACTGGGCGCCTACAGCCCCGCCTGCCACCTGGAGGGCTACAACACCACCCGATACTACAACGCCTCCGAGTTCAACCTCTCCTCCGCCCCCCTCGCCATCTTCGACACCCAGCCCCCCCGGTGGACCGGCTCCGGGGCCAACCGCACCATCGTCCACAAGAACGAGTCCATCCTCCTCAACTCCACCTGGACCGACGACTTCGGCCTCAACGCATCGTCGCTGGAGACGAACGCCACCGTCGCGGGGGCCCTCGGGAACGTCTCCTTCAACATGAGCATCACCGGGACCAGCAACACCAGCAACTTCACCCTGGACCTCACCCCCGGAGGGGCCTACGCCCTCGGCTACAAGCGGTGGCGCATCTTCATGAACGACACCAACCAGACCCCCGGCCTCAACAACACCACCACCGCCACCTTCCTCCTCTACGGCTGGGCCAACCTCACCAACCTCACCCCGGTGGCCAGCGTCACCCAGGGCACGAACGTGATTCTCCAATGCCGGGTCCGCGACGTCCACAACGACACCGCCATCTCCGGATACAACGTCACCTTCTTCAACAACACCAGTGGGGTCGAGACCTACCTGGGCTCCAACTTCACCAACTCCACAGGGGACGCCATCTTCACCTTCCCCACCGAGGGCATCACCGGCACCCACTACCCCGGCTGCCGCCTCACCGAGGACAACGCCACCCTCCACTACAACTACACCGCCCCCAACCGCTCCAACACCACGGTCACCATCCCCACCCCCCCGGTCATCACCGATTTCTCCCCCATCTCAACCACCCCGGAGAACAACCCGGGGGCCACCCGGGCCTTCAGCATCATCATCGACCAGACCGCCGACGTCCAGTGGACACTCAACGGCTCCGCCGTCAGCCCCGCCCCCGACTGCACCTCCTCCTGCACCACCAGCGGATGGACCAACACCAGCGCCCAGAGCGGCACCTGGAACATCACCGCCTTCGTCAGCAACGCCAACGGCAACGACCAGCAGACCTGGACCTGGACCGTCTACAACCCTCCCAACATCACCTCCTGCGTTCCCGGCGGCGCCCCCTGCCCCAACGGAACAGCGGTGACGAACAACGGCCTCGACGCCAGCCGCACATTCACCATCAACTTCGACCAGATTGTGAACGTCTCCTGGTTCATCAACGGGACCAACATCACCGCCGAGCACCAGCCCCAGGACAGCGACTCCACCGACAACTACATCAACACCAGCCTCCAGCCGGGCACCTGGAACATCACCAGCCTCGTCCGCAACGCCAACGGGAGCGACCAGCAGACATGGCTCTGGACCGTCTACCCGCCGCCCACCATCACCCCCCAGACCCCCGCCGCCGACCCCGTGGACTCGCCGAACGCCACCCGCCTCTTCAACATCACCACCGACCAGTTCACCAACGCCACCTGGTACATCAACGGGACCATCCTCCAGACCAACCACACCAACCCCCCGGTCACCACCCACAACTACACCAACACCACCTCCCGGACCGGAACCTGGAACATCACCATCCGGGTCAACAACTCCAACGGGACCACCCAGCGCGTCTGGAACTGGACCGTCAACCAGAGCCTCACCGTCACCGGCTCCACACCCGGGGCCGCCCCCGCCGACAACGCCAACGCCACCCGGGCCTTCACCGTCAACACGAACCAACCGGCCAACGCCACCTGGTACATCAACGGGACCCCCGTCCAGTTCAACGCCACCCTCGCCTCCTCCCACTCCTACACCAACACCTCCGCCGCCTCCGGCGTCTGGAACATCACCACCATCGTCAACAACTCCAACGGGACCGTCCAGAACACATGGAACTGGACCGTCGGCCCCGACATCAACGCCACCAGCCCCGGGGCCGCCCCCAGCGACACCGAGGGGGCCGCCCGCACCTTCACCGCCTACGCCAACCAGATTGCCACCTTCAACTGGTACTTCAACGGCACCTCCCTCCAGACCAACACATCGGTCACCACCGCCACCTACACCAACACCAGCGCCAGCCAGGGGACCTGGAACCTCTCCCTCTACATCTCCAACTCCAACGGCTCGGACCAGTTCGACTGGACTTGGACCGTCAGCGCCGTCCCCAATGTCCGCCTCATCCGCGAGATGACCAATGGCACCAGCACCAACAGCATCTTCAACATCACCCTCCAGGTGGTGAACCCGGCGAACGCCACCGCCAACCTCACCAGCCTCGTCCTCAACGAGACCCTCCCCACCGGCTGGACCCTCATCAACAACGGCACCGGCTACAACTCCTCCCCCTACAACATCACATTCGACCTCGGCACCCTCACCACCGACAACTACACCAGCGCCACCTACCGCGTCCAGGCCCCCTCCACCGGGGGCAACTCCCTCTTCTCCGCCAACATCACATTCGAGGCCGGAGGCCCCAGCCAGACCGTCCAGGGCCTCTACGACCCCTGGAACGTCACCATCACCGCCAGCCGCGCCAACTTCGACTTCGAACTCGACCTCAACCGCGCCGACACCACCATCAACCGCACCATCTCCAACAACACCAACCAGTCCGCCCAGTGGACCATCACCAACATCGGCGACGTCCCCATCCCCGACGGCGAGACCCTCTACCTCCGCCTCCAATACAACAAGACCGCCTGGAGCCTCTCCAGCCCCACCTGCGCCCAGTGCACCGCCTGCGAAATCCTCTCCATCGACAGCACCGAGGACGCCCTCCAGTGCACCGCCCCCAACACCACCACCGCCCCCGGAAACACCCTCACCGTCAACTTCACCATCAACTCCAGCCTCACCAGCTACGACGACACCTTCACCAGCAACGCCACCTACGACCCCCCATTCACCACCCCCGGCGCCACCACCGCCGTCACCGTCCCCGCCGGAGAACCCCCCGTCGTCCTCGTCCCCGAGACGGCCCCCGCCCCCACACCCGAGCCCACCC
>JACQPP010000016.1 GCA_016207465.1 Methanobacteriota archaeon
GCTCGAACTTGAAGTCGCCGGTGAAGGCGATGTTGTGGGCCCCGTCGCCGATGTGGAGTTGGACGACGCTGGAGCCGAGGATGTGGCCGGAGTTGTTGAAGGTGAGCTTGATGTCGGGGGCGATGTCGGTGACGTCTCCCCACTCGATGGGGATGACGTGCTTGACGGCCTCGCGGATGGCGGCGGAGTCGTAGGGGGCCTTGCGTCCCTCGCGGTTGGCCACCTCGAGGTAGTCGAGGGTGAGGAGGGCCATCAGGTCCCGGGTGGGTGGGGTGCAGTAGATGGGGCCCTCGTAGCCGTATTTGTAGAGGAAGGGGACGAGGCCGCAGTGGTCGAGGTGGGCGTGGGTGAGGATGACGGCGTCCAGCTGGCTGAGGGGGCTGACCTCGGGCACGTAGAGGTAGGGGGTGGTGTCGGCCCCGGTGCCCGCGGTGACGCCGCAGTCCACCAGGAGGCGGGTCTCGCTGGTGGAGAGGAGGTAGGCGTTGCGGCCCACCTCGCGGGCCCCGCCGAGGGGGGTGAGGCGGACCCAGGAGTCGCGGGCCATGAGGGGCCGGTGGATCTTCTGTCCGGCGCGGCGGAGGAACTCCTTGCGCTCCTCGCCGGAGGTGCGCAGCAGCTGGCGGACGGATTTGACGGTGGAGGAGGCGATGGGGGGGGTGCGGATGACGCGGGGGGACCAGCCGATGACCTTGGTGATGTCCCGCAGGGTGGCCCCCTGGCGGCCGATGACCAGCCCGGGCTTCTCGGACTCGATGACCACCTCCCCGGTCTCGGAGTCGAAGTGGAGGTTGACGACGCCCCCCTCCGCGGGCACAATCTTGCGGATGACCTCGGCGGACTCCTCGGGGGCCATGAGGCTCTTGGGGTCTGGGCGGACGACGATGCGCTTCTGCAGGTCCTTGGCGAGGCGGCGGATGAGGTCGCCGTTCTCCGCGAGCTTGCGGGAGGCCTCGGTGGTGATGACCAGCGCGGGCCCCTCGAACTCCACCTTGCTGATGGGGATGTCCGGGGGCAGCCGCCGCTGGACCTCCTCCTTCAGGTGGGCCAGGACCTCGTCGACAGGCATGAGAGGGAGGGCAGGGGGCGCGGCGGCCGGGGGTCGTCCGCACACCGGCTGGACGGGGGTGGGACCCGTGCCCGGAAGGGGGGGAACCCGGGGGTGCCGGGGGATGATTCTCAGGAGAGGCGGCTTCGAATCTTCTGGATGGCGTCCTGCCGGACGTCCTCGTATCCGCCGGACTGGGTGATTTTCACGGCCTCGATGCCCTCGCCGCTCGCGGCATCCCGCTTCATGGCCCCGTGGATGGCCTTGACCGCCAGCTCGACGGCCTCGTCGGGGGCCATCTTGGGGCGGAACTGGGACTCGAGGACCCCGTAGGCGATGGGGGAGCCGGAGCCGGTGGAGACCAGCTCCTTCTCGTCCAGGAGGCCCCCGGCGGCATCGATGGAGTAGACGACGGGGCCCGTGCGGTCCACCCCCCCGGTGAGGAGCTGGACGTAGTAGGGGAAGTAGCGGTTGCCGTTGAGGATGTTGGCGAGGAGGGTGGAGGCGGCCCGGACGCTCATGGCCTCGTTGCGCCGCAGGCGGTAGAGGCGGTTCTCCACGGCGAGGACCCGGACGAGGGTCTGGGCGTCCCCCACGAGGCCCGCGGTGGTCATGGCCATGCGCTCGTCGATGGGATAGATTTTCCGGGCGGTCTTGGAGGCGATGAAGTGGCCCATGGTGGCCCTCCGCTCGCTGGCAAGGACGACGCCCCCGTCGCACACCATGCCCACCGTGGTGGTCCCCTTGTAGAGTTGGTCAGTGTCCATTCCGGCTCCGAAGGTCAAGAGTAAAAACCCAAATAGCGGATACGGGAGACCCCTATATAAGGCTTTCCCCGCGGCCGCGGGGTCCCGACTCCGGTTTCGCAATATTTTTAGTCCCCCCCGTCGTTGGGGGGTGTGGAGGTTGTGCGAGCGAGAGCATGGAGCCGGGGAATTCGGACCGCGTGCCCACGGGCATTGACGGCTTCGACGACATCTGCGGGGGGGGCCTCATGCGGGACAACACCTACCTCCTGGCGGGGACCGCGGGGTGCGGCAAGACCCTCTTCGGCCTCCAGTTCCTCTACAACGGGGCCACCCGCTTCCAGGAGCCCGGCATCTTCCTCGCCACCGAGGAGCGCCCCGTGCGCATCCGGCGCAACGCCGCCAAGTTCGGGTTCAACTTCGAGGCCCTGGAGAACGAGAACAAGATTGCCTTCATCGACGCCTCCAGCACCAAGATCGGGATGCCCAGCGTGGAGAAATACGTGGACATCCGGCGGTTCGACATGGACAACGTCATCGACCAGCTGGTGGCGGTCCAGGAGGACATCGGGGCCACCCGCTGCGTGGTGGACTCCTCCACCAGCATCTCCTATATGCTCAACGACCCCGGCAAGGTGCGGGTGGAGATGTTGCGGCTGGGGAGCACCATGGAGGTCCTGGGGCTCACCAGCATCCTCATCGGCGAGATGGTCCCCGGGGACCCCACCCGGGGGTTCTACGTGGAGTCCTTCCTCACCGACGGGGTCATCGTGCTCTACAACGAGCGGGTGAAGAGCGTGCGCCTCCGCAGCGTCGAGGTCTACAAGATGAGGGGGAGCGAGCACTCCAACAAAATCCACCCCGTGGAAATCACCCCCCGGGGCCTCCTCATCCACCCCCACGAGGAGGTCTATGGCGAGTGAATCACCCCGGCCTGAAGGCCGGGGTGTCTTGGATGTGCTGTGCTCGCCGCGCGGTGTTGGCCGCCGTCGCCCCGCGGGGCGACGGCAATCCCGAGGATGGGCGGCTGCGCCCAGCAATCAAGCACGGAAGATTGAAATCGCGAGCGCATTCATCCCCCGCGTAAACGCGGGGACATTCTGCGCTCGCTTCAGTAACCGGGACCGGGGGCGCTGATGGCGCCGCGCACGCCCACGGGCATCCAGGGGTTCGACGACATCTGCCACGGGGGCCTCGTCCAGAACCGCACCTACCTGGTGACGGGGAGCGCCGGGGCGGGGAAGACCCTCTTCGGCCTCCAGTACCTCCACGCGGGGGTCGTGCGCCACGGGCAGAACGGCATCTTCCTCGCCACCGACGAGAGCCCCGAGCTCATCAAGGAGGACGCCCGGGGCTTCGGCTGGGACTTCGACCGCCTGGAGGCCGAGAAGAAAATCGCGTTCATCGACGCCACCGGCGACAAGATGGGCATGACCAGCCGCGCCGGGGGCCGCTTCGACATGGACAGCATCATTGACCGCCTCATCACCACCCAGCAGACCCTCCGGGCCTCCCGGGCGGTGGTGGACTCCAGCACCTCCATCGCCAGCCTCCTCGGGGACCCCGCCCGCTTCCGCATCGAGCTCCTCAAGCTCGGAACCACCCTCCGCAAGCTGGGCCTCACCAGCCTCGTCATTGCCGAGTCCAGCGGCGAGACCAGCCAGAGCCTCGGGACCGAGACCTTCCTCACCGACGGGGTCATCGCCCTCTACTTCCGCCGCATCCTCGACACCCGCATCCACAGCGTCGAAATCTACAAGATGCGGGGGAGCGCACACAGCCACAAAATCCACCCCTTCGAAATCACCCCCCAGGGCATCGTGGTGAACGCCACCGAGGGGGTCTTCGGGGAATTCTAACCACGAATCGGAATGCCATGGAGGAACCGCTGAAGACCCACGTGGAGGGATTCGACGACCAGCTGAAGGGGGGCATCCCCCGGGGCCACATCGTCCTCCTCGCCGGCAACCCGGGGACCATGAAGAGCAGCCTGGGCTACAGCATCCTTCACTACAACGCCCTCCAGGGGCTGCGGGGGGCCTACCTCTCCCTGGAGCAGCCCCGCTCCACCCTCCTCGCCCAAATGGAGCGGGCGGGCCTCCGCCACGGCCAGGTCCAGGAGAAGGTGGCGGTCTACGACGTCACCCGCACCCGCCTCGAGACCGAGGACTTCGGCCTCAAGAAGTCCTGGACCTTCATCCTCCGCAGCCTCATCGAGGACGCCAAGCGCAAGACCGGCCTCGATGTCCTCGTCATCGACTCCATCAACGTCTACGAGCTCATGGCCGTGGAGAAGGACGTGCGAGTGGAGCTCTTCGAGTTCTTCACCTGGCTCAAGGACCTCAACGTCACCACCCTCATCATCTCCGAGATGTCCATGGACTCCGGCGAATACGGAACCCACGGCCTCGGCTTCCTCGCCGACGGCATCCTCCACCTCAAGAACGAGCCCGTGGACGAAATCCACTCCCAGCGCCGCATCAAATGCGTCAAGATGCGGGGGGTCGAGCACTCCACCGACTACTTCAGCCTCCTCTTCCGGGACGGAAAGTTCCAGGTGGTGAAAGCCCTCCTCAAGTAGAAGGCGCCGGCCATGGCCATCAAAGAGCGCATCCAGACCTACATTGACGGCTTCGACAAGCACCTCGGCGGAGGCGTCCCCAAGGGCCACGTGGTCCTCGTGGCGGGGACCGCCGGGACCATGAAGAGCAGCATCGTCTACAACATCCTCTACCACAACGCCATCGAGAACAGCATGCGGGGGGCCTACATCTCCCTGGAGCAGGAGAAGGAGGGCCTCCTCGACCACATGGAGGGCCTCGGCCTCGAACCCGCCAAGGTCGCCGACAAGATTGACGTCCTCGACGTGGGACAGACCCGCCTCGAAACCGAGGACTACGGCCTCCGCAAATCCTGGACCTTCATCATCCGCGACCTCATCGAGACCACCAAGAAGGAGAAGGGCCTCGACCTCCTCGTCCTCGACTCCCTCAACATCTACGAGACCATGGCCGGAGTCGAAGACCCCCGCATCGAACTCTTCGAGTTGTTCAAGTGGCTCAAGAGCCTCAACATCACCACATTCCTCATCCAGGAGATGAGCCTCGACAGCAAAGAATTCGCCAAACACGGCGCCGACTTCCTCGCCGACGGCATCGTCCACCTCGCCCTCGAAATGGTGGACGACATCCACAGCCACCGACGCATCAAATGCGTCAAGATGAGAGGCTCCAACCACTCCACCGACTACTTCGCGCTCATCTTCGGCAGCAGCAAGTTCCGGATACCCATGGGAATCAGCGACGTGTGGAAATAACTGGGGAAACCGCGCTTCAAAAATCGTCTGCGGCGGGGCCGTCGGGGGCCCCCGGGCCCGCCCGAGGGCCACCCGGGCGTGACCCGGCCCCCTCCGGATCACGTGGACGAGGAGGTCACCCACACCCTCCGGGAGTGCCCCTGCTGCGAGGGGCCTGTGGAGCAGGTCGGGGAGGAGGAGCGGTTCACCGAGGAACTCATCCCGGCCCGGATGCGGGTGACCCGGCATCGAATCGGGAAGTACCAGTGTCCGGCGGGCTGCGGGACGTTCTCCGCCCCTGACCTCTTACAGATAATTTGGGACTACGCCACGGTTTAGGATGACTTGACCCTGGAAGACCATAAACCCCCGCCCCTTCTACCTTTTGATGAGGGGATGGAACAGACCGAAATCGCCATCGGCCTGTCCCTTCTGTGACTGCCGGAAACTCTGGAGAAAC
>JACQPP010000017.1 GCA_016207465.1 Methanobacteriota archaeon
CACGGCCTCTGCATCACCCGCACCTACCCCGCGCGGCTGCGGGAGCAGACCGGACTCCAGAGGACCCCCATCGTGTGGCTGAGCCACGAGGACTCCGGGCCCGAGATGAGCCTCGAACGGCCCGAGGAGGTCTACCGCATGGTGCGCAACTTCGCCGGCAGATGCCAGCAGGAGAACAAGGAGAGCCTGGTGCTCCTCGATGGACTCGAATACCTCCGCACTCGCCACGACTTCAACGCCACCCTCCGGCTCCTCCACGACCTGAAGGACACCGCGGCCCGCACCGGAGCCACCCTCCTCATCCCCTGCAACCCCGAGGCCCTCGGACCCCAGGAGACCGGGCTACTGGAGAGGGAACTTGAGGCCCTCCCGTAAAACCCAGGAAAAACACCGTTTTTTCAGGCTGAACAGGGTCCCCGGCTCCCTCTTCCCCCCGCCAAATCCGGTAAGTAACTCACCCCACAGGGTCAATGCATAGCGATTTCATGGTTCCAGTTCTTAGTTGATGGGGTTCCAGGGTGGAGGTATGCCCAGCAACCATGGAGGCGAGAACCATGACCGGCAAAATCGTCCTGACAGGAGCCCTGAGGGGGGTATTCCTGGTGTTGGCCCTCGGACTGGCGGCGGGGAGCGCCCAGGCGGGCCCCACCCTGGCCGACATGTGGGCGGGGAACGCCTACTTCGAGAGGCAGTCCTACTCCGCCGATTCGAGTGTCCACGAGGTGTTTCCCATCCAGGTGGGTCCCTCCACGATCTACCTCTACTACCGGACCTACGTGGGCCAGCCGTCGGACGGGGGGGCCATCGGGCTCGCCATCTCCACCGACGGGGGCAAGACCTACTCTCTCTACAATGGGGGCAAGCCGCTGGTGGCCCCCGGCGGCTCCACCTGCGACTGGGACTCCCGCTATGTCATCTCCCCCGGCGTGGTGAAGGTGGGCTCCACCTTCTACATGGTCTACGAGGGGCGGAGCCGGGGCTATCCTTTCTGCGGGAGCCCGGGGGAAATCGGCCTGGCCACCTCCACCGACGGCCTCAACTGGGTGAAGCGGGGCATCATCGTGGGGAAGGGCGGCGGCTTCGAGTCCGCCAACATCGGGACCCCGTTCATCGGCTACTTCAAGAACCAGTTCTACGTGTTCTACCACGGCTTCGACAACTTCCGGAGCAAGGTGGGGATGGCCTACGGCTCCAACATCTATGCCCTCACCAAGAACCCCGGGCCGGTGATGGACGTGGGCAAGGGCAAATACGCGTGGGACTCCTACGTGAACACCCATGTCTCCATCGTCCAGGAGGGCTCCTACTACTACATGGCCTACGAGGGCAGCCAGGACCCCTACTGCGACAAGGGCAACTGGGGCTGGGGCATCGCCCGCTCCACCGACCTGAAGAACTGGGAGAAGTATTCCTTCAACCCCATCCGCCACACCTACCAGGGCGGCTGCGGCAACGACCTCCCCAGCATCTTCCGGTTCAGCGGGGAGACCTATGTCTACCAGCGGGAGCCCGGCCAGCGGAACATCCTCAAGACCGGCAGGGACCCCTACCTCTACGTGTGGCAGGCGGAGGTCCAGTGCGCCGCCTACCACCAGACGGGCAAACTCGACGGGGCCGGGTGGTCGGCCAACACCGCCCAGCACGGCCGGGGCTACATGTGCTACGGCCCCTACGTGACTCTCCCCGAGGGCCGCTACACGGTGCAGTTCCGGCAGATGGTGGACGTGGTCAACGCCTGGAACGACCGGGTGGCCACCCAGGACATCTACGACGCCACCACCCGGAGCCTGGTGCGGCTCACCGACATCTACCGCAAGGACTTCGCGGAGCCCTGGAAGCAGCAGAACTTCGCCTGGCAGCTCCCCGCCAGCGCCGGCCACGCCTACGAGTTCCGCACCTACTGGCACGACACCTCCTACGTGAACCAGGACATCATCATCGCCCGAAGACTGTAGCGCCTCCGCGGGGCGTTACGGCACGAGCCGCTGGCGGTCCCGGGGGAAGAGGACGACCTCGCGGATGTTCTCGACCCCGAGCATGGTCATCACCAGCCGCTCGAGGCCGAGTCCCCAGCCCGCGTGGGGGGGCATGCCGTAGCGGAAGGCCTTGAGGTAGAACTCGAAGGACTCCGGGGCGAGCCCCTTGGACTTGATACGCTGCGTGAGGAGTTGGGGGTCGTGGATGCGCTGGGCGCCGCTGGAGAGCTCCATCTTGGGGTGCATGAGGTCGAAGGCCCGGCTGAGCCGGGGGTTGTCGGGGTGGGGCATGACGTAGTAGGGCTTGATGTCGGTGGGCCAGTCGGTGATGAAGTAGAGGTGGCCCACTTTCTCCCCGATGGCCTTCTCGGCGCGGGTGTCCAGGTCGTCCCCCCAGCGGATGTCCCCGGCGAGGCGGATGGCCTCGTCATAGGGGATGCGCCGGAATGGGGTCTCCGGGACCTTCACCTGCACGCCCACCGGGGGGAGGAGGGGGCTCTCGGCCACCCGCCGGTAGGCGGCCACCACCACCTCCTCCAGGAGGGCCATGACGTCGTTGTGGTCCATGTGGGAGGCCTCGATGTCAATGCTGGTGACCTCGTTGAGGTGCTTGTGGGTGTCATGCTCCTCGGCGCGGAAGATGGGGCCAATCTCGTAGACCCGGTCGAGGCCGGCGGCCATCATCATCTGCTTGTAGAGCTGGGGGCTCTGGGCGAGGAAGGCCTCGCGGTCGAAGTAGGAGATGGGGAAGAGGCTGGCCCCCCCCTCGGTGGCGGCCGCCAGGATTTTAGGGGTCTGGATTTCTATGAAGCCCCGGGAGCGGAGGGTGGAGCGTATGGCGTCGGCCACCTCGGACTTGAGGCGGAAGAGGGCCTGGGCGGCGGGCCGGCGGAGGTCCATGAAGCGGTTGTTGAGGCGGGTGTCGAGTTCCGCGGGGACCTTCTCCGTGGGGTCCATGGGGAGGGGGCTCATGGCAGGAGAGACGACCTCGATGCGGGTGGGGAGGACCTCGACCCCCCGGGGGGCCTTGGCCTCCGCCTTGACCGTGCCGGTGACCCGCAGGACGCTCTCCCGGGGGATGGCCCGGGCCGAGGCGAAGAGGTCCGGGGGGGCCTTGGCCTTGACGAGGGTCACCTGGGCGGTTCCCTCGCGGTCCCGCACCACGAGGAAGAGGAGGCCCCCGAGGTCGCGGATTTCATGGGCCCAGCCGAGCAGTGTGACCTCCCGCCCCGCCATCCCGGGGCCCAGGGCCGATGTGGGGGTCCGCGGGGCGCTCATGTGGCCCTCCGGGAGAGGGCGTCGCGGAGAATCCTCCGGTGGTCGAAGGCCAATGGGGGCAGGCGGCGATGGTGGAACCAGCGGGCCTCGGTGGCGTCGTCTCCCCCCTGGAGGCGGCCCCCGGCGGGACGGGCGAGGAAGGCCACGGCGACGCTGTGGCCCCGCGGGTCGCGCCGGGGGTCGGAGTAGACCCCGACGAGGCGGCCGATGGCGACCCGGAGCCCCGTCTCCTCCCGGGCCTCGCGGCGGGCCGCCTGCTCCACCGTCTCCCCCACGTCCACGAATCCCCCGGGGAGGGCATAGGAGCCCCGGAACGGGGGGTTCCGGCGGCGGATGAGGACCACCTCCTGGCCCCGGCGTATCACGATGTCCACCACCAGAAGGGGGGTCACGGGACGCATCGAGAGCCCCTATTTCCTTCCGGTGAGCATCTGGGTGATGCGCTCCACGGCGTCGGACTGGGAGATGACGGTGACCTTGTCCCCCGCCTGGATTTCGGTGTCCCCCTTGGGGATGATGACCTTGTTCTTTCGCTCGATGGCCACCACGTGTCCCACGTCGGCAATCTTCAGCTCGGAGAGCTCGCGCCCGCTGGCCTCGCTGCCCTCCAGCACCCCCACCTCGAATATCTCAACCTTGCCCTCCCCGAAGCGGAAGAGGTCCCGCACGTTGGGGCGCTCCACGGCCCAGTAGAGGCGGCGGGCCACGTCCATGTCGCTGTTCTCGATGAGGTGGATGCTGGCGCTGTCAAACATGGAGGTGTGCTCCGGGTTGTTGAGGACGCTCACCAGGTTCTTCACCCCGAGTTCGCGGGCCAGGAGGCACACCATGAAGTTGACGGCGTCGATGCCGGTGGTGGCGATGACCGCGTCGGCCCGGGGGGCCCCGGCCTCCTCCAGGATGCGCCGGTATGTGGCGTCCCCCACGATGGTGAGGGCATCCACCCGGCTCGCCAGCTCCTGGCACCGGGCCTTGTCCCTGTCCACCGCGGCCACGTTGTGCTTCTTGCGGATGGCGAACTCCACCAGATGGCGCCCCACAGGCCCCAGGCCCACCACAACCAGATACATCGCCTAACCCCTCTCGAAAGCCAGCATAAAAATATTCCCCACCGGGGACGAGGCCACCATCGTTTATAAGCCTCGGGTGAGGAGAGGGATGGGTGTGCCCACGAAGAGAACCATCGCCCCCGGAGAACTCGCCTCCCTGGCCCGCCTCGCCCGGCTGGCCCTCGCCGACGCCGAGGTGGAGCGGTTCCAGCGGGACCTCGCCTCCATCCTCGAATACTTCGACCAATTGGACGATGTCCAGACCGACGTGAAGCCCCTCCACCACGCCTCCGGCCTGGTCAACGTGTTCCGCGAGGACACCCGGGGGGACTCCCTGCCCCCGGAGGACGCCCTGGGCAACGCGGCGGAGAAGGAGGAGGGCTACGTGCGGGCCCCCCGCATTCTATGAGCGACACGGCGGTGGAGCGGGTCTCCCGCCTCCTGGAGCATATCGCCAAAAGCGGTCTGAACGCCTACGTGACCCCCGGCGGGGAGGCGGCTCTCTCCCAGGCCCGCGAGGCCGACCGCGGAAAGCGCCCCGGTCCCCTCTCCGGTGTCCCCGTGGCCGTCAAGGACAACATCTCCACCCGGGGGATGGCGACCACCTGCGGCTCCCGCATCCTCGAAGGATACATCCCCCCCTACGATGCCCACGTGGTCCAGGAACTCCACCGCGCCGGGGCCGTCATCCTGGGCAAGACCAACATGGACGAGTTCGCCATGGGCTCCTCCACCGAGTCCAGCGCCTGGGGGCCCACCCGCAACCCCTGGGACCACAATCGTGTCCCCGGGGGCTCCAGCGGGGGCAGCGGGGCCGCCGTGGCCGCCGGGGAGGCCCCCCTCGCCCTCGGGAGCGACACCGGGGGCAGCGTCCGGTGCCCCGCCAGCTTCTGCGGCATCAGCGGCCTCAAGCCCACCTATGGCCTCGTCTCCCGCTACGGCCTCATCGCCTACGCCAACAGCCTCGAACAGATAGGCCCCATGGGGAGAAGCGTGGGGGATGTGGCCCGGCTCCTCGACGTCATCGCCACCCTCGACCCCCGCGACTCCACCCAGGTCCGCGACACCCCCCGCGGGGGATACCTTGCCTCCCTCGACGGGACGGACCTCCGGGGGCTCCGCATCGGCCTCCCCCGCGAGTTTCTGGAGGGAGCAGACCCCGACGTGGTCCGCGCCACCCACGACAGCCTGGACACCCTCCAGCAGATGGGGGCCACCTGGGAGGAGGTCACCGTGGCCCACGCCCAATACGCCCTCCCCGCCTACTACGTCATCGCCATGAGCGAGGCATCCTCCAACCTCTCGCGCTTCGACGGCCTCCGCTACGGCCTCCACCTCCCCCCGGGGGCCAAGGACTGGTCCACCCACTTCTCCGATGTCCGCGGCCAGGGATTCGGCCCCGAGGTCAAGCGGAGGATTCTGCTGGGAACCTACGCCCTCTCCGCCGGATACTATGGCAAATACTACCTCAAGGCCCTCCAGGTCCGCCACCTCATCCAGATGGAGTTCACCCGCCTCCTCCGCGACCACGACCTCCTCATCACCCCCACCATGCCCTTCCCCGCCTTCAAGCTCGGGGAACGCATCCAGGACCCCCTCAGCCTCTACCTCGCCGACGTGGACACCGTGGCCGTCAACCTCGCCGGAGTCCCTGCCCTCTCCATCCCCTGCGGCTTCTCCAGGGGCCTCCCCCTCGGCCTCCAGCTCATCGGACGCCCCTTCGACGAGCGGCGGCTCCTCCAAGTGGGACACGCCTACCAGCAGGCCACCAAGCATCACTTGGCCCGTCCCCCAGGTTCCGCAGAAGCCGGAGGATTTTCGACGTAGGCGATAGGTCCACCCGGGGCGGCAGATTGAAGAGACACAGCCCCACCCTGGAACACACCGATGAAGACCCGCGCCGCCGTCCTCCACAAGCCCCGCCAGCTCACGGTCGAGGAGGTCGAACTCGACCCCCCGCGCCGCCACGAGGTGCTGGTGAAAATCGCGGCCGTCGGCGTCTGCGCCAGCGACCACCACCGCTACACCGGAGACGCCCCCCACCCCCTCCCATGCGTGCTGGGCCACGAGGGAGCCGGGTTCGTCCAAGAGACCGGGGAGGGAGTGGAGGGGCTCAAGCCGGGGGACCCCGTGGTCCTCACCGTCCTCCCCACCTGCGGCACCTGCGCCCGATGCACCCAGGGGGAGCCCTACCACTGCCCCCGCGGATGGCAGACCATCGCCTCCGGCAAACTCCTCGACAACACCCGCCGCCTCAAGCGCCCCGGGGGTGGAATCCTCAACCACTTCCTCGGCCAGTCCTCCATGGCCGAACACGCCGTCGTCCACGAGAGGACAGCCGTCAAAATCCCCCCGGACATCCCCATGGAGAAGGCCGCCCTCCTCGGCTGCGGGGCCACCACCGGCTTCGGCGCCGTCTTCCACGCCCCCGGATTCAAGCCCGGATGCACCGTGGCCATCTTCGGATGCGGAGGGGTCGGCACCAGCGCCCTCCTCGCCGCCAAAGCCGGGGGCGCCAGCACCATCATCGCCGTGGACCTCCAGGAGGAGAAACTCCAACAGGCCCGCGCCCTCGGCGCCACCCACACCCTCAACCCCACCCAGGGGAGCCCCGTCCAGAAAATCATAGACCTCACCGGAGGAGGCGTGGACGTAGCCCTCGAATTCGTAGGCAACCCCAAAGTGATGGAGCAGGCCCTCCGCTCCACCCGCATGGGGGGCGCCACC
>JACQPP010000018.1 GCA_016207465.1 Methanobacteriota archaeon
GATGAATACTCTAAAAATTATAAGAATAGGAGACAGCAAGGGGGTGGTTCTCCCCCGGGGCCTCCTCCACCACCTCCATGTGGACCTCGGGGACCGGCTCTTCCTCCAGGACATCGGGGAGGGACTCCTCCTCACCCCCCGGGTCCCGGACCCCCTCCT
Organism: Methanobacteriota archaeon; assembly: GCA_016207465.1. Lineage (GTDB taxonomy): Archaea > Halobacteriota > Syntropharchaeia > JACQPP01 > JACQPP01 > JACQPP01. Next base: position 160 of record JACQPP010000018.1, read on the forward strand.
CGCCCGCTTCCTGGAGCGCATCCGGCCCCTCCTGGGAGGCAACGTCCGGCTGGTGGTGGTCTACGGTTCCTACGCCCGGGGGTCCTTCCACCCGGGGGAGAGCGACGTGGACCTCTTCCTGGTGGCCGCCGACCGGAGGAGCGCCGAGGTCCCTGTCCACACCGCCGCCGCCGAACTCTCCGTGGAATACGGCTCCGACCTCACCCCCATGATCTTCACCCCCGCCGAGGTGGCCCGCATGCGCGCCAGCGGCAACCCATATCTCCGGGAGGTGGCCCGGGGCATCCCCCTCTATGGAGACCGCCGAATTCTGGAGGCTTGAACTCCAGCGGGCCGGGCGGGCCCTCGACGACGCCCGCGACGACCTCAGCGGGGGCCGCCACGAGTCCGCCTCCAACCGTGCGTACTACGCGTCCTTCCACGCGGCCCGAAGCCTCCTCCACCGCCTCGGAGCCGCCCCCAAGAGCCACCGGGGAATCCTCACCCTCTACGGCCGCACTGTCACCCAGCCCGGCCTGGCTCCACCGGAGACCCTCCGGGACTTGAGTCGCCTCCACTCCCTCCGGCAACTCGCCGACTACCCCGGCCCCGAACGCGACATCACCCAGGAGGAGGCCCGAGAGGCCGTCGAGATGGCCCGCGCGTTCATCGAGGAGGCGAAGAGGGCACACCGGAGAATCGGGGACAGATAAAACGGAACGACCCAAACCCTTTTCACCCTTCCACACCTACACCCTGATTGGGCATGGCGCGAAACGGATACCGGGGGGATTACAGGGCCCTCCAGGAACTTCGAGACAGCTTGATGAAGGTGAAGGCGGACTTCGCCATCCTGGGCCGATTGAAGGAGAAGCCCCGCGAATACCGCCGCTTCTTCTCCAAGCCATGGAAGCAGGAGAAGCAGGAACTGGAGGGGGCCGCCAGAAACCTGGAGAACCTGGTCCGGCAGTTTGAAGAGCGCGTGTTCCTGTGAGTCAGCGGGGCCGCGGCCCTCGCCTTCTCCCATCGGCCACCACCGGGACCCCGAACCGGTCCCCTCTCTTCGACGGCATAGGCGAGAAAAGGGGCGTGGTGGGACCGGGAAAACTGGGGCTCTCCACATTCTCGAACACAAGCAGATGTAGTTAAATTGTATGATGTTATAGCCATGTTCGTCACTGGAAATTTTTGTTTACTTACATTAGTTATCTTGTTTTATTAAAACTATCAGCCAATGTCTGTTTTACAATAATCTACTCTTGAGAAATAAGCATCAGCAAGCCAAATCCTGTAACATAACTAATTGGATATCTTTATATTATTACGCGCGAGCCTCTTATCGGGTGAGGATATTGAGCGTGGATTACTGCTGTAAGAGAGCGGCCTATCCAACTACTTCCGCGACCGCCATCTTACATCTTACCTCACCCCCCACGCTCTCACTCACCCATCCATTTGACCAGCTCGGCCCGAGCCGAACATTCGCGGCGGTGTATTCCATCGCGCTCGGGCCTCGGATGCCGCGCGGGCCGCAGCCGGTGGGGCGGGGCAGATGAACCGCCAACTCTCTTCCGACAGGCGTTCCGTCCTGTCGCGCTCGGGGCCTCGGCTCCTCCTGGTCCTCGCCATCTCCGGGGCTCTTCTGGGAGTCCTCGCCCTCCTCTCCCAGATGTCCGCCCCCCAGCAGCCCACCCCCGCGAAGATGGTTGAGTTCGAGATGCTCTCTCCCGGACTCCAAGAGTCCATCCAGCGCCTCGTCCAGGGGCTCTACCCCCAGGGCAACGCTCGGCCAATCTCCTACGACCCCGAGAGTCGCCGACTGGTCCTCGACGCCCGGGCCACTCCCACCGCCCCGCCCAGCCGGGTGGAACTGGTAGTCGAAAACCTCCCCACCACCAGCCCGCCCCTGAAGGACGGGGTCCGCCCGGCCCCCGCCCGACCCCCCCGGCGGGCCGCAGACGAGGTGGACAAGACCACCGTCATCCCCCAGGAGCCCCACTACCTCCCCGGAGAGGACATCGCCATCATCCTCCGCCGCCTCCCCGCCCAGAGCATCATCTCCCAGGTCCAACTCCTCGGTCCCCTCGGGGAACCCGTGGCCTTCCGCGAGAAGAGCCGCAACTCCAGCCACCTCACCATCGCCCAGGAGCCCTCCATGGCCTCCGGGGTCTACCGTCTCCGCCTCACTGCCCTCACCCCCGAGGTCAAGGTCTACGAGACCACATTCTCCCTGGGACACGGGGTCGCCAACACCCCCCGCGGGGTCTACCTCCCCGGCGAGGCGGTCCCCATCCGCGTGGGACTCATCGACAGCAAGGGAAACAAATACACCAACGCGGCCCTCCAGGTCCAGGTCACCTCCCCCTCCGGGGCCATAGATACCCTCTCCCCCCGCGAGGCCGACGACGGCGAATACCTGGCCCTCTACACCGGCCGCGAGGCAGGGACCCACCGCATCACCGCCACCGCCCCCGGGGCGCAACCGGTGGTGGGCTGGTTCGAGGTGGCCCACCGGCTCCCCGCCTTCACCGTGGAGCGGGAGAGCCCAAGCGTAGTGGACGTTTCCACCTACGAGATGAAACTCCGCGTCACCGCCCACCAGCCCCTCCTCGGCGCCACCCTCGTGGAGCGCCCCCCCTGGCAACTCACCCTCCGCTCGGCCAGCGCCCGGCTCGACCAGAGCCCCCGGGAGCGCATCCTCTCCTGGAGCATCGGCGACCTCCAGCCCGGCGAGACCCGAACCCTCACCTACCGCTACATCACCCCCGACATCTCCCCCTCCATCATCGCCTGGGAACCCGCCGAGGTCATCCACAAGGGGGGCTCCGCATCCGAGAGGGGGGATTGGCGGCTCGCCGTGGACGCCACATTCCACTCCATGCTCCCCCGATTCAACTGGACCAACGGCACCGCCAACAACCAGGCGAGCACCAGCCAGAACTACTACCCATTCGTCCATCCCAAGAGCCTCTGCCGGGGCCAGATGTACAACCTCTCCTGGCTCATCGACAACCACGGAGACGACGCCATCCCCACCCAGACCTTCTCCCTCCAGGTCAAGCGCACCACCGACGTCGCCTACTCCAACCTTCCCGCCTTCGGCTGGGACTTCTGGGGCGGCGACACCAACACGAAGACCCTCATGATGGTCATCGGCGACGACCTCGCCTCCTGGCAGTTCGGCCACAACATCACCCCCACCACCTCGACCGATACCGGCTCCTACTCCATCCGCCTCAAGCCCGCCACCGCTACAGGCATCCGGTTCGAATCCAACGTGGTGGACGTGGAGGTCCACGACTGCAGCGGCGGAGACGCCGCCCTCGCCAACCGCTCCATCCGCATATTCCCCCCAACCCTCGGCCCCGACCCCCAGAACCCCGGAGAAGGGTGGAAGGACATCTGGAGCATCCCCGAGCGCATGCTCCCCGGACAGATGAACTTCGTGGTCCTCTCCGTGGCCAACTACAATGCCACATTCAACAAGACCACCAACTTCACCATGGAAGTCGTGGACTCCAGCGGCACCCTGATGAACTGGACCACCATCGAGAATCGGACCCGCACAGTCCAGATGGAGAAAGGGAACATCTCCACCTGGGACCACGTCCCCAACGCTTCCTCGGGCCTCGCCAACATCACCAACCTCACCTGGAGGGTCCTGGTGCCCCCCGACGCCGCCACCAGCCAGACCTACACCCTCCGCATCCGGAGGAACAACACCTCCGCCGAGGTCTACACCAAGGACTTCGAACTCATGCAAATCCCCATCATCGTTTACCAGTCCGCCCCCAACCAGGTCCAGTCCAGAATGGCAACCGGACCTGAGCGGGACAAGCGGTTCATCAGCCTCTGCAACATCGGCAACAACCCCGTGGAGTTCGACAGCGTCCGGGAGACCAACGTGCTCCAGAGCAGCGCAGCCCCGGCGGTTATCCACAACGCATTCGTGGGCGCTCCCACCATCACCGGCACCTCCTCCATCGAGTGGACCAACCAGAACATCCCTCCCGCCACATGCCGCTACGCCGCAATAAGTTACAGCCCGGAGGCCCAGGCGGGGGGACTGGAGGAGTTCATTCTCGTTGTCAACGGGAGCGACACCCTGGGCACCACCTATTCGTTCAGCGACACCTTCACCCCCCAGATGACCGGCAGGAACTCCAACTCCTGCATCGCCATGATGGTCAACAACTCCACCCGCAACGGCACTGGAGTCAACCAACTATCCGACCAGTATGAACTCTACCTCTGGGAAGCCTGCGAGGCGGGGGACGCCGACTCCATCCAGCTCCATGCCGTGGACATCTACATTCCCCCCGCATTTCAGCGACTGACGAACGTCAGCGAGGAGTTATGCCTCACGACGGGCGGCGAACCCAACAACAACCCCCTCTCCGGGTGCTCCTTTAGGGACAGTTCGGCCGTCCGGCCGGACGCGGGGTTCCCCATCGGGAGCGACGACGAGGGGTGGCACATTCGCTACACATTCGTGCGAAACGGGACCACCGCCTGCGCGGAGCCGTCGACTTCTCCCGGCTGCCTGGGGAGCGCAAATGACGCAGACGGGGAGGGCTCCACATTCCGCATCTCATGGAACGCCACCCTCACCGGACCCCCCACATATCCTCCGGGGCCAAAGACAATCCTCGTGGAGACCATCGCCTGGGCCGGAGTCGCCAAGACATGGCAACACTCCGTCCACTCGGCCCACGTCATGGTGGACGGCCCCTGGCCGATGGCCGACGCCTACTCCAACAGTTCCGCCGCGACAAGCCCCACCAACGCCACCAAGAACGGCTCCACTCTCGATTTTACCACAGACACGGGCTCCACCGGATACGCCAACGCCCGCGGCCTCCCCACCAATGAACTCTCCTGCGCCAACTTCTCCGTCTCCTACAAACTCTTCAACATCGGCAACGCCCCCTTCGACGGGAACTTCACCCACTTCTGGGCCAACGCCACCTCCGGCCCCGGCCTCTGGGCCAACGCCTCCCTCGCCCTCCTCAACTACTCCAACAACACCACCCTCACCTCCCTCGGCTACTTCGGGGGCGGGTGGAACAACACCACCAAGTTCAGCCTTGACAACGCCATCCACCTCAACGCCACCGGGGAGGCCAGCCCCACCCTCTTCAACTTCACCTACGAGACCCCCTGGAACCTGTCCAGCACATTCCGCGACGTCAACGACCTCGACAACACCAGCATGATGTTCCGCGCCGAGACCGGCAACCAGTCCACCGCAGGGCGGGGGCTCAACCTCACCCACCCCCGCTACTGGGTCCCCTTCGCCTGCGGCGTGGCCCTCAACACCACCCCCCTCCTCTGCGCCTCGTCCACCGCCCCCGACCCCGTCTCCTGCGCCAGCGCATTCACCAGCAAAATCAACTCGGTGACCGCCTACACCCGCAACGACGGCGCCGGAGACGGCAACCTCACCATGCAACTCAACATCTACCCCGTGGACTCCCCCACGGACCCCTTCCCCACCATCACCAGCCAGGTGGTCAACAAGGGGACCGTCGGCCGCAACGGGACCAGCGGCACCAACGCGAGCAACACCTGGAGCGTGAGTTTCCCCGACGGGGCCTGCGGCAAGACCTACAACATCAGCGTGAGCGCCACCGCCACCACCGGATACAACACCACCCTGAACACCACCTCCAGCAACAAGTCCACCATCACCCAGACCATCGCCTGCCCCGTGGCCCCCGTCAACTACACCAACCTCATGGTCCGCACCCAGGCGGAGAACTACTCCGACCCCTCCGGCCCCGACGAGGGCTGGGGGGTCCCCATGTGGAACTTCTCCGTTTACCTCAACCACACCAACCAGAGCGGACAGAGGAACATCACCGCCCAGCTCTGGGTCAAGGACGGGGGCACCGGCGGCTCCTACCGGATGTACAACTCCACCCGCATAGACACCTCCGACTGCTGCGGCGCTGGAAAATACATGGACCACTACAACTCCACCAACGGCCTCTGGTACAACTACACCAACTTCAACGTCTCCAACTTCAGCCGCAACAACATCAGCGGAAGCCAGGGGGCCATCGTCTACTTCCAGTTCTACAACGGCTCCGACGACGCGGGCTCCACCTCCACCCGCACATTCACCATCGAGAAGGACGACGTGGTCTTCGTGCCGCAGGCAAACTACACCCGCTCCAACTCCACCTTCAACAGCACGGTGAACCGCAGCGACAGCGAGGCCACCAGCACCATCACCCTCGTCACCAAACTGCGGGACGAGAACAACAGCCTCGCCATGCCCAACACCAACGGGACCCTCTACATCACCCGCGACAACACCACCTACACCGCCTTCGGCGGGCTCACCCTCGACGGCGACAGCAATTTCACCCAGGCGTGGAACCCGGACTGCAACTACCAGAACGGGACCCAGAAGTGGAAGGTCATCGTCAACGGGACCACCGGCTCCACCGGCCGCCCCATCGCCTGGAGCTCCGGAAGCCAGCAGGAGGCCTACATCGCCAACGACACCCGCGAGGAGGGATACCACGGCATCCCCCCCACCGTCTGGTACGACTCCACCACCCCCGGGGGCATGGAATACAACGTCACCGTCCTCGGCAGCCTCACCGTCCTCGACTACCAGACCACCGCCGACACCGACCCCCAGACCGGCCACCCCACCGTGGGCCAGTTCGACACCGTGGACATCACCGCCGCCCTGGAGAACGACTGCAACGAGCCCATCAACCTCAGCCGCTGGGGGGGCAGCATGGAGTTCCGGATACAGAACAACCGGACCTACCACAACTATACCTGCGCCAACAACACCGGCTGGAGCCCGAACTCCGGGACCAACGCGGTCCGCCGCATCGGCGCCAACACCTACACCTGCACCTTCAACGCCACCGTCGCCGGACAAGCAGGCTCCCCGATGCCCCGCGGCAACTACAAC
>JACQPP010000019.1 GCA_016207465.1 Methanobacteriota archaeon
GGCTTCCCCCTCCACTCATCGCCAGCCTCGTCCGCTCGGGGGACCGTGGGGTTGCCAGATGCTTTCCTGCATCTCGTCGGAGGCCGGAAGAACCGGCCTACGGAGAGAAAAGAGTCATAAACTATGGCGTAGTCCCATAAATTGAAATCCTGCTTCAGCTAGTGGGTCCCCTGACATCCTACTTACCAGTATGGATAGGTCCCGTGGAGGAGGAGAAGAAATAGCCGCAAAGTCGAAACTGCTATTGAGGTATACCACTTCGTTAGCATATTCATGGCGACGGTATTGACTTGAGCATTTCGACAGGCTTCGATTACAAACAGTGTAGTTAACGCTCGCAGATAGAGGTTCACCACCTAATCCACCGGATACTCGTGGCGTGATTGTGAGGAAAACACCTTCTTCGCGGAGGAAGTACGTATTTTCAGAACTCACCCAGAAAGTCGCTTCAAAATCCATAGGGGATGCGCTTCGAACCGGGTAGACGCTTAGTTGAAAACCACTGACATTAATCTCTTGGAGAGAATCCGATAAAGCGATAGGAATACCTCCTGCAGGTATCTTTTCTGCATTAAGACCTTGGTCAATCGAGTGTGAGCAACCTGCAACAACAGCCACCACGAGTGTACAGAACAGGGCGATATGTCGGGACCTAAGAACTCGGGCCCTCCGGTAATCCTTTTCGCTTACGGCGTCAATCTCTCTAGCTACACTACCCCCAAGCTTCCCCATTGCGTACCATTTCGCCCTCATCCTACTTATTCAATAGTTGATGGTGACCCCTTTTCATTGACAAGGGTCGCCCCAGAGAGGGGTCGGTGGAGGCAGGCGGTGGCGGTCTCGCCCACGGTATCTACCATAATTCATCACGTTTCAAGTATTCGCTATCGGCTGACCTTTTTTATCAGCGCAAAGGGGACACTACCTAAACATCGTTGACCGCCCGAAGGGTCGTGTGCCTCCCCGGGGAGGCACCGATTTTCGACGAAGTCGAAAGGCGGAGGCCTATTTTCTCCGGAGGGCGACGGCGGCCAGCAACGCGGCCACGGCGAGCCATGCCTCCGGCCCCGGGCTCCGGGGCGATGCCCCCGTCGGCCGGGGGGCCCCCGGCGCTGGGGGGGGCCCGGGGTATTCCAGCCCCGCGGGGGTGGGAGTGGGGGTGGCCCGGGTGTCCCCCGCGTAGCCCCGCCTCTGGAGGGCCCAGTCGGGGACCCGGTAGATGCCGCTGGGGGTCGTCAGGTAGAGCCAGCCGTCGGGCCCCGAGGCCACGTCCAAGATTCCCTGCTCCATCCGCAGGAGGGTCACGTGGTCCTCCACCCGGGTTCCCCCCGCGGAGAGGGTGGCCCGGTGGAGGTCCCCCTGGTTCCAGTCGCCGAAGTAGAGGCTCCCGTTGTGGAAGGCCACCTGGGTGGGGGCGATGTTCGGGGTCCAGGTGAGCAGGGGGTCGGCCACATCGCTCCTCCCCGCGCGCCCCAGGTAATCGGGCCACCCGTAGTTCAGCCCCGGGAGCAGGTGGTTGAACTCGTCGTCCCGGCTGGGGCCGTTCTCCGTGATGTAGGCCCGCCCGCTCCCCGGCTGGAAGGCGAGGCCGAAGACATTCCGGTGGCCCCGGGTGTAGGCCGGGGAGCCCGGCCAGGGGTTGTCCCGCGGGATGGCCCCCGTCTTCTCGATGCGCAATACTTTGCCCGCCGCCGATTTCACATCCTGGGCGAGGGCGGGCTGGTTGGCGTCCCCCGTGGTGATGTAGAGCTTGCCGTCGGGCCCGAAGGCCAGGATGCCCCCGTTGTGGATTGTGGAGGCGGGAATATTCTTGAAGATGACCTCCGGGGTCTCCCCGCGGCCCCCCCCGTCGCGGATGCGCACCACCCGGTTCACCGGCCCCGGGGCGGTGATGTAGGCGTAGAGATAGGGGGACTGGTTCCAGTCGGGGTCCACCGCGATGCCCAGCAGCCCCTGCTCCCCCTGGGTCACCACATCGAGCCGCGCCCACGGCTCCAGGGCCAGGATGCCATACTCCGCCAGCCGGATTTTCCCCGTGAACCTCTCCGCCACGAACATCCGCCCGTCGGGGGCCCACGCCAGGTCCACCGGGAAGGAGGCCCCCTCGGCCACCCTCTCCAGTTGGACCGCCTCCCCCTGCCCCCGGGCCCCGGCCACCAGGGCCACCAGCAGCAACAGCAGGAGAACTTTCAGCACCGTCGGCATGGCCATCCTTTTCTTTTTTCTTTATCCATGGACCCCGGAGGGGGCCATGGTGTTTCTGCGGAGCAGAAACGTTAATTTTTCTTTTTTCTTTGAGTTTTGAGAGGACGTTCCGCCTCGACTTCGTCGAGGCTCCCCGCCTTCCTTCGGAATGCGGGGAAAAAGAAAAATTAGCCACGGCCCGGAATTGAACCGGGATAGAGCTGATCTGCAGTCAGCCGCATGACCACTCTGCCACCGTGGCAGGCTCTCGTGGGCCACTCTACCCACGGTGGCGTTTGCACATAAATTTACCCCCGGTGGCAGAGAAAACTCTTTGGCGGCCCCCGGCGTTCCGGGGCTCGATGGACGGTCCCCCGGGGCGCAAGCCGTTCGTGTTTTCCCCCGCCGCGGAGCCCAGGGCCGGGGGGAGGTGCCTCTTCTGCGACATCACCTCGGGGCGGGCCGCGGCCCACCGGGTCTATGAGGACGCGCGGGTGGTGGCTTTCCTGGACCGGTTCCCTGTGGCGGTGGGCCACACGCTGGTGTGTCCCCGGGTCCATGTGGAGAAGGTCGGGGAATTGGGGGAGGAGGACCTCGTCGCGTTGTTCCGGGTGGTGCAGAGGGTGGCGCGGGCGGTGGAGGCGGCCTTGGAGCCGGATGGGTTGAATCTGCTGGTGAACCAGGGGGCGGCGGCGGGACAGGTGGTTTTCCATGTGCATGTGCATGTGTCTCCCCGGTGGAGGGGGCAGGGGTTCACGGGGAGGCGGCTGTCGGAGGCGGAGGCGCGGTTCGAGGAGACGGCGGAGAGGCTCCGGGGGGCCATCCGGTAATCATGGTGCGGCTCGCCGGCGGCATCTTCATGGGGCTGGGGGTGGCCCTCTATTTCGCCATGGGGCTCCTGCTTCCGGGGTCCCCGGTGCGGGACTATGGCTCCCTGGTGCTCCTCTTTCTGGGGGTGCAGGTGGTGCTGAAGGATGTGGCTGATGTGTGGGTGGGGCGGGTCTTCAAGCCCTATTCGCTGTGGTGGAAGGTGCTCCTGGCGCCGGGGACGGTGGTCCACGAGGTGAGCCACCTGGTGGGGGTCGTGGCCATGGGGTGCAGGGTGAAGGAGTTTGTGCCCTTCAAGCCGGACCCGGAGACGGGGACTCTGGGGTATGTGGCCTATGTGCCCCCCCGGGGGGCCTTGGCCCTGCCGCGGGACCTGGTCATCGGGCTGGCTCCCCTCTTCGGGTGCGGGCTGGTGACCCTGGGGATTCTCCTGGTGCTGGCCCCGGGGAGCCTCCAGCCGGGGGTGGTGCGGGCCGGGTCCTTCGGGGACCTCTTCTCTTCCATCGTGGGGGTGGCGGGGGACCTCCTGGGGGCCCTGGGGGGCCTGCCCCTCAAGTCGTGGACCACCTGGGTGCTGTTCTACCTCCTGCTCTGCTTCGGCTTCGGGGCGGCGCCGAGCACCCCGGACTTCAAGAACCCGTGGAAGACGGCGGTGAAGAGTCCGCTCTCCATCGGGGTGCTGGCCCTGCTGGTGTTCCTCTTCTTGTTCTTCGGGGAGCGGTTTCTCTTCGTCTACCGGTGGCTCCTGTGGGTCTCCCTGCTATCGGTTCTCTTGCTGGGGGCGAGCCTGGTCCTGCTGGCGGCGGGGAGCCGGGTGGCCCGCCTTCCCCTGGGGCTGCGGGCGGCGGTGGCGGCGGGAATCCTGGCCCTCCTGGCCCTGGGGGTCCTTCTGGGACCGGCATAATCTTGATATGTCCCCCGGGGGTTCTTTCCGTGGGTTTCCATGTCCGTTGCGGCATATGCTTGGCTGGGGCTCAATCTCCTCTTCGTGGCCCTCTCCCTGGTGGTCTCCCTGAAACTGCTCCCCCGGCTGCTTCGGGTCACGGCCAAGATTGACGTGGTTGCGGAGATTCAGAAGGGCAACAAGGCGGCCGGTTATTACTATGTGTTCGCGGGGCTCTTCGCCTCGGGAATCCTGATGTTCACCACCAGGGGGATTGTGGTGCCGGCGGTGCTGGACGGGGAGGCCGTCGCCTCGGCCCTGCGGGTGGGGCTGGTGGGGTTGGTCCTGGGGTTCCTCATCTCCTATGGCCTGCTGATGTTCGTGGAGCGCCTCACCCGGCCCCTCAACGAGTGGCAGGGAATCCCCCAGGGGAACGAGGCCATGGGGCTCTTCTTCGTGCTGGTGGGCATCGTGATTGCGGCCATCCTCTACACCATCTCCACCTCCATCCCCCCGGGGCTGCTGGACCCCCTCTCCCCCTGAGCCCCGGCCCCATGCGCCCGGAGATTGCGGTTCTGCTGGCGGCCATGCTCCTCGCGGGGCCCGCGGGCGGGGTCCTCCACCAGACGGCGGAGGGAATCCGGGTCTCCTTCCAGGCCTTCGTGTGGCCCCCGGGCGGGCCCTGCTCCAGCGCGGGCCTGAAGCCGCTGCCGGATGCCGAGATCCACGTCAGTGGTGTCCTGAGGGGGAGGACCGATGTGAATGGCACTCTGGTGCTCTACTTGCCTGAGGGGAACTACTCCATCGAGGCGAAACTCGCGGGGTATTCCACCTCGCGGAGCCCTCTCGCAGTGGCCGCCAACCGGTCCGCGGTCCAAATCCACTGCCTCCGGCCTGAGCTGCCCTCCCCTTCCCCCACCGGGTTTCCTTCCCCTTTTCCCGCTCCCCTTCGGGCGGCGGTGACCGAGGCGACTTCGTCGCCTTTCCCCGCCCCCCTTCGGGCGGCGGTGACCGCGGAGGAGGCGGGGCCCCGCTGCACCCCCGGGTTCCAGGAGCAATACCAGTGCGTGGGGGAGGCGCGCCAGCGGCTCTACCAGCAGAGCGACTGCAGGCGGGTGTGGAAGGAGGTGGACCCCCGGTCGCGGGAGTGCGGGTCCCGGGGCTCCCAGAGGGACACCCGGGTGGAGGTCTTCCTGAAGCCCGCCCGGAAGGGGCAGAGGGCCCCGCTGGAGGCCCGCCTCGGGGGGCTGGAGTTGCCCTACGCCCCCTTGGAGGGGCGGACCCTGGAGTTCTTCGTGGACGGGGTCCGGGTGGGGCGCTCCACCACCCTCACCGACGGACGGGCCACCCTGGACTACACCCCGAGCGCCGCGGGGAGCCTGACGGTGGAGGTCCTCTTCCGGGGGGACATCCTCTACCTGCCGGGCTCGGGCCGGGGAAAACTGGCGGTGGCCCCGGAGACCACATCGGCGGGCGCGAAGAAGGACGAGACCCGCCTCACCCTGGAGAACCGGGCCACCGTGGCGGGACAGGAGGTGCAGCTGGAGGCGAAGCTGGAGAAGGCCACCTTCCCCACCTATCCCCTGAGCCACAAGCTCATCGAGTTCCGGGTCAACGACCTCCCCGCGGGGTCCGCCAGCACCGCCCCCATCGGGGTCGCCCAGCGGGCCTACACCCCCCGGCTGGGGGGAAACTTCCGGCTGGACGCGCGGTTCCCCGGGGACAACCTCTTCGCGGAGAGCAGCGCCACCGCCACCCTCACCGTGGCGGGTCCCACCGGCCGCGAGCTCCCCTCCTCGGGCCTCCCCGGCGGGGCCGGCGGGGTCCCCCGGGGGCCCGCCACCACCCCGGTGTCCTGGGCCTGCACCCCCTACGAGCGGCGCTGCCGGGAGAACTCCCTCCAAGAGTGCTCCGAGGACGGCCAGCGGTGGAACCCCCGGGAGCAGTGCGCGGGGGCCTGCGACCCCGAGGCCCTCCGCTGCACCGTGCACCGCGACGCCGAGGCGGCCCGGACCACCTGGTGGCGCATCTTCCCCAGCGTCGAGCTCACCTCCACCCAGACCCGCATCCCCGTGGGCGGGGAGGCCCTCCTCACCCTCTCCCTCATCAACCCCAGCGTCAACGTCCCCGACCTGGAGGGGGACGCCATCCTCAAACTCCCCAGCGGCGTCACCGTGGAGTCCACCACCTTCGTGGCCGGGGGCTCCAACCAGATGCTCGGCCAGTTCAGCGTCAAGCCCGGGGGAGAGAACCACATCACCATCCGCATCCGCAGCCAGGAGACAGGGGTCAAACTGGTGGAGTCCCAGATTCTCTACTATCCCTCGGGCCACAAGGAGGCCTTCAACGCCATCCAGAACATCCACAAACTCACCTTCGAGCCCCAGGGCTCGGCCAGCAGCCAGGTGGAGGGGGCCCCCGCCGGGGGAACGCGAGGCCCGGGCCCCCGGGGATTCTACCTGGAAGGGGAGAGGGCCTCCAAGGGCAGGTTGAGCGAGGTTCCCGGCTTCGAGGCCCCCCTTGCACTGGCGTGCCTCGCTGCCCTGCTCTTCGCGGTGCGACGGTGGAGGAGATAGGGGGATGCAGCCGATGGCCGCGAAGGAATCCATCCCTCCGGAGGCGGAGCGCCTGGAGTCCCTCGCCGGGGAGTGGGCCGCGGCCCTCGGCCCCAACCTTGTCTCCATCCTCCTCTACGGCGGCTCCGCCTCGGGGGAGGCGGGCCGGGGCCCCCTCAAGGTGCTGGTGGTGGTGAAACACCTCGACCCATCCCTGCTGGATGCCCTGGCCCCACGGGTGGCCCGCTGGCAGAAGCGGCGGGTCCCCGCCCCCCTCCTGCTCACCCTGGAGGAGGTCCACGATGGGGCCGACGTCTTCCCCCTCGACCTCCTCGACATGGCCCAGAGCCACCGGGTCCTCCGGGGCAGCAACCCCTTCGAGGGGCTCCAGGTGAAGCCCCAGGACGTGCGCCTCCGCCTCGAATACGAGGTCCGCAGCCGCCTCATCCGGCTCCGCCAAGTCTACCTGGAGAACCTCCGGAGGCCCCGCGCCCTGGCCCGGGTCCTCCAGACCTCCGCGGCCGCCCTGGCCCCCATCGCCCGTGGCCTCCTCCACCTCAAGGGGCTCCCCGGGCCCCCGGGGAGGCGGCAGCTCTTCGAGGCCGCGGCCCGCGAATACAGCCTCCCCATGGATGGATTCGAGCGGGCTCTCTCCCTCCGCGGGGGCCGCCTGCCCAAGGGGGAGGCCCCCGGGGCGGCCCGCGACCTCCTCGCCCTCCTGGAGCGCATCGAGGACCTGGTGGACGAACTCAAGGTATGAGAAAAATGGTCTCGATGAAATTCTCTGTCGCAGCCTTTGCCATCCTCGCCCTCGCGGCCCTCACCGCGGCCCAGACCTACGACCTCGCTCCCCCCTTCGAGAAGACCCAGACCGAGGAGTGGACCCTGGACACCGAGGGCAACGCCCGGGCCCATGTGGTCGTGTGGACATCAGAGCCCGGGGTCCGATGGATACGCTCCGACCCCCAGACCCGCAGCACCGCCTACGTGCGCCAGCTGGTGGAGCAGTCCATCCACGACACCTTCGACACCTCCTTCTCCCGCGTCGAGGACCTCCAAGTCCAAATCCAGGCGGGCCCCACCTACACCTACGACATCACCTTCGGGGTCCGCGGATTCGCCCAGCCCGGGCAGGGCTACCACCGGGCCCTCTACAACTGGGAGGCCCCCCGGGGGGGCTCCTTCTACTACAGCCGGGTGGACGTGGCCTTCGCCTATCCCCCGGGGACCGCGGTGCTGGGGAAGGCGGTGGCCCTCAACAGCCTCGACCGCCTCGCCATCGAGGACGGCAAACTGCGCTGGAGCATGGCGGGGATGCGCCCCGGCTTCCGCTCGGGGCTCGGATTCGACTACGGGCCCCCCGAGACAGTGCCCCCGGCCCCCGAGGACCTGGAGGCGGCCCTCCGGGCCACCGTGGAGCGCCGGGGGACCGGCGGGGGGTGGAGCCCCGAGCGTCTCGCGGTGGTCGCCGGGGGCCTCCTGGTGCTGCTGGTCATCGCCCTCTTCATCGCCTCGGTCCTCCTCGGGGCCTCCCGCCCCCGCGGCCCGGTGGTCATCGTCCGCTCCCGCCCCCGGTCCACCTACTGGTCCACCGGGGGAGGCGGATTCGGTGGCTCCTACCACAGTGGCGGGGGCGGCTGGGGAGGCGGCGGAGGCTGGAGCGGCGGGGGCGGAGGAGGCGGTGGCATCGGGGGCGGCCGGGTTTAAATCCGCAGATTTCGCAGATGACGCAGATGGGAGAGATATCTGTGATATCTGCGTAATCTGTGGATTAGTATTTATCCGCCCGGGGAGAGCCCTCCAGGGGTGTGCGTGGGATGGTCCTGAAGAAACTGGTCCATCGGAAGGTGGAGCCCCCGGAGAAGACCGCCGAGGAGTTCGCCCAAGAGTGGGCCTCGGCCCTCGGCCCCAACCTGGTCTCCGTGGTCCTCTACGGGAGCGTGGTCTCCGGGGACTATCGCCCCGGCCATAGCACCCTCCGCCTCCTGGTGGTGGTCAAGCGCCTCGACGGCCGGGTCCTCGACCTCATGGCCCCCCTGGTGGCGCGCTGGGAGGAACGCGGGGTGGCCACCCCCCGGGTCTTCACCCCCGTCGAGGTCCTCCTGGGGGCCCGGGGCCTCGCCCTCGAGTTCCTCGACATCCTGGAGAGCCACCGGGTCCTCCGCGGCAGCGACCCCTTCGAGGGCATCGAGGTCCAGCGGGCCGACGTGCGGAGCCGCCTGGAGGCCGAGGTGGACTACGAACTCCAGCGCCTCCGCCGGCTCTACCTGGAGCACTCCCCCCGGCCCCGGGACCTCTCCGAGCCCCTCGCCGACATGGCCGCCACCCTCGCCCCCATCGCCCGGGGCCTCCTCTACCTCAAGGGCAAATCGGGCCCCCTCAGCCGCAAGGAGCTCTTCGAGGGCGCCGTCGCCGAATACAACCTCACCATGACCGGCTTCGAGCGCGCCCTCGCCCTCCGGGACGACCGCGTCGAGGAGGACCAGATGGCCCTCGCCCTCCTCAACCTCATGGGCCTCTTCGAAAAACTCCAGGAAGTCCTCGGCACCCTGCCCCGATAATTTTTCTTTAAAGAAAAGAGAAAAGCGTCACAGTCCGATGGCCCGGAGGCCCTGGCCCACCAGGTCAATGTTCAGGAACCGGAGGACCGCCCCGGCCGCCACCCCCAGGATGATGCCGGTGAGGAGAGCCATCACCATCTTCAACTTCAAGAGCAGGACCACGGTGATGACGATGAACAGCACCAAGCCGATGGTGGAAGTCTGGCCGGAGCCCACGCTCTCGCTCCACTTGGAGACACCCGAGCCCACCCAGGAGAGGATGAACGTGATGAGGCTGGGGCCGAAGAGGAGACCCAGCAGGAAGCCGAGGACGGTGGGGAGCTTGACCATCACCCAGGAGTGGGCGCCGATAGGATATAGCCTTAGTGGGAAGGCCAAAAGGGCTACCCATCCCCTCAGTGGAAAGATGGAGTCCCGGTGCCCAATCGCACTCCCTGGCCGGGACGCCGGAGCCGGGATTTGAACCTGCCACCATCCGCAGGAGGGGGGCACTTTCGACAAAGTCGAAAGGCGGGAGCCCCTGTGGGGGCAGGGGGTTGTCGAGCCCCCCGCAGTTGCCTGGCTGAGTCACTCCGGCAAAGGTTTATAATGCGCTAAATCGACTCACTTAGTGGTTGTCGAGCCCCCTGCAGCTGCTTGGCTGCGGATTTTTTCCATCTTCCTTGAGCGAATGCCGGTCATGGGCGGACCCATGAACCCTCGGGTTCGGTGGGGAAAAAACCGGAGCCGAGCGGGGTGAAAGTAATCCTGGGGTCTGCTATCTGCGCCGGTTCAGGAATACTCCCGCCGCCAGCAGCGCCCCGAGGCCGAGGGCCAACTCGAAGCCGGGGGTGGCCCGGGGGGTGGGGGCCGGGGTCGAGGGAGGCGTCGGGGTCTCCGGCGGGGTGAACCGCAGGCTTGCGCTCATATCCAGTTTCTGGAAGGCATCCTTGTCCCCCGCAGGGTAGTAGGTGGCGGTCCCCTGCACCACTTTCTCCCCGGCCTCGTTGGCCTTCACCCGCAGGGTGATATACTGCGGTTGGCCGGGCTTGACGGTGAACGTGCCGATGAACTGGTTCGCCCCCCCCGCCGCGAAAGAGGAGCCCTCCACGCTGACCCCACTGGGGGTCCGGATTACGATGTCGGCCACCATGTCATAGTCGTTGACCGTGGGATTGATGATGGAGAGGGAGAGGAGCGCATCCTGACCCACGGCGGCCGTGCTCTTGGTGCTGGTGAGGCTCACCGAGGGCTTGTCCCGCCAGTAGGAGGGGGTGGGGACGCTGGTGGGGATGGGCTTCAGGGTGGGGAGAGGAGGTGTTGTGGTGGAGGCCAAGCAACGGCGGCAGGGCCACCGGCTCATCCCCCCATCCCCTTTCGGGGAGTCCGGGTGATTGGCCACCCAGGTGGAGCCTTGGCCGGGAATCAACTCCCA
>JACQPP010000023.1 GCA_016207465.1 Methanobacteriota archaeon
CTGGAGAAATGGCCCCCCGCCCCCGTGAGGACCACCGCCCGCGTCGCGGCGTCCTGCTGGCACATCTCCAGCACCTGCACCATCTCCCGCATGATGCCCTGGTTCAGGGCGTTGCGCCGCTCGGGCCGGTTCAGGGTGATGGTGGCCACCCCCTCCTGCCGGGAGAAGCGGAGGAACTCGTAGTCGAAGGTATCCACGTCTTTTTCCATCGCTCGCTACGCTCGCGAGGGAAAAAGATAAAGGTTGTTCAGCGCGCCGGGGCGGGGCTTCCCCGGGGAAACAGGAGGTGCTGCTGGCTCCGGATGTAGTAGATGAGGGGCCCCGACAGGGTGGCCACGGCGCGCCCCTTCTCCGTCAGGGAGTAGTGGACCCGCGGGGGCCTCTCGCTCTTCACCGTGCGCTTCACGAACCCGTGCTCCTCCAGTTCCTTCAGGCGCAGGGAGAGGGTGCGGGAGGAGATGCCCGTCAGGTGCTTCCGCAGTTCCTCGAACCCCATGGAGCGGGCCATGTAGAGGAGGACGATGATTTCCACCGACCACTTCCCCGTGATGGTCTTCAACACCCGCGAGTTCAGCCGCCCCTCCGTCACCAGGTCCACCCGGGTCTGCATCATGGCCGGGACATCCCGCAGGAACCGCTCCGAGTGGTCCAGCAGCTCCTGGAGCCGCCGCGCCACCGCCTCCTCCGGGGACTCCTTCACCGCGGCCTGGGACACCGTGGTCATGCCATCTCTCAACTCCGTTGGAATCGGCAGGCTCCTCCAGACCCTGCCCATTTACAAATGAAACTACCCTCTATAAGAATACTACCCCTACCAAGTAAAGCGGGTGGGGCTCAGGGCTCCGGCTTTTCGAGGCGCTTCTTGGATTCCACGAGGAGCCGTTTGACCCTCTCCAGGGCCAGGTGCCTCTCCGGCGAAGAGAAACGGGGGGTGTTGGCAATCTCCAGGAGGGGCTCCACTGCCGCCTCCCCAATCTCCGAGAGGGCCTCGATGGCCATCCGGCGGTCCTCCGACGTCAGCGCCGGGTTCTGGGCCACCCGCCTCAGCCGCTCCACCACCGGCTTCCCAATCCAGATGCGGACGGCCTCCTCCACCGCCCGCCCCAGGTCCCCCTTCTTGCCCCCGTATCTCTTGGCAATCTCCACCCGCAACTGGTTCTCCAGGGGGTCCGGGAGGACCACGTCAATCCGGCCCATGGGTCTCCCTGTGCGCCGGGGGACCAAAAACCCGCCGTGGAGCCCGGACCGGAAACTTTTTATACGATTTCCGGATATGTGGCTATGTGTAAATATATGGTCGCCTCGAAGCCATCGAAACAGGCGGGTTCCTCCCAGTCGGAGGAGGAGATTTACGGGGCCTTCTCCGCCATCCTCGACGAGGTGGACCGGATGTTCTCCATCACCACCCTGGGGAAGTGGCTCGCCATGAGCCGCATCCGCGCCCGGGGCACCGCGGAGACCCTCGGGTTCATGGAGCGCGTCGCCTCCCTCGGGTTCCAGGCGGTGGTCACGCCGGAGGAGAGAACGCTCCTGAACCGCCTCCTCCGGGAGACCGAGGTCCCGGAGAAGGACCGGAGGGCGTGGGAGAAATTCCAGGCGAAACTCCGCCGGATGAAGTTCACTGACGCGTGATTCTGCGCCGCTCCACGTCCTCCTGGAGGCGCCTCACCTGCTCCTGGAGTTCCGCGGTCTTCGGGATGGAGCCCGCCACCCGCTCCAGGGCCTGGAGGTCCAAATTCGGGTCGGGCCGGGGAGGGCGGGCCTCCCGCCCGCCGGAGCCCTGCGGGCCTCTCCGGCCCTTCCACGTCTCCGACATACGAGATGCGAAGCCCATCCTCGACTCCCATATCCACTGCGACCCCGGAGCCGATGTTCTACGCTGGTCGCGACATGGGTTCCGGCCGCCTGGGCCAGGGGGGCCGCTGCACCGGGATTCGGGGAGAAATGGTGTCACCCCTCCAGTGGAAATGTGGGTTTTACGGATGAGCATGTTCCATGCTTTCCCGGGGTGATTCATATTCGACGGGGGGAGGGGGGGCGTTTCATTCTGAACGCATCCAGCCCTTTTCTTTCTTTTCCGAATTAAATCGCTTTTCTTTCTTTTGCAGGAGGACTTCGCGTTTTGCGAAGCACAACGCGAAGTCCTCCGTTAGCCGCCGAAGGCGGCGTGGCAAAAGAAAGAAAAGGGATTTACGCTGTCACAATCTGTCCCCGGACGCTCTCCCCGTCAAATTCCAGGACCCGGAGCACCTTGCCGGGCTCGAGGGTGTGTTCCCCGGCTCCGCGGACCACCGCGTCGAGTTGCAGCCGGTCTCCCTGGAGGCTCCAGAGGAGGAGGCCTGGCTGTGAGTATCCGCGGAGTCCCTCGACGAGTTCCCTGCGGTATTCCGCGTAGTAGTGGCCCCGTGTCCCCGAGATGGTGAGGAACTTCCCCGCCCCCGTCTCCCGAGGCTCCAGCCGGAACCCGCGCCCCTCCTCCGCTGGGGTCCCCCGGCTCCCCAGGAGGAGCTCCTCGTTGGCGGGGTCCAGCAGGGGCTCCCCTGCGTAGGCCCGCCCCATCAGCGAGTATTCCTCCCCCTGGTTGTCCAGCAGGGTGTAGCGCCCGTTGGCCCGGAAGTCGAGGGCATGGGCCAGTTCGTGGGCCAGGATTTTCACCAGCACCTCCCCGGGGCTCTTCACATGCCCGTTGCCGGTGTAGAAGGTCCCCGTGAAGATGCAGTCCACGCGCTTCTTCTCCCCGGGGGTCTGGTAGCACCCCGGCTGGAACCAGCCCCAGCCCGGGGCCCGGTCCCAGTCGGAGGAGTAGTTCGCATCGTAGGGGCTGGTGGGGTCCAGGACCACCACCACGTCATAGGCAGACACGCCCCTTCCCTGGCTGGCGGCCTCCACCGCTCGCCACATCTGGAGGTTCCGGGACTCCGCGTAGACCCCCCGGGTCTCCGGCAGGGCCAGCCAGGGGGTCACGTCCACCCGGAGGGCCACCCGGCCATAGGTGACTCTCTCCACATACCGCTCCAGGGCCGGGGCGAGGACACCGGAATACCAGCGGGCCCCGTTTTCCCCGTGCCAGGGGTGGACCTCCACCGGTCCCCGGGGGGTCGCCAGGTCTCGGGGGGCGGCCAGGACCACCAGCACCCGCGTTTCCTCTGCCTTTGCCGAGGCGGTGGCCACCAGGAGGATTCCCAGCAGCAGGATGGCGACCCCGAGGACCTTCTGGAGCCGCAGGAGTCCCCGGTAGCGCCGGTGGGAGAGCCCCCGCCCCCGGCCCACCCGCAGCCCCCGGTGGGTCCAGTTGAAGAACCGCGGCGAGCCCAGGTTCGAGCACGGATATCTCTCGGCCATGTTCCCACAAACAGACCGATGTAATGTACATTGATTGAATATTTGCGAACATAAAATCTATCTTATGAACATTGGCATGGGGCGGTTGAGGTCCTTTCCGATGTTCTGCCGTCCCCTCCTGCTGCTGGCCCTCGCCGGGGCCCTCCTCTGCGCCGGGGCCGCGGCCCGCCCGAACTCCATCCCGGGCATCCTGGAGGACTACGGGCACGCCAACGGGTCCCGGCTCTTCTCCAACCTGACCTTCCTCGACGCATTCACGCCCGGGGATGTCTTCGGCCCCGGCTCCACATCTATGGATGTCGGTTTGGGGGCGGGGTTCGACCTCTTCACCGGGGGGACCGGGCTCTTTAATCTCGGAATGGGCGGGGGACCGGGGCTCGGCTCCCTCTCCCTCACCGGGGGCCTCACCGGCCTGGGGACCGGGGGCTCCGCCAGCGGGCTCTCCTCCCTGGCGGAAATCGCCGCGGTCTTCCGCATCTTCCGCCTGTTCCCCGCTTGAACCTGTGATGTTCATAAATCATAATCTCAAGAACATAAAACCTATGCTGTGTACATGGCATGGGTGTGTGTGAGGTGGTTCCAATGGAGACCCAGACCCAGAATTCGGCCGAAGAGAAGCCCGACTGGCGGGATACTGTGAAGGCGCTCCGCGAGCGCAAGGCCCGCGAGCCCGGGGTCCGGTATCTCGTGACCGACGACGAGGGCCGAATCTGGAGCATCTGACCCCCCGGGGTGCGCTATGGATCGTGGAGTTCCATCCTGGGGATTCTCCCGTGGCCTCCGATTCCTCCTGCTGCTGGTGCTGCTGGTCGCCGCCGGCCGGGGTGCAGTCTGCGGGGAGTCATGTCCAGGGGCGGCGGAGCAGGCGATTCTCGCCGTGGAGGAGCCCGAGGGCGGGGTCCACCGGGTGGCCCACGTGGGCTCCTCGAACGCCAGTTACATCGTGGAGTTCGATGGGCCGCCTCTCGCCGTGGCGGAGGGGGAGGTGGACCGGGCGATGGAGCCCCTCGGTCCCCTGGGGAGGCTCCTGGGGAAGCCTGTCAAGTGGGTCCAGCGCCAGCTGGCCGAGGAGTTCCAGCGGGGGGCGGAGGAGGACATCGCCGCCCTGGCGGAGGAGGCGCCGCCCCGGGTGGCCCGGCGATTCCACACGGTGTTCAACGGCCTGTCGGTGAACGCCACCATCCGGGAGGCCGAGGCCATCCGCCGGCTGCCCTATGTGAGGGCGGTCCACCCGGACGGGACGGTGGAGGCATTGCTGAACTTCTCGGTGGGCCTCATCGGGGCCCCCGGGGTGTGGTCCCGGCTGGACGGGGAGGGGAGGAATCTCACGGGGCGGGGGGTCGCCGTCGCCATCCTCGACACCGGGGTGGACTATACCCACCCGGACCTGGGGAACTGCACCCGGGAGGTCTTCCGCAACGGGACCTGCGCCAAGGTGGTGGGGGGCTACGACCTGGTCAACAGCGACGGGGACCCCATGGACGACCACGGCCACGGGACCCACGTGGCGGCCACCGCCGCCGGGGACGGCCTCCTGCGGGGGGTGGCCCCGGGGGCGACCCTGCGCGCCTACAAGGTCCTCAACCAGTATGGCTCGGGCAGCTGGTCCCAGGTCATTGCGGGTATCGAGAGGGCCGTGGACCCAGACCAGGACGGGGACTCCTCGGACCGCGCCGACATCATCAGCATGAGCCTGGGGGGCCGGGGGAACGCCGACGACCCCGTATCCCGGGCGGTGGACCGGGCCGTGGAGGCCGGGGTCATCGTCACCGTGGCCGCCGGGAACTCGGGGCCCCGTCCCTCCACCATCCAGAGCCCGGGGACCGCCCGCCTGGCCATCACCGTGGGGGCCTCCGACGACCGGGATAACATCGCGTGGTTCAGCTCCCGGGGCCCCACCGGGCTCGGCCTGGTCAAGCCCGACCTGGTGGCCCCGGGGGTCGCCATCTGCGCCGCGGAGTGGGCCAGCGCCTGGGCGGACCGCCGCTGCCTCGACAATCGCCACGTGGAGCTCCAGGGGACCAGCATGGCCACCCCCCACGTGGCGGGCGCGGCGGCCCTGCTGAAGCAACTCCACCCCGACTGGAGCCCCCGGGAGGTGAAGGCGGCCCTGAAGAACACCGCCCGGGACCTGGGTCTGGACCGCAACATCCAGGGGGCGGGGCGGCTCGATGCGGGGCGGGCGGCCGGTCTCAACTCCACTCCCCTCGTCGCGGAGTTCAACACTTCCCACTACAGCCCCCGGGTCACCGGCCCGCTGGACCTCCGGGGGACCGCCACGGGCGCCGGTCTCCTCGGGTGGGAACTCCGGCTGGAGAACGGGAGCGGCTCCCGGCTGCTCCAGGAATCCAACCACTCCATCGAGAATGGGGGCCTCCTCTCGGGGTGGGACGCCGGAATCCTCCCCGACGGGACCTACACCCTCCGCCTGGTGGCGCGGGGCCCCGGGGGAGACAGCGAGGACCGCCTCCAGATTGAGGTGGACAACGTGAAGTTCCAGTTCCCCGCCAACCGCTCCCCCGTCGGCCCTGGGGATGTGTCCCTCCTCGGGACCGCCCGGGGCCCCCGCCTCCACCGCTACACCCTCGATGTGGGAGACGGGGAGTCCCCCCTCTCGTGGAACAACACCGGCATCACCCTCGCCGGGGGCGGCCTCCAGCCCGTGGACAACGGGACCCTGGCGACCCTGAACCTGACCGGATACGAGCCCCGCCGCCTCTACGCGGTCCGGCTCCGCGCATTCGACCCCCAGGGGGCGCTCCTCGGCGCCGACACCCTCCTCCTCCACTACGACCCCGCCCTGCGGCCGGGATTCCCCGTCCAGCTTCCCCGCGCCTGCACCTCCCTCTGCCTCGCCCTCACGTCGGCCCCCACCATCGGGGACGTCAACGGGGACGGGGCCCAGGAGCTGCTGGTGGCCTACGACAGCCACCTCTACGTGCTCAACGCCAACGGGACCCCCCTGCCGGGCTGGCCCAAGAACGTCTCCCCCGGCATGATTCAGACCGGCCCGGCGGTGGCCGACCTCGACGGGGACGGCCAGAATGACATCCTCCAGGGGAGCAGCGACGGCACCCTCTACGCCTGGAGCGCCAACGGCACCCCTCTCCCCGGCTGGCCAAGGGCGTGGCCCCGGGGGGCCATCGAGTCCCCCACCGTGGCCGACCTCGACGGGGACGGGGCCCCCGAGGCGGTGGTCAACGCCTGGAACGGCCAGACCCTCGCCATCCGGTCCAACTCCACGCCCTGGTGGACGACTCCATCGGTGGGCGACTTCCTCTTCTCCATCCCCGCCGTGGGAGACATCACCGGGGACGGCCGCCCGGAGGTGGTGGTGGCCACCTACAGCGGCCGCCTCATGGCCTACCGCTCCAACGGCACCCCCCTCTGGACATCCCCCATCCTCACCGGGTCCACCATGGGCTACGTGTCCCCCGCCCTGGGGGACCTGGACGGAGACGGGGCCGCCGAGGTCGTGGCGGGCAACCTCGCCGGGGACCTCTACGTCCTCCACGGCAACGGGAGCAACATGAGCGGGTGGCCCCGCCGGGTGCTCCTGGGCGGGAGGGCAGACCCCCTCTGGGGGAACCCCGCCCTGGGTGACCTGGACGGGGACGGCACGCTGGATATCGTGGTGGGCGGGGACGCGGTGCTCGACACCACCGTCTGGAGGCGGGCCTCCGCCCTCCACGCCTACCACGCCAACGGGACCCCCCTCCGGGGCTGGCCCGTGAAGGTCTTCGACAACAACTCCTGGACATTCCACGGCTTCGGCTCCCCCGCCCTGGGGGACCTGGATGGCGACGGCCGCCCCGAGGCCCTGGCCCAGACCGACGAGGACTACCTCTACGCCTTCCACGGCAACGGCACGCCGGTCGCGGGATGGCCCAAATACACCGGCTCCATCAGCGCGTGGCCCTCCAACACCCCCGCCCTGGGGGACCTGGATGGCGACGGCCGCCTCGATGTGGCCGCGGTGACCTACGCCAACCAGGTCCTCGCCTGGTCGCTGGATGGACCCCACCGCGAGGCCCGCCTCCCCTGGAGCATGGTTCACGGCGACCGGAACCACACCGGCCTCGCCCCCATCCCCCGGGTGGAGGACACCCAGCCCCCCGAGATGGAGGCCCCCGGGGACCTCTGGGTGGAACCCGGGGAACTGCTCCAGCTCCGCGTCCGGGCCCGAGACAATGGCTCCGGGATGGCCCATGTCACCGCCAACGTGTCCTCCCTCAACGCGAGCCTCCCCCCGCTGGAGTTCCACCCCGGGAAGAACGACACCTGGACCAGCCCGGCCTTCACCATAGACCCCGGCCCCACCGCCTGGCTCAACCTCACCCTCACCGCCGAGGACAACAACTCCAACCTCCGCGGGACATCCCAGCGGGTCCACCGCCTCAACGCCTCCGAGACCCGCCCGCGCCTCCGGGCCACCCCGGGGTTCACCAACACCACCCGCCTCAACGTGAGCCTGGAGGCGGGATGCGCCAACCCCCTCTTCTCCGGCTACGAGGTCCGGGGCGGAGCGCTCGAGGAGTGGACACCCACCCTCGAAAACGGGACCTTCGAGTTCCCCCTGGTCCCCGACGCCCGGAACACCCTCTCCGTCCGGTGCCGCTACATCTCCGGCAGCACCAGTGGAAGCGACTCCGCGGGGGTGGTGCAGGACTCCACCCCGCCCCTCATCCGCATCCTCTTCCCCGCCGAGGGGGAGACCCTGGGGAATCTGACCGAGGTGATGCTCACCGGCGAGGTGATGGAGGTGAACCGGGAATCCCGCCGGCCCAACGCCTCCCCGGGCCTGCGGGAGGAATACTCCCCCCTCAACGGGACCTTCCGCTTCCGCGTCCCCCTCGCCGGGGAGACCGCCCTCCGCCTCACCGTGGAGTTCACCGACGACGCCGGAAACCGCAACCAGACCACCCGGACCCTCCGCTTCGACCGGGAGCCCCCGCGGCTCCTCAACCAGACCCCCCCGGACGGGGCCGCCCTCAACCGGACCCCCATCGTCCTGGAGGCCGACATCCTCGACGCCACCCGCGACGAGGCGGGGGTCAACGGGGAGAACCACACCTCCAACGCCACCCGGACCCCCATCGAGGGGGGATACCGCCTCCGGCTGGAGGTCAACGCCACCGACGGCCCCCTCCACCTCACCCTCGGGGCCTGGGACAACCACAGCAACCCCGCCTGGAGCAACCGCTCCATCCTCGTGGACACCCAGCCCCCCGCCTTCACCCTCTACCGCGATGTCAACGGCCGCTGGCTCCCCCTCGCCCCCCGCGCCCACCACATCCTGGAGACCCGCCCCACCGACGACTCCGCCGCCCTCCCCATGCAGGAGCCGGAGCCAGCGGACACCCGGGAGCGGACGGTCCTCCTGGCGCTCCGCGCCAACGGCACCGGCTCGCCGCTCCACCGGGTGGCCATCAACGGGGCGGTCCTCCAGCCCCGCCAGGACGGCCTCTACACCACCTCCCTGGAGCCCACCCGGGAGAACCGGACCCTGGAGGCGGTGGTGGAAGACGCCGCGGGAAACACGAAGAGCGCCGAATACATCCTCCCCAGGGCCTCCCCGGCAACACGGACCGCCGAGGCCAGCCGCACCACTCCACCCGGACCCCCGGCGGGAGGCGGGGGAGGCGCGGCCCCGCCCCCTCTATTCGGCTCGACCCGAACCCTCATCTCGACTCCGTCGAAACTCCCCCGGCTCCTTCAGGCCCTGGGGACGCTGAAGAACCCGGAGGGCACCGACCTCCTGGAGGCCCACGAGACCGGGACCGCCCGCTTCCCCGATTCCGAGGTCCGCGAGGTGAAACTCCAGTTCCACCGCCCCGCCTCGGGGGTCACCGTCCACCTCCAGCCGCTCCCCGAGCCCCCGGACACCCGCCCCGCCCCCGGCCTGGCCTACCAATACATGGAAATCACCCCCTCCGGGGTGGAGGACTCCCGCATCCGCGAGGCCACCATCACATTCCAGGTGGACCGCGACTGGATGGAGACCCACAACGCCACCCCCTCCACCATCCGGCTCGCCCGATTCCACCTGGACAACTGGAGCCTCCTCCCCACCACCCCCATCCGGGAGGAAAACCACTCCACCCTCTTCGAGGCCATGACCCCCGGCTTCTCCACCTTCGCCATCGTCAGCCACGCCCCCGAGCCCCCCGGCCCACCGCCACCCAGCGCCCCGAAGAAGGAGGAAAGCCCATCCACTCCCATCCACCCAAACCGCACAACCGTGGACGAAACCCCCCAAACCAGAAAACCGGTAGCCGCAGCCATTGTTTCCACACTTGTGGCCTTTCTGGCGGCCCTCTTCCGCAGGGGACCCGGGTGGAACCTATGAACATAACTGTCAATATTATGAACATGATATTCATCGGATGTACATGGGAAGGTGGTGGTTGAGGTGGTTCAAAATGCTGACCCAAACCGAAACCCAATCCCTGGACTCCCAAGCGGGGCCCGGGGACAACCTGGAGGAGGCCATCCGGTTCTACCGGACCCGCGGCACCCTGGTGACCGCGGCCCGCATCGCGGGGGTCTCCGTCCGGAGGATGAGCGACCTGCTCTACCAGCGGGCCGTCGAGGAGCAAAACGCCCGCCGCCGGCCCCGGCCGGTGTAGGAGGAGCCCATGGAACCCACCACGTTCGCCCGGGCCCGGATGTTCGTCGCGGCCCTCGACCGCAACTTCCGCAGCGGGGCCCTCGACGAGGCGACCTACACCCGGGTCCGCCGCTCCGCCAGCCGCCTGGCGGTCCTGGCCGCCCTGGTCCCGGGGGCATAGACATGGCCGAAATCCTGCCCCAGGACCACCGGGAGCCGGAGGCCGACTGGGAGACCACGGTGCAGGACCTCCGCCAGCGCAAGGCCCGCGAGCCCGGGGTCAACTACATCCTGACAGATGAGGAGAACACCACATGGCGAGTCTGAACAAGAGGGAGGAATAAACCGAAATGTATAAACTGCGAACACCCCAACTACTCCTGCACCCATCCCGCTGGCCCCCCCACTTCATGAAGCCCTGGCTCCCCTACACCTTGAGGCCCGGAGACCGCCTCCTCCCCAGGGCCTCCTACGCCGGGGGCATCCTCACCATCCTCCTCCTCATCATCGTGCTCTACTGGCTCTGGGCCACCGCCCGGGTCCAGAAGGAGGGCCTCCTCCCCATCGCCCTCATCGCCCCCGCCCTCGGGGCATGGTCCACCCGCCGGGCCTGGACCCATGGGCCCCCCGCCGGGGCCCGCACCCGGGACGACGGGGGAGGAGCCACGGGGCCTCCCCGCTATTCTCGGCCCGACCCGAACCCTCCCGCTGAAGACGTCCACCGCCGCGGTCGGGTCTCTTCTCGGCCCGACCCGAACCCTCCCGGTGAAGACGTCCTCCGCCGCGGTCGGGCCTCGCGGCGACGCGCAGGCGCAGCCGTGGCCATCTTCGCCCTCCTGCTCCTCTCAACGTTCCCGTTGGCCGCCCAGGGGGCCACCCGGTTCGTCAACCAGACCGGGGCCCCCGCCTGCGACGGGGGACTCGCCTACGCAGCCAACCACACCACCATCCAGGCCGCCATCAACGCCGCCGGCGCCGGGGACGAAATCCGGGTCTGCGCGGGGAACTACACCGAGAACGTCACCCTCAACCGGAGCGTGACATTCCGCAGCAACAACACCAGCGCCGAGGTTTCCACCGCCGATGTCAACCTCATCGCCCCCGCCTCCCAGGACGCCATCACCGTGAGCGACTCCAACGTCACCCTCTCCAGCGCCCACCTCCTCCTCACTGGCAACCTCACCGTCCAGAACGGCGGGACCCTCTACCTCCAGTCCACCACCCTGCGCATGAACGCCACCTCCAACGGCAGCCTCGAAATCAACCTCACCGGAGGGGGCAAGATGGAGGTCCTGTCGGGGAGCAACATCACCAACCTCGACAACAAGAAGGCCAGCAGCTTCACCGGCTCCTACGGCTACTTCTTCAAGGCCCAGGACAACTCCACATTCACGGTGAAGGACAGCGAAATCCACGGAGTGGGCTACGGAGGCACCACGTTCTGGTTCTCCGTCCCCCCCACCCACGGGGGGCTCATCCTCAACACCTCCAACGCCCTCATCGAGAACGCCACCCTATCCAACAACAACGTGGGCCTCGCCAGGACCTCCTCCCTCAGCACCCGATACCTGTCGAACCTGACGGTCGCCAACAGCACCCTCCGCGACAACGCTGATGGGTTCTACCTCAATTACATCGACCGCAGCAACTTCACCAACATCACCGTGGTCCACAACGAAGTCGGCCTCTTCCTGGACACCGGCGCCAGGGGTCCCCTCACTTTCACCCTCAGCAACATCTCCTACAACTCCCTGTCCGGCGCCGACATGCGGGGCTCCGGCGTCAACGTCACCAGCAGCACCTTCTCCTCCAACGGGTTCGCCGGCTCCGCCGGGGGCGGCCTCAGCGGACTCCCCATCGGGGGCTCCATGAACATCACCGGGAACCTCTTCCACAACAACACCGGGGGAGCCATCCGCAGCGCCTGCTGCTCGGGCTCCGCCAAGACCGACATCAACATCACCGGCAACACATTCACCGACAACGGCAACAGCTACGGCATCTACTCCTACGACGAGGCCAACCGCTGGACCATCGCCAACAACACCCTCTCCAGCTCGGCCGGCGCCACCGCCATCTACGCCGCGCAGACCGGCGTCTCCCACCAGAACTACACCATCCGGAACAACACCATCCGCAACTTCACCGTCGGCATCCGGCTGGGAGTCCTCACCAGCGGGGTCTTCAACGCCACCGTCGCGGACAACATCATCAACAACACCACCACCGGCGTCCTCCTCATGGCGAGCCGAAACATCACCGCGGAGAACAACACCATCTCCAACACCACCGTCGGAATCCTCCTGACCAACACCAGCGGCTCCGCGGCCACCGGCAACCGCCTGGCCGACAGCAACCAGAGCGGAATCCTCCTCTCGGACCGGGATGACGTCAGCCTCTACCGCGGCCCCCCCAACTTCAACAACGTCTCCTACAATACCGTCACCCGCTCCCGCGCGGGTATCAACCTCAGCGGGGCCAACCAGACCCTCCTCCTCAACAACACGATAAACACCAGCGGGGACGGCATCCTCCTCTTCAACTCCACCGTCGTCAACGTCAGCAACAACAACGCCAGTTTCAACGACATCGGCAACAAGACCGGCATCCGGCTGGTCTCCTCCTTCAACAACACCCTCACCTGGAACACCCTCCTCAACAACTCCGACACCGGCCTCCACCTCCTGAACTCCAGCAACAACACCCTCTCCTACAACACCATCGCCAACAACACCCTCAACGGGACCGCGCTCCACAACGGGACCCAGGGGAGCGCCAACAACACCCTCGCCTACAACAATATCCATGGGAATGGCCTCTCCGGCCTCAACCTCAGCCAGCCCCAGGAGGTCAACGCCACCAGCAACTGGTGGGGAACATCCAACTGCATTGACATCCGCGCCTCCATCCACGACCAATTGGACGACCCCTCCATCGGCACCGCCGCCTACATCCCCCTCCTCTCCGCCCCCTACCCTGGGGGGGTCTCCATCACCTGCGGGGTCCCCACCATCACCTCCTGGTCCAACAACAAGACCCAGAACACCACCGCCACCCTCACCCTGAACATCAGCGAGCCCGCCATCCTCAACGCCACCGCCAACCAGACCATCACCACCTGGACCTGGACCGTCAACGGCACCGACCAGGGGGTCAACAACGACACCATCACCCTCGCCTGGGAGACCGACGAGGTGCGCAACGTCAGCGCCACCGGGGCCAACCTGAACGGGACCACCAGCACCCTCTCCTGGACCATCACCGTGAGCGCCCCCGCGGGCTCCCGCCGGGTGGTGAACAAGACCGGCGGCCCTGCCTGCACCACCGGGGTCTCCTACAACGCCACCATCCAGGGGGCCATCAACCGCGCCAGGCAGGGGGACGACATCGTGGTCTGCGCGGGGACCTACACCGAGAGCCTCGCCATCAGCACCCCCCTCACCCTGCGGGCCAACAACACCACCTACGACGCCGCCGTGAACGCTTCCCCCGGCAGCAGCGACGCCATCACGGTGACCGCCAGCAACGTGAACATCTCCTGGCTCAAGGTGCAGAACGCCACCGGGAGCTCCCCCGCCCGGGCGGGAATCAAGCTCGACGGGGCCACCGGCGCGAATCTCTCCTACCTCTGGGCCACCTCCAACTACTACGGCGTCCACCTCTCCGCCGCCAACGGCAACGGCTTCAACCACAGCAACGCCAGCGGCAACGAGAACGCGGGCATCCGCCTCGCCAGCTCCGGGAGCAACACCCTCACCAACAACACCGCCAACAACAACTCCAACTACGGCGTCTACCTCTCCTCCTCCGGCTCCAACACCCTCGCCAACCATACCGCCGGCAACAACACCAACTACGGCATCTACCTCCTCTCCTCCACCGGCAACACCCTCACCAACAGCACCGCCCGCGGCAACTTCTGGGGCATCTACCTCGACTCCTCCAGCAACTCCAACACCCTCAACGGCAGCACCGCCTCCAACAACACCAACGGCATCCAGATCGTCTCCGCCAACTCCAACACCCTCACCCTCAACACGGCGAACAGCAACACCCTCGGCATCACCCTATCCTCCTCCGGCAGCAACGTCCTCCGGGAGAACAATGTCTCCGAGAACACCCAGAATGGAATCCAGCTCGCCTCCAGCGACAGCAACAACCTCTCTCTCAATACCCTCGTCGGCAACCTCTGGTCGGGCATCAACCTCACCCCCGGCAACAGCAGCCGCATCCTCAACAACTCCATCAACGGCTCCGGGACCGGCATCTACCTCCACAACTCGACCGGCAACACCCTGGCGGGCAACAACGCCAGCCACAACACCCTGGGGGGCAACGGCTCCGGCATCGAGCTGGACACCTCCAACGACACCTCCCTCGACTACAACACCCTCCGGCTCAACACCTGGAACCTCCACGTGATGCGCAGCGGGAACGTGACCGCCTCCAACGGCACCCTGGTCCTCGCCGCCGGCGGCCTCGACGTGCGCGCCGCCAACGGCTCCGGGGTCCAGCTCCTCGACGCCCCCCTCTTCGACCTCTGCGGCCTCGCCGCCAACGGCAGCGGCTCCACCCTCCGGGTCAACCGCACCCTCGCGGTCCGGGTCCAGACCACCGGGGGCTCCCCCATCTCCGGGGCCAGCGTCACCATCAGCGACGCCAACAACACCAACTACGGCACCACCACCTCCTCCGACGGCACTGTGACCCGCGTCCTGGTGGAGCGCACCCTGAACTCCACCCACACCGAGGACCTGGCCCCCTACACCGTCTCCGCCACCCACAGCAGCTACCAGACCCCCTCCTCCGCCACCGCCGGGAGCGCCATCAACAACTCCTGCCCCAACACCGGCCACACCGGCCCCTACCCCGGCGTCACCTTCTCCATGGCCGCCAAGGCCACCACCACCACGACCACCACCTCCGGCGGAGGCGGCGGCGGGGGTGGAGCCGTGGCCCCCACCCCCGGACCGGAGGACGCCCCCCTGCAATTCGACGCCCTCCCCGCCGCCGAAGTGCTGATGGCCCTCCCCAGCCTCCCCTCCGACAAGCCCACCCGGGTCCCCGTGGAGAAGGGGGAGGTGACCGGCATCGTCTTCGAGATGGCCCGCTCGGCCTCCCGGGGCCAGCTGGTGGTCCGCTCCTACCGCGAGCCCCCCAAGAGGGTGGAGCCGCCGGCCAAGGGGACCTTCGGCTACCTGAACATCCTGGTGAGCCGGGTGGACCCCAAGGACATCAAGAAGGCGGACATCCACTTCCAGGTCCCCCGGGAGTGGCTCCAGGAGAACGGCCTCGGCCCCGACACGGTGAAGATGAACCGCTACTCGGCGAAGGAGAAATCCTGGGCCACCCTCTCCACCCGGCGCATCCCCGGCGGCGACACGGATGGCCCGCTGGCCTACGAGGCCGAGACCCCCGGATTCTCCCTCTTCGCCATCACCGCCCAGGAGGCCCCCCGGCCCACCCCCACCCCGCCGGGGCCCGGGACCGAGCCCCGCCC
>JACQPP010000020.1 GCA_016207465.1 Methanobacteriota archaeon
TGCTTGATCCAGCGCATCTTCTTGATTTGGACGATGTAGAGGAAGAGGCTGAAGTCCTCGGGCTGGTAGTGGCGGAGGAGGATGAGGCCGTCGCTGGCGTACTCGGCGACACCGTACTTGGAGCGCATCTGGTCGGGGTCCGACTCGGCGGAGAAGATGGCGGTGGCCCCGATGTCCTTGATGATGCGGCGGAGGTGCAGCATGCGCCCCCGGCGCTCGATGTCGCTCTTGCAGAGGTCGTCGTACTCGGTGATGGAGTCCAGGGCGATGATCTGGGCCCCCGACTCGGTGATGATCTTGGGGAGCATGTCCAGGTAATCGGAGGTGATTTTGGAGCCCACGTCAATCTCCACGATTTCCACGTGGCGCAGGTCCAGCTGGCCCGACTCCACGTAGGGCTTCATGTCCCACCCGAAGGCCATGGCATTCTTCAGCACCGACTCCACGTCGTCGCTGGCGGAGATGTAGAGGCATCGCTTCCCCCGGCGGAGGTGGTGGTAGATGAACTGGAGGGCGAAGATGGTCTTCCCGGCCCCCGTGGGGCCGCTGACCACGATGACGTGGCCCAGGAGGAGGCCGCCGCCCAGCATCTCATCGAGAGCCGGGACTCCGGTGGAGACCCTCTCTCCCATATCCACGACTTTCACTTTCTTGGTTGCCTCCGCCGCCATGGATGGACCCGAGAGGGGGGCGGGATGCGCCTCCCTGTAACGTTAACGGGGACGGGGATTTTACATAAACCTTTCTCTCCGATGGTCGGAAAACCCTTATGCGGGGACAGGGGAGGCTCCTCCCTGGAGCCCCCAAGATATGCCTCCGCCTTTCGACTTCGTCGAAAATCGGCGCCTCCCCGGGGAGGCACACGACCCTTCGGGCGGGCAACGAGGTTTGATAGGACCTGAAAACGGCTATACTTTCCTATAACGGCGATGGAGAACTTCCTGGTTGATATCCCCTGGGTGCTTCAGCACCGGGGGGACCCCGGGCTGCGGCTGGTGGACCTGCGGAGGCCCGCGGACTACCTGGGGGGCCACATCCCGGGGGCGGTGAACATCCCCATCGGGGAGGTCCTCCACATCACGGGGCAGGTGGCCCACGTCCCCCCGGCGGAGCGCTTCGCGGCCACCCTGGGGGCCCGGGGCATATCCAACGACACCCATGTGGTGGCCTACGACGACCGCTACGGGACCTATGCCTGCCGCTTCCTCTATACCCTGGACCTCTACGGCCACACCCGGATGAGCATGCTGGGGGTCAACTTCGACCGCTACCAGGGCGAGGGACACCCCCTGGAGACCGGGACCCCCGCGGTCCCCCGCTCCACCTACACCCCCCGGACCCAGGCCGACCGGCTGGCCACCAAGGCAGACGTCCTCGACCGGCTGAAAGACCCGGGGACCCGGCTGGTGGACACCCGTTCCCCCCAGGAATTCATGATGGGCCACATCCCCGGGGCGGCCAGCCTCCCCTGGATGAGCCTCATCGCCCCCGACCGCCTCTACCGGAGCCCCGAGGAACTCCGGGCCCTCCTCCGGGAGAAGGGGGTCACCCCCGACCGGGAGGTCATCTGCTACTGCAACATGGGGATGACCAGCAGCCACACCTACTGGGCCCTCCGCCAGGCCGGCTACCCCCGCGTCCGCATGTACCCCGAGTCCTACACCGAGTGGGGCATGGACCCCACGACTCCCAAAGAGTGAAATTTTCGCTCCGCTGCGCTCCGCGAAAATTTCACAAAAAGCGGTGTCATCGAGCCCCACCCGTAACTACCTTTATGTTTTTTCCTCGCGAACGTAGTGAGCGAGGAAAAAACATGGATGAAGTCCGGGAGTTCTGGGACCGGGTCGCCCGCTACAAGGAGATGGGGATGGACCCCCTGAAGTGGATTGCGGGGTGCGCCGTCAAGGTGGACCTCACCACCGTGGTCTATCCGGCCCTCCGGCAGATACGCCCCGAGCTGGAGACCTACGGCATCCATGTCTCCAGCCGCGCCGACGCCGACATGTTCCCCAGCCACCGGGACAACTTCGAGGTGGAGCGCCGCATCTACAACCTGGAGAGCCCCCGGGTGGACCCCGAGGACCTCCGCCGCGTGAATCCCGACCGGGGCATCAGCCTCGTCCAGGTCCACCAGCGCAGCGCCGACAAGCCCGAGAAGTTCGCCGAGGCCCTCCTCCGCCTCTACCGCGAAATCGGCAGGGCCCATGTGGACTTCACCGTGGGCAAGGGCCACTCCATCATCACCCCCTACCCCCAGGCCCAGTTCGCCCTCTTTGACTTCCTCCGCGAGCCCACGGGGACACCGGATGGATACACCCTGGCCAACAACGACACCATCCAGGTCATCGACCCCACCCTCGACCCCGCCAGCCCCGAGCAGGCCGCCGTGGCCGTCTCCAACAGCCTCAACGACCTCCTCACCCTCGGCGTCCACGAGGACCTCGGGCTGCTGCCGGTCTACGACGCCCCCACCCCCGGGATGCGGGAGCGGATTGCGAAGAACATGGCCGACTTCGCCCGCCGCCACGGCCTCCGCCTCCACGACGCCCCTCAGCCCCAGACCGGCAAGCTCCTCATGGGGGCCACCGTCATCGGCCGCACCCACCGGGAGCCCCCCCACACCCCCGCCGGATTCACCCCCGGCATGGAAATCGTAGTCACCCGCCCCTTCGGGGACCTCGCCCCCATCAACGTCTACCTCTCCTGCCTCGCCGACGAGGAATACATGAAAAAACTGGGGGAGGCCGGACTCACCCTCGACGAGGCCCGCCGGGCCAAGGAGGACGTCGTCAAGACCATGACCCAGCCCAACCTCGAAGTGGGCAGAATCATCGCCCGATACCGCCCCGCCTACGGCCAGAAGTTCAACCCCACCGAGCACATCGCGGGCACCGGCGACCTCTCCGGCCCCGGAGTCTACATCTTCAAGGAGATGGCCCAGCTCGCCAAGGCAGATTTGCGCCTCGACACACTGCCCCTCGCCTACCCCCGCTACGTGGAGTTCGCCACCCGCGAGTTCATCATGGACAATGGCACCGCCGGAACCAACGGGGCGGTGGCCATGGTCGCCCAGGCACACATCAGCGAATCCATCCAGAAGGACCTGCGCAGGGCGGGCTACAACCCCCAGGTCATCGGGAGGGTCCTCGGACCCGGGCCCGGGAGGGTCACGGCCCCCCGGAGCCTGGAAGGGATGGTGGCCAACCGCGGGCTGCTCAAGGAGTTCGAACTCACGTAGAGGATGCCATGACCGAGACGGCCGTTCAGCCTCACAAGAAGTTAGACCTTTCGGGTGAAGTATGCCCCTGGCCGGTGATTTTCACCCAGAAGGAGGTCAAGAAGATGGCCCCCGGCGAGGTCCTGGAGGTCCTCACCGACAACCTCCCCAGCGTCACCAACATCCCCGATGCCCTCGCCAAGGAGGGCCACCAGGTCCTCGCCACCGGGGAGGCCAGCCCCGGGGTCTACCGCATCCTGATTCGGAAGAAGTGAAGCCCATGGGGAAAACAGTCCGTGCCCACCTCTACATCTCGGGGGAGGTCCAGGGAGTGGGATTCCGCGCCTTCGTCCAGCGGGTCTCCATGAAAGGGGGCCTCGCCGGGTGGGTGCGCAACCTCGACGACGGCCGCGTGGAGGCCATACTGGAGGGGGAGGAGGGAGCAGTCCAGGAGGCCATGGCGCGGGTGAAGAAGGGCCCTCCCTTCTCCCGGGTCCAGAAGTGCGAGGTGTCGTGGGAATCTCCGGATGGTGGGTTCGGGGGGCTGTTCGAAGTGCGGGGATAAGGGTGGCTTTTTCCCCCGGGGACCAATCCCACATCCATGGAGCCCCCCGGCCCCCCGCCTGCGGAGGAGCGCATCCGGGAGTGGCTCCAGGTCCTCTGCCGGGGGGGCCACCGGGTCTCCGGCTCCCCCGAGTGCCGGGCCGCCGCCCTCGAAATCCGCCGGGGGATGGAGGCCGCCGGGCTCGCCGTGGGGGATGAAGAGTTCGCCTTCCACCCCTCCCACCCCACCGGGCTCATCCTCCACTACGCCGTGTTCATCCTGGCGGCCCTCCTCACCCTCCGCGGCGCCCCCCTCCCCGGCCTCCTCCTCGCCGGGGTCGCCATGGCCTCCGCCTACGGCTCCGAGACCGGCCGCTGGGACCTCCTCCTCCACCTCACACCCCGGCGCCGGGGCGTCAATATCGTCGGCCACGGGAACCCGGGGGGAACCCGGAGGCTCATCGTCATGGCCCACTATGACGGGACCCGCGCGGGGCGCGTCTTCAACCCCCGGGTCACGGAGAGGTTCGGGCCCCGCGTCAAGGGGCTCCCCTTCCTCCTCCAGAGCCCCTTCCTCCCCCTGAACCTGGGCATCCTCGGGGTCTTCCTCTCCCCTCTCCTCACCCTGGCGGGGGCGGCCCTCCCGGCCACCCTCCTAGCCCTCTACGGCATCCTCTCCCTCGCCATCGGCTCCCTCCTCATGGCCGACTGGGCGGTGGCCCCCCCCATCCCCGCCGCCAACGACAACGGCACCGGGGTCGCCGCCATGCTGGCCGCGGCCCCCGGACTGCAAGCCCCCGGCCTGGAGGTGTGGCTGGTGGCCACCGACGCCGAGGAACTCGGGCTCAAGGGGGCCACCGCCTTCTGCCACCGCCACAGGCAGACCATCCGCTCGAAGCCCACCCTCTTCCTCAACCTCGAGTCGGTGGGATGCGGCCGGCTCTGCACCCTCTCCAAGGAGGGCGGCTATGTCCTCCCCCTGGGCCTCGCCTACCCCCCCGCCGCCCGGAGGGCCCTCGAAGAGGCCGCCCGCCGCCAGTCCAAGCCTCCCCTCCCCGTGGAGATGGCCCCCGTGGGCACCGACGCCCAGATTCTGCTCCGCCGCCGCCTCCAGGCCATCACCCTCATCGCCTTCAGCGCCCACGCCTTCATCGAGAACTACCACTGGCCCACCGACACCCCCGAGAACGTGGACACCGGGGTGGTCCGAGAGGCCGTGGAGTGGACCCGGGCCATCGCCCAGACATGGGCCGAGCAGAAGGCATAGAGGAACCCGAATCCTACGACTTGCAGGCCACGCCGGACACCAGCCGAATCCCCGGGGGCATCGAGTCCTCCCGGCTCCTCACCGCCTTGAACCCCGCCCCCCGGATGGCCTCCCCGCTTCGCCGGTTCAGGTGGCACCCCGCGGAGACCACCCTCCAGATGGGGGTGAGTCCGTCTTCGAGGGCCCCCCTCCAGTCCTCGTGGCGCACATGCTCGATGAACCGGTAGGCTCCCCCGGGGCGCAGGACCCGCCGGACCTCCCCCAGTGCCTGGGCCGGGTCGGGGATGGTGCAGAGCACCAGGGTCCCCACCACCGAATCGAAACTCCCGTCGGGGAAGGGCAGTTCCTCGGCCCCCGCCGGGTGGAACTCCACGGGCCTCCCCAGCGCGCGGGCCCGCTCCCGGGCCTGCTGGAGCATGTAGGGGTCGGGCTCCGCGGCCACCAGCCGCGCCCCCCGCGGGTAGTGGGGGAGGCCCGCCCCGGTCCCCGCCCCAATCTCCAGCACATCCCCCGAGATTCCCTCCAGCACCCAGGGGCGAAGGCGGGAGAAGACACGCCGCTCGTTGGCGGCCATCATCCGGTCGTAGAGGGCGGCGAAGACCGGGTGCCCCGTTTTTTCCACCATCTCACAGGGCCATCTTCTGCTGCATCTTGTATCCCTTGGCCCCGTGGCTCCGGCAGAAGACCCGGTTGCTGATGAGCACATGGCACCCGCCGCAGACCGGCTGCCGGCAAATCTGGCACCGCCCCACCGCCGGGGCCCCGGGATGAACAATGCAGGGGTCCATCGGTTTTCCCCACCGCCTCCCGTCTATTTAAACGCTCCTCGCCCCCAGCCCCCAGATTTCCCGGAAGGTCCCCACGATGTCCCGGTCCGGGGGCCCCGACAGCAGGATGGCCGCCGCGAAAAAGAGGAGCACCCCGAGGAACCCCGCCGCCCGCCGGCTCACCGGCCGCGCATACCTCTCCCCCAGGAAACCCCCCACCTCCCCCTGCACCTCCCCGGGGGCCACCACCGCCTTGTACGGGGTGATGTCCCCCACCCGGGCCCCGCCGCGGGAGACCACCAGCGTCTCCTGGAGATAGTAGAAGGAGCCGTCCCGAACATACCAGAGGGTGTCCCACCCGTCGAGACCTACATACTGCACCGCGTATCCCCTCGACTCCAGGAACCTCTGGACCTCCGGCAGGTCCCGGGGCCGCCAGGAGTAGCGCACCCAGCGGGGGGAGAAGAGGGAGCGGTTGAGGTGGTAGTAGGTGGAGGAGAGATGCGGAGATGCCTCAGACATAATCGCTGATGTCAACCGACTTCGGGTCCCCCCTTCCTCCTCACAATCCGTTCCACCCTCTCCTTGGCCCTGCGGAAGTCCTCCTCGGTGAGGACGAGTTTGCCTTTGAGGGCCTGGGGGTCTTTGACTCCCTCGCGGCGGATGGCTTCGAGGCTGGCGGTGTGGATGAGTTCTTCGATGTGGGCCCCGGTGTAGGGGACGTCCTCGATCATGCGGGCGAGGTGGGTGGGGGTGAGGCCGGGGGCGAGCTTGTGGCCGCGGAGGTGGATTTCAAAGACGGCCTGTTTCCATTCGACGCCGAAGTCCTTCTTGTTGGAGGGGTCGAAGACGAGGCGGCGGTCGATGCGGCCGGGGCGGTCGAGGAGGCTGAAGTCCACCATCTCGGGGACGTTGGTGCTGGCGAGGAGGAAGACGTTGCCCCGGGCCTCGGTGCCGTCGAGGTAGTCGAGGACGTCGGTGAGGGCGGGGGTGGTGAGGCCGAACTTCTCCTTGTTGGGGGCGAGGGCCTCGATGTCCTCCAGGTAGAGGATGGAGGGCTCCAGGGTGCGGGCGATGTCGAAGAGGTAGTCCCAGCCGAGGCGCTGGACGTCGCTGGGCTTGGCCTTGATGAAGGTGGACTTGCCGGCCACCCGGCGGCTGATGATGCGGGAGAGGAGGGTCTTCCCCATGCCCCGCTCCCCCTCCAGCATGAGGCCCCGGGGGACCCGGAGCTTGGCGGCCTCCACGGACTCCCGGTGGAGGACGGGCCAGAGGATGTTCTCCTCCACCTCGGTCTGGAAGTAGGGGGGGATGGCGATGTCGTCCCAGTCCACCTTGCCGGGGTCCATCTCCTCCCCGTAGACGGAGATGGCCTTCCCCCGGAGGGGGTTCTTCTCGTAGACGTGGGTGTTCACCACCTCGAAGAGGCTCTGGGCCAGCTCCTGCTCCTCCTTGCGGGTGTAGACGGAGATGGAGATGTGGTCGCTCCCCAGGTTGCCGTCGGGGCCGAGGACCATGAGCCCCTGGGGCTGGAAGGGGCTGGACTCCACCACCGCCCGGACCTTCTTCTTCTGGAGGCGGAACTCGCCGCCGAAGATGACCTCCTCCAGGGCCCCCGGGTCGTCGAGGCTCACGGAGAGGGGGGCCCCCTCCGGGGGCTCCTCGGCGCGGCCCCTCTCCACCTTCTCCGCCTTCTGGGTGAGTTCCTCCAGGGCCAGGGAGATGGCCCGGCTGAAGGTCACCGGGTAGCGGCGGTAGGTGCGCACCGAGCCGGAGAGGTTGCGGACGCCCAGGTAGGACTTGAGGAGGCGGTTCCTCTCCTCCCGGTTCATGCCGCCGGAGCCCAGGAGGTTCTTCAAGACCTCCGGGAGTTCTCCGCCCGCCGCGAATATCCGGGCCTCGAAGTCTTCACCGCTCATTTTTCCTCGCTCGGCTTCGCCTCGCTCGGAAAAGATGATGGGGGTCGCAGGAGAAAAACCCCTCGCCTCCTTCATGATTTTTTTCGCGAGTGCAACGAGCGAAAAAAATCAGAGGCCGCGCCGCTGCAGGATGGCCGCCGGGGTCTCGGTGAGGGAGCGGCGGGCCTCCTCGGGGCTCATGCCGAGGACCTGGCCCATGGCCTCGGCGTCGCGGGGGGCCCGCAAATCCAGGGGCTCCCGGGCCTGGGTGGTGAGGAGAGTGGCCGCCCCGTATTTGCGGGCCAGCATGAGGTTCCGCCCCATGGCCTTCAGGTAGTTGGACCGCCCGGTCCCCCGCGTGTGGATGAGGGTATGGAGGGGGAACTCGATGGCCACATGGTTCTCCCGGGCGGAGCGCACCACAATGTGGTCGAGGGGACCCGGGGAGGAGAGGAAGTCCACCCGGCTGTCTTCGGCGGCGGCCCGGGTGACCTCCACGGGGCCGCAGCGCACCGCGAGGACCCCGGCGCGGCCCCCCATGCGGGCCAGGGTCTCCTTCAACTGGCCCCGGGTGGAGGGCACAATCTCGGTTCCCCGGACCAGCCCCGGCTGCCCAAGGGGAGGGGGGCCTGTGTTTTCAACGGAGCCCCCCTCCCCTTTGCGCCTTCCGACTGCGTCGGAAGTCCTCTGCTCCGAAGGAGCCGAGGACAGGCCATCCCCACCCCCCATGGTCGTCATCAGGGCCCCGCGGCTCCACCCCCACTCCCGGAAGGGGGTCTCCCGGGGGCGGGAAAGGCGCAGGTGGAGGTCAATGTAGCCCTTCTCCATGATTCACGATTTCCGCGCCGGGGACAGATGGCGGAGGCCGAAGAGGAGAAGGAGGAAGAGGAGCACTACCCCCCCAAGGGCCAGCACGAAGGAGGCCGGGGGCTCTCCCCGCCCCACCAGGAGGGTCGATGCCAGGAGGAAGAAGAGGGCGAGAGAGCCCCCGGCGGCCCAGAGGCCCCATGCACTCCCCGGCCGCGCGGGGGCCACCACGGGGGCCGGCGGCTCCTCCGGGACCTCCGGGGTTCTCCCGGAGATGGCAGGGGCAGATGGCTCGGGGGCCTCAGGCTCCGGCTTCACCGGTGGCGGGGGGCCCGGAGTGGCCTCCCCGAGGAGGAGGCGGAACCCCTTCTTCTGGGCCCCGTATCCGGCGGTCACCAGAATCTCCCCCCGCAGGGGAACCGGGGCGCCCTTCGGGACCCGCAGGAGGACCGCCACCCGTTCCTCCCCTTTCACATAGGGGTTGTCCTTGAGGAAGATGGCCGCGTTCTTCAGCCCCTCCCCAGCCGAGAGGTGGACGTGGGCGGGCTCCCCGTGGTTCACCAAGCGGAGTTCGAGGCTTGACTCCTCCCCGCCGGCCAGGGGGACCCGCACCTCCGGGTGCTCGAACTCGATGGAGTTCTTCTCCCGCCGCCCCAGGTGGATGGTCTGGACGGCCGGGGGACCCGGTCCGCTCTGTTTGCTCCGGAGGAGGGGCATCAGCGGTCGCGCAGGTCCGGGGGCAGCAGGTTGGGGATGGCGTCCTCGATGGGATACCTCTCCCTGCACTTGGGGCAGGTGAGCTCGCCGCGGACAATCTCCTGGGGGGTCTCCTCGGCCACCGTCAATTGGAGCTCCCCCTTGCAGAGGGGGCACGCCAGAATCTCCATGAGGTCCCGCTTCATGGTCACCTCCTCCCGCCGTTGCGGAGGTCTATGATCTCGGAGACCTCGGGGCCGGTGGAGAGCAGGGTGAAGGGGACCCCGGTGTCGGCCTCGGCGCGGCGCACAAACTCCTTCACCGCTGGGCTCAGTTCCTCCAGTCTCTTCGCCCCCCGGCAGGAGGGGTCCACCTTGTCCAGCCCCGTGAGGGCCGCCTCCGTGGCACCGTTCACCATGGCCGAGTAGCGGGCCATGGCCCCATCCCAGAGGCCCACCCGCCGCCTTCGCCCCGTCACCGTCCCATACTCCTCGATGCCCCGCTTCTGGGCCTCCTCCGGCGGAATCTCGGTCTGGAAGGGGCCCTGCCCCACCCGGGTGGGGAAGGCCTTGAAGATGACCACCACATGCTCCACCCGCGTGGGCCCCAGCCCCACGTCGGCGAGAATCTGGGAGGCGCTGGTGTCCTTGCTGGTCACAAACGGGTAGGTCCCGTAGTAGAGGGAGATGCCGAAGCCCTGGGTCCCCTCCACCAGCACGTTCTTCCCCGCCCGCAGGGCCCCGTCCAGCTCCCGGGGCACGTCGGTGAGGTAGTCCCGCAGCTCGGGGACCTGGTGGGCCAGCCGGGCGATGCGCAGGACCCGATCCGCGTTCGCGGAGCCGCACCCCGACTGGGTGGAGCCGATGGTCTTCGCCATGAACTCGTTCCCCTGCTCATACTGGATGTGGCGCTCCTCGATGACGCCGCACCGCTCATCCACCCCCACCCGCCCCCGGACCTTCAGGGTCTCCACCTCCTGCAGGAACACCCGGGGGTCCACCAGCACCCCGGTCCCCACCAGCAGCCGGGACCCCAGGTGGGCGTAGCCCGAGGGAATCATCCGCACCCCGTGCTTCTCCCCCGCCACATCCACCGTGTGGCCCGCGTTGGGACCCACTCCGCCCCGGGCCACGATGTGGACCCGGTCCCTCTGGGCCAGGTAGGCCACCACCTTCCCCTTGCCCTCATCCCCGAAGTAGCCCCCCACCACGACCGTTGCGCCCATTGTGCTCGGTATTACGTTGAAAACGGTAAAAGCCTTTTTCCTCGCTTCGCTCGGAAAAAGGCTCAATCCCGGAGGGGGAAAATCCCGCACAAGGTTTATCCTTTTTCCGAACGAGCGCAGCGAGTGAGGAAAAAGGACCCTGGAAACATGACCACCAACGAGGTCCGCGTCGAATACGACGGGGCCCCCCTCCCCAAACTGAAAGACCCAGTCCTGGTGGAGGGGCTCAGCGGGGTGGGCAACGTGGGCCTCCTCGCCGCCGAGCAGATGGCCCACGCCCTCCAGGGCCAGCGCATCGGCAGCCTCTACAGCCCCTACTTCACCTACTCCATGTCCACCATCCCCGGCATCGAGAGCCGCGAGGGGGTCGCCGAGCTCCTCCGCGACGACCTCTACGCCGTCCCCCGCCACAACCTCCTCCTCCTGGTGGGCCCCTACCAGGGGAGCGTCCCCGAGTCCTTCTACCACCTCGCCCAGAAAATCCTCGACCTCTGCGACCGGCACGGCTGCCGCCGCCTCGTCGCCCTCGGCGGCTACGGCGTCGGCCGCGTGGTGGAGAAGCCCCACGTCTACGCTGTCGCCAGCCACCCCCCCGTCCTCCAGAAAGCCATCGGCCTCGGGGCCACCGAGATGCGCGCCGGCATGGTCACCGGCGTCTCCGGCCTCCTCCTCGCCCTCGCCCGCGAGCGCGACAAGGAGGCCCTCTGCCTCCTCGGCGAGACCCACGGCTCCTACCCCGACCCCAAGGGGGCCGAGGCCACCCTCGGCGTCCTCGACCGCTACCTCGACATCCGGGTGGACGCCCGGGAACTCCAGGAGAAACAGAAACTCCTCGAAGAGGAACTCCGCCGCGGGGCCCGGGCCATCCGCCAGATCGCCGAGGCCAAAGAGGAGGCCCAGCAGGAAGAGGAAGAATCCAAGAAAGACGAACTCCGCTACATCGGGTAGAAATTTTCGCCGAAGGCGAAAATTTCTAAAAAGGGGGCGCCGGCCCCGCTACCGCGGGCAACCTTTATCTTTTTTCCATGCGAGCGTAGCGAGCATGGAAAAAAGACCCCCCCTGGATGGGGTCCGCATCCTCGACCTCAGCCGCCTCCTCCCCGGCCCCTGGTGCACCTGCCTCCTCTCCGACCTCGGGGCCGACGTCATCAA
>JACQPP010000028.1 GCA_016207465.1 Methanobacteriota archaeon
GGGTGGAGGGCGGGGGCTCGCGGTAGGGCGGGGGCTCGCCGGGGGGCCGGGCGCGGTATCCGACGACTTCGCGGGTGGCCATGAGGCCGGTGCGGGCGAGGCGGCGGAGTTTG
Source organism: Methanobacteriota archaeon (assembly GCA_016207465.1). Classification (GTDB taxonomy): domain Archaea; phylum Halobacteriota; class Syntropharchaeia; order JACQPP01; family JACQPP01; genus JACQPP01. Next base: position 114 of record JACQPP010000028.1, read on the forward strand.
TGGGAGGTGCGGCCGGTCCAGACGGCGGTTCCGAGGGCGGCGGCGGCGAGGGCGCCGAGGACGGCGAGGACGATGGCGAGGGGGACGAGGGCGATGGGGGGCGGGGGCTGGGCGGCGAGGCGGGCGCCGAGGAGGGCGTTGGCGCGGTCGGCGAGGGCGCGGGCCTGCTCCATGGCGAGGCTGGCGGTGTTGTAGTCGCGGTTGAGGAAGGCCTCGCGGGCCTGGGCGAGGTAGGCCTCGGCCTCCTGGAGGAGGGGGAGGACCCCGGTGACGTTGAGCCCCCGCTTGGCGGCCTCGTCGGTGGAGCGGCGGACCTGCTGGATGGTGTCGTCCACGCGGACCATGCGCTCGGGGAGGATGTCGCTCCACTCTTTGAAGACGCGGACCTGGGCGCTCTTGGAGTCGGTGATGGACCCGGCGGCGGCGCGGAGGCGGAGGGTGAGGGTCTGGGCCTCGGCGTCCGGGGGGACCCGGAAGGAGAGGACGTAGGGCTGGGATTCGCCGGCGGCGAGGGGGCGGATGGCCCCGAGGGGGAGGACCTGGGCCCATCCCTCGGGGAGTCCCTGGTGTTCGACGAGGATGTCGCGGAGGGTGTCGGTCCCGGTGTTGGTGAGGGTGAATGTGAAGTTGACGATGTATCCCCGGACGACCTCGAGGGAGTCCTGGAGGTCGAGTTTGAGTTTGCCCCCTTTGGCGGCGGCGGGGGGTGCGGGCGGGGGCGGGGGGCCGCCTCCTCCGCTGGTGGTTGTGGTGGGGAGCGGGCCGGGGCCTCCTCCGGGGGTTCCCCCCGCCCCCACGGTGAAACTGGTGGTGGCGGTGGCGGTCTCGAATCCGCCTCCGCTCGCGGTGACTTGGAGGGTATAGGCCCCGCTGGCGAGTCCCCCTACGCTGAGGCTGCCGGGGCAGGTGGAGGTGGAGAAGGCGTTGACGAGGCAGAGGAGGCTGCCGCTGGTGGAGGGGCTCTGGACCACTTGGTAGGCGAGGGTTACGTCGCGTCCCCCGGCGGGGCCGAGGTTGCGGATGGTGGTGGTGAACTGGAGGGTGGAGGTGGTGACGGGGGAGTTGGTGGCGACGACGCTGACGTCGAGGCTGGAGCGGGCGACCTCGAAGGGGACGAGGTCTCCGGCGGTGACGTCGCCGCGCTGGACGGTGAGGTTGGCCTTGTAGAAGCCGGTGGCCTGGTCGCTGGGGATTTGGCGGGAGATGTTGAAGTAGCCGGTGCCTTGTTTGGTGATGGTGAAGGGGCCTGAGGTGGTGTTGTTGGGGGCCGTGCTGGAGAGGAAGTCGGGGTCGGTGATGACCACCCGGCTGTTGGCGAGGGTGGAGAAGGCGGGGGCGTCGGCGGCGGTGGAGACGTTGAATTCGAGGTAGGTGGGGTTGACCAGGGTGTTGCTCCCGCGCCAGGTGAGGATGGAGGCGCTCATGGTGGTGTTGTTGAACTGTGGGGTGGAGAGGGTCATGTCGGCGCTGAGGGTGTCGGTGACGTAGAAGAGCTTGGTGTCGTTGACGGTGGTGTTGGAGCCGGTCTTGTTGGCGACGGCCTTGGCGTGGTAGGTGGAGTTGGTGGAGCCGGTGGGGCCGTAGGGGATGTCGGCGCCGAGGACGAGGGTGGCGCGGAAGAGTTCGAGGGCGGAGGAGTAGGTGGCGTTGGTGATGTTGTAGAGGGTGTCGTTGGGGTAGAAGAGGTGGACGCGGGTCTGGGCGTCGCCGGTGGGGTTCTGGTTCTGGTCTTTGACGCTGATTTCGACGGGGAAGGAGTCGCCGGGTTTCCAGGGGCCGCCGATGGTGAGGCTGACGAAGAGCTCGGGGGCGGTGACTTGGAAGGAGCCCTGGAAGGCGTCGTTGACGGTGGTGTTGTTGGCGGTGTCGTTGAAGGTGATGTTGGAGATGTAGAGGTGGGCGCCGGAGGAGGCGAGGGCGAGCTTGCAGGAGGTCTCGCTGGTCGGGGTCCCGGCGGAGCCGGTGGCGTACTGGCCTCCGCCGGCGAGGGGGTTGCAGGGGGCGCTGGAGTTGGTGGAGTCGAGGACGGTGAGGTTGATGTTGGCCCCGGAGAGGGGGGTCCCCAGGAGGTCGGTGAGGAAGTGGTTGACGAAGACCTTGTCGTTGGGGCCGTAGGAGGTGGTGACGGCCCCGTAGGAGGTCTTGGAGGTGTTGTGGGTGAGGTTGAGCTTGGGGCGGACCACGATGTAGATGGTGGTGTTGGCGGAGGAGGTCCCCACGTTGTCCACGGCGCTGATGTTCACGGTGTAGTTGCCGCGGATGGTGAAGTTGGCGGTGCCCACCACGAGGAGGCGCCAGGTGGTGTCCCCGTTGGGGTTGTTGGGGGTGGTGTTGTTGGTGGAGACCACGGAGAATGTGGTGCCGTCGGGGCGGGTGGCGTTGACCCGGACCTCCCGGATTCCGATGTTGGCGGTGCCCGACTCGTCGGTGGAGTTGATGAAGAGGGTCACGTTCTCGCCCTGGAGGACGCGGGTGACGTTGGAGCCGTTGAGGGTGAAGTTGGCGGCGGTTGGGGTGGTGGCGTTGAGGAATGCCGCCCTGGGCTCGGTGACCACGGTGATGTTGATGGTGACGTTGCGGATGGAGGGGCTGGCGTTGGTGCCGGTGCCGTTCTGGAGGGAGGTGATGTTGAAGGTCAGGTTGTAGGCGCCGGGGGCCACCCCGGTGGTGTTGACGGTGAAGTTGAGGTAGGCGGGGGCGCCGAGGACGCCGATGGAGAAGTTGGTGCGGTTCGCCGACGTGTTGCCCGCCCCGCCGAGGGTGAGGTTGGCGGGGAGCACGCTGAAGTTGAGGGGCGAGTTGCCGGTGTTGTTTACTTTGATGATGCAGAGGCTGGCGTTGGGGACGCTGACGGCCACGCGGTTGTCCAGCTGCCCGCAGGTGAGGTTGGCCTCGGTGGAGTCGTTGAGGGTCCAGTTGCGGCTGGGGGCCACGAAGATGTCGAGGAAGTATTCCTTGGCGCACCGGTTCGCGGTGATGCAGGTGGAGTTGTTGGCGCTCGCTTGGTAGTGGAAGCGCCAGGTCCCCTGGGTGTGGCCGGCGGGGACGGTGACGTTGAAGCGGGTGGTGGCGTTGGGGCCGGCGGTGAGGTTGAACCCCGAGTTGTTCACGGTGATGTTGATGCCCTCGTGGGAGGCGTTGACGGAGAGGTTGGTCCAGGTGACGTTCTCCAGGAGGTGGTTGCCGGAGGAGTTCACGGTCACGTCGGTGGCGGCCTGGATCCCCGGGGCGGCCTGGAGGATCACCGGCTGGCCCTCGATGGAGGCGCCCCCCTGGGAGAGGTTGAGGAGGGGGTTGCGCCACACCTGCGCCAGGGTGGTGTTGTTGGCGTAGGCCGCGGTGGAGTTGGGCTGGGTCCAGTTGGCGGAGATGTTGGCGGTGTAGGAGCCGTTGGATGCGCCGAGGGCGGCGGTGAGGAGGAAGTGGCGGGTGCAGTTCTCCCCCTCGCGGACGGTGCCGCAGGTCTGGGTGGAGGTGTTCAGGGAGAGGGCGGTGGAGTTGTTGACGGTGGCGGTGAAGTTCACATTGTAGGCCCCGCCGCTCCCGTTGTTGGTGAAGAGGGCCTGGAGGGTGAAGGTTTCCCCCTGGGTCTGGCCCACCTGGGTGGCGTCGAATGTCTGGTTCTGGCCGAAGGTGGCGTTCGTGTAGTTCGTCGCGTTGAAAGTGAAGACCCCGAGGGTGGTGGAGGTGTTCTGGTTGCGGGTGGTGTTGTTGTCGAAGGCGGTGAAGGCCACGGTGTAGGTGCCGTTGATGGCCGGGGGGGTGTAGAGCGCCTGGTAGAGGCCGGGGGCCACCTCCAGCAGGGAGACATTGTCGCGGTTGGAGAAGGAGCCGTTGAGGAGGGGGCCGGTGAAGTTGATGGTGGCGTTCACCTGGCTCACGTTCAGGTTGTCGGTCACGTTGAGGGAGAGGGTCACGTTCTCCTGGAGGACGTCGAGGGTGATGTTGCGGATGGTCTCGGGGGTGGTCTGGCCGCCGATGGTGACGTTGGAGAGGACCGGGGGCTCGGTGTCGAAGACCCGCAGGGTGAAGGTGGTGTTGGAGGAGTTGTTGCCGCTGGCCTGGTTGCGGGTATTGGCGGTGGTGGAGTTCACCCGGACCGTGATGGGAAAGTCTGCGGGGCTCTGGAGGGCGGGGACGGTGTAGTTGATGCGGACGATGGTGGTGGCCGCGGGGTCGAGGGTGAAGGTGGTGTTGTTGCGGCTCACGTTGGAGACCCAGGTGCCCGTGGGCTGGAAGTCGTCAATGGTGAAGGCGATGGGGAGGGTGGCGGTGTTCTGGATGGTGAGGTGGCCTGCGGTCTGGTTGGTGACGCTGGAGTTGGTGGTGACGATGGAGGAGATGTTGTGGGAGAGGTTCCAGGTGCGGTTCTCCGGGACCTCGATGGTGATGTTGAGGTCCTTGAAGCAACGATGCTCCTGGCCTGCGGCGCAGGCGGAGCCGGTGGCGTTGATGCGGTAGTGGCCCCAGAAGACCCCGGCGGGGTGGCCCAGGGGGACGGTGACGTTCAGGTAGTGGGTGACGTTCCGCCCCGAGGTGATGTTGGAGCCGGTGGCGTTGGCGGTGCCGTTGCTGAAGTTGACGGAGAGGCCCCCGGCCTCCAGGTTGCTCCCCGCCACGGTGAGGTTCTGGAACTGGATGTAGCGGAGGAGGTCGTTGCCCACGCTGCGGAGGGTGAAGTTGGCCAGCGGGAACGAGGTGTTGCCGTGCTCCAGTGTGGTCAGGTTGAGGAGGATGGGCTGCTGGACCGAGTCGTTGAGGGGGGTGGAGTTGCCGTAGAGGTTGACACCGGTGAGGTTCATCCAGGGATTGGAGGGGACCGTGATGGTGGTGTTGTCGTAGGCGAATGCCTCGGAGCCGTTGAGGTGGCTCCAGCGCACGGAGACGTTGACCAGGTAGGCCCCCGGGGAGGCGTTGGCGGGGATGGAGACGTTGAGATAGGTGAGGTTGAAGTAGGCCCCGGCGGGGAGGTGGCCCGAGTTCAGGGGATAGTTCTGCACGAGGCCGTTGATGGAGCCCCCGCTCTCGTTGAAGATGTCCCAGCCGGCGTGGCCTGCGGAGACGGTGAGGTTCATGCGGATGGCGGTGCCGTTGGCCGCGTTGCGGACGGTGAGGTTGAGGAGGGATGTGTTGTTCAGGGTGAGGTTGATTTCGCTGGAGGTGTTGGCGTCGGGGCGGAGGTCGAGGGTGAGGTTGGTCCCCGGGGGCTCGGTCTTGAAGGACAGGCTGAGGTTGGCGGTGTTCCCGCTCCGGCTGGCCCCGCAGGAGAGGTTCCAGTACTCGGGCTCCCGGGAACTGGTGGTGTTGTTGACCTCGTAGACCCCCCCGCCCACCTCGGTCTCGTTGGCGTCGGGGATGGTGAACGTGTTGTTGACCCGGCAGGTGAGGTTGGCCGGGGTGACCCCGAGGATAGAGGTGTCGTTCCGGGCGTTCTTCACGGTGAAGTGGAACCAGAAGCGGGTATTGTTGATGTAGACCGGGGTCCCGTTCTCGGTGAAATTGGCGTTCTGGGGGTCGAGGGTGGCGTTGTAGCGGTCGGTGATGTTGAGGCTCACCGAGGAGTTGTTGAGGATGTATCCCTCCAGGGCCCCGGCGGGGTAGCCGCTGGCGCTGGAAACGTTGAAGGTCGCGTTCCAGAACCCGGTGGCGTTGGCCTCCCCGAATGTGGCGAGACCCGACCAGAACCAGGGGGGCGTGGTGTTGCAGTTCTGGCAGGAGAGGGAGACCCGGTCCCCGCTGACGTTGAGGCTGGCGTTGGCGCTCCGGTTGAGGGAGAAGTTGTCCAGGGAGACATTGAGGGTGAGGTTGGCCTGCTCCCCCCGGTTGAAGAGGGTCTGGTTGGGCTCGGCGGAGGCCCACACCTCCCAGCGCTCCAGGGCCGAGGTGTTGGTCTGGATGGGGCTGGAGAAGTTGGCGCGGAACAGTTCGGAGACGGCGAAGCCCCCCTGGTCGCCGAGGCACTCGAAGCCTGCATTCGCCGCCACCCGGTCGAAGAGGACGGCGGCCGACTCGAAGATGGATTCGCCGGAGAGGAGGGTGGTGTTGGGTGAGAGGGTGATTCCTGCCCCTCCGCGGATGGCGGCACCGTGCCTCCGAGAGACGAAGGGCCCGGTGTCGTAGGCGTTCACCACGAGGAAGATGCGGCAGCCGTTGGAGTCGCTGTCGAACACGAGGGAGTCTCCGGCCATGGAGAAGGGGTCGGTGGTGGTGGAGGCGCCGAGGATGAAGCTGGAACCCCACTCGTCGTCCACCCTCGGGTCGATGTGGAGGGGGCCCGGGCAGGCGATGTCGGCCCCGGTGCAAACCTGCCCGCTCGACCCGCTGGTGGTGAAGTTGCGGACGATGGAGGCCGTCCCGTTGTTGGTGAGGTTCTGGGAGATACGGACCCACCGGTTGTCCAGGTAGAAGGTGTATCTCTTGGTGAGGTTGGACTCGTTGGTCCGGTTCGAGGCGTTCCCGTAGAAGAACTCGGCTCCATTCTGTTCGACGACCTTCTTCACGGGCCCGTTGATGAGGAGCGTCTTCGAGTTCCGGAGGTCAAAGGAGAGTTCGGTGTTGTTGGAGCCATTGTAGTATTTCACGTATTCCACCGGCCGTTCGCCGGAGGCGGCCCCGACCCCGAGAACATTCCCCGGGACGGTGTCCGTGGAGCTGGTCTTGGTGAGGTCCGATACATTGTAGATGCCGGAGAGGTTGGCCTCCGAGCCCGGGCCCCGGTCGGTGTCCACCTGGAGGCGGATGAGAGAGGTGTTGACCCAGAACTCGTCCCCCGCGTCGGTGTAGTTGAACCGCGTCTCCGTGTAGAACTGCATGGGCTCCTTGGGGCTGGTTCCCGGGGGATATTCGTTGGCCTGGACGTCGAAGTAGATGTGGTAGGTGCGGGAGGTGGTGTTGGTGCTGGTCCCGTTCATGAGCCACGCCACGCTCCCGTTGGCGTTGGTGGTGTTGTTGTAGGCACTGCACTGGTAGGGGGGGTCGAGGAGGTTGCAGGGGTCGAACTGGGCGGGGACGAAGTAGCGGCGGGGGTCGGAGGCCGGGTAGCCGGTGGCGTTGTAGGAGAGGGGCTGCTGGCTGGTGTTGTTGTATTCCACCACCCGGATGGAGTCGGGGTCGAGGGTCCGGTTGAGGGTCCGGTTGCCCGCGGGGGGCAGGCTCTCCAAGTAGGAGGTGAAGTTCACCTGCATCTCGACGGGCCAGTCCACCCTGCGGGAGACGCTGGCATTCACCTCTACGGGGAGGCGGTAGTGCCAGGTCTCGTTCAGCCACGGGACCGCCCCCAGGGCGGGGCCGGAGAGGAGCAGGAGGGCGAGGAGGAGGGGGAGGATGGGGCGGAGCATGGGCTGGAGCGATTCCCGGCCCCGTCTCCCAGCTCTAATTCGAGTGTCTCCCATCATATCTCGGTGAAGGTATTTATCAATTATACGCTTTCCCCACCTCCATGGGCCCTTGGAATGGGATGGAGCCCCCGCCGGAGGGGGAGGCCCGGGAGAGGCCCTCATTTCTTCCCTCCCTTTCCTCCGCCGAGGCCCTTCTCGTATTTCTTCATGGACTCGGTGAGGCTCTCGGTGTAGATTTCGGCCATGCGGAAGCGGCCCTCCTTGAGCTTGTCCTTGGCGAGTTTGAGTTCGAGTTCGATGTCGAAGGTGTCGATGCCGCGCTTCTTCCAGTCCTGGATGGTGGCCTCGATGGCCGAGAGTTTCTTGTCGAACTCCTTGTACATCTCGAGTTCCTTGTCGGGAATCTTGTGGGCCTCGTGGAGGACGGGGCGGAAGTTGACGAAGACGGGCTTGCCGCGGTTGTACTTGGGGTTGGCCACCATCCCCACCCCGATCTCGAGTTTGGTGCAGCGGATGGCGTAGTCATCGCCGTATTTGGCCTTGATGCGGTCGGTGTCGGTGGTGCTCTTGGTGTGGAGCTGGACCTCGGTGAGGGCGTTGGAGCGGAGTTCCTCGCGGAAGTCGCCCGACACCTGGCTCACCATCATCATGCCGATGCCCCACTTGCGGAACTCGCGGGCCCCCTTCTCCAGGGCGATGTAGCCGCCCTTGCCCCCGTATTTCTCGAGGAGGCGGTGGATTTCGTCGAAGACGACGAGCATCTTGAGGTCGAGGGCCTCCTCCCACTGCATCTGGAAGACGGTGTCGATGATGTTCATGACGGCCTGGTCGTATTCGCCGGGGCGGAGCTTGTTGAGGGTGAAGACGGTGATTTCGCCGGGGTTCATGTACTTGCGGAAGTCGATGCGCACGTTGGGGTCGGTGACCTCGTAGATGAGTCCCTTGAAGGGGCGGGCGTCCTCGGGCTTCATGCCGAACTTCTGGTAGACCTTGAAGAAGGCGGGGTCCTTGTTGGGGCGCACGAAGCCGGTCCACTGGGCGGTGGGGTCGAAGCAGACCACGGGGATCTTGAGTTTGAGGATTTCCTCGACGAAGACGCTGGCGCTCACGCTCTTGCCGCTGCCGGTGGCCCCGGCGGTGATGCAGTGGGTCTTGAGGTCGTTGGGGTCGAACTCCATGCGGAGGTCGGTCTCGGCGATGCGGCCCACCCACATGGGGCCCTCGGGGAGGTCGGTGTAGTCCTTGGCCATGAGGTAGCGGGACTTCTTCTCGCGGCGGGCCCGCAGGTATTTGCGGAGGCGCTGGCCGCCGAGGGCGGCGGGGGCCCCGATGCCGGCGGCGAGGGCGGCCCACAGCATCCAGTCCTGGAAGACCAGCTCGCCCACCGGCGTTCCGGCCTGGACGAGGAAGGAGTCCTGGGAGTAGGCGTTGTAGCCGTTGTAGGAGGCGTTGACTTCGAGGGTGTATCCTCCGGCCTTGAGGCCCATCTGGTTTCCGCCGTCGAGGGCGAGGATGGGGTCAATGGTGAGGCTGTCCACGAAGGAGAGGGTGGTCTCGAGGGCGCGGCTGACCTGCTTGGTCTTGATGACGCGGCCCTCCTCGTCCTTGATGGTGTAGTTGACGATGACGTCGAAGACCCGCTTCTCCCCGAGGTTGATGAGGCCGGTGACGTATTTGATGACGATGCCCTGGGGGGTGAGGCGGATGGGGGAGGTGATGATGTCCACGTCCACGTCGAGGAGGCCGCGCTCCTCGCGGGTGATGACGAGGGTGACGGGGATGCGGCGGGTGATTTCGGGGCTCGCGGTGTATTTGATGAGGATGTCCCCCAGGTAGGTGCCCACGTGCTGGTTCGCGGGGACCTGGATGCTGGTCTTCACCTGCGTCTCCTCGCCCGGCTTGAGTTCGAAGTTCCCCTTTTCAAAGGTGATGAAGCGGAAGATGTCCCCGGCCACCTCCATGGCCACCTTGTAGGTCTTGGTGGTGGGGTTGTTCACGGTGATTTGCCGGAGCTGGGACTCGCCGGGCTTGATGCGCACCTCGAAGAGGTCGGTCTGGATGGCGAGGGCGGGGGCCGCCGCGGGCACCGGCGGGGGTGCGGCCACCACGGCGGGGGCCGCGCCTCCACCGCCGCCTCCA
>JACQPP010000021.1 GCA_016207465.1 Methanobacteriota archaeon
CCTCCCCCCGGTGGCCCCCTGCGGCGGGGCCCCCTTCCACTAGCACCCCGGAGCCGGCCATGCGCATCGCGATTCTCGACAGGGACCGCTGTCAACAGACCAAGTGCGCCCACGAGTGCCACGACTTCTGCCCCCCGGTGCGGATGGGGGAGGAGTGCATCGTCTTCCCCGAGGACGGGAAGCCGGTCATCTCCGAGGTCCTCTGCATCGGCTGCAACATCTGCGTCCAGAAGTGCCCATTCGACGCCATCACCATCGTCAACTTCGCCGAGGAACTCAAGGAGACCGCCACCCACCGCTACGGGGTCAACCTGTTCGCCCTCTACGGCCTCCCCCTCCCCGCCGCAGGCCGGGTCACCGCCCTCCTCGGCCCCAACGGAACCGGCAAGTCCACCACCCTCCGCATCCTCTCCGGGGAACTGCTCCCCAACCTGGGCCAGACCGAAATCACCCGCGCGGATGTCCTCCGCCACTATGCCGGGACCGGAGCCCACGCCTACTTCAAACGGCTCCAGGAGGGAGGCTTCCAGGTCTCCGTGAAGCCCCAGACCCTCGACTCCGAGGCCCTCCAGGGGGCAGAGGTGGACCCCGGGATGGCCCGCCGCCTCGAGGTGGACCCCGCCCGGTCCACCGAGAACCTCAGCGGCGGAGAACTCCAGCGCCTCGCCATCGCCGCCTGCCTCAGCCGCCCCGCCGACCTCTACTTCCTCGACGAAGTGACGCCCTTCCTCGACATCTTCCAGCGCATCCGCGTCGCCCGCCTCCTCCAGGAGTTCGCCGGGCAGGGACACACCCTCCTCCTCGTGGACCATGACCTCGCCATCCTCGACCTCGTCGCCGACACCATCCACGTCGTCTACGGCACCCCCGGAGCATACGGGGTCGCCACCCAGCCCCGGAGCCCCCGCGTGGCCATCAACGAATACCTCCAGGGCTACCTCCCCGAGGAGAACGTGCGCATCCGCCCCGAGGCCATCACCTTCGAGCCCCGCGCCCCTCCGGGCACCCGGCCCGCCCCCACCCTCGCCACCTTTGGCCCTTTCACCAAAACCTACCCGGGATTCACGGTGGAGGCCGGAAGGGGGGAAATCCGCGAGGCCGAGGTCCTCGGCGTGGTGGGACCGAACGCCATCGGCAAGTCCACCTTCGCCCGCATCCTCGCCAACACCCTCGAACCGGATGCCGCTTCCGCGGGAAGCGGCCCACTTTCTGCGGAGCAGAAAAGCGAGTCGGGGACGGGGAGCACAGGGCTCCGCATCGCCTACAAACCCCAGTACATCAAGGCCGACATCGAGATGACCCTCAGCGAGTTCCTCGCCGGGATGACCCCGGCCTTCGGCTCCAGCGCCTACGAGACCGACATCATCCGCCCCCTCCACCTCGACCGCCTCCTCCTCCAGCCGGTGCGGAGCCTCAGCGGCGGGGAACTCCAGCGCCTCGCCATCGCCGCCTGCCTCAGCCGCGAGGCCGACCTCTACATCCTCGACGAGCCCTCGGCCCACCTGGACGTGGAGCAACGCGCCCAGGCCATCAAGACCATCCGCCAGTTCGCCAAGAACCGCAACAAGAGCGCCCTCGTCGTGGACCACGACATCTACCTCATAGACCTCCTCAGCGACCGCCTCCTCGTCTTCACCGGAGAACCCGGCAGACATGGCAAAGCGGAGGGCCCCTTCGAGATGCGCGAGGGGATGAACCGCTTCCTCCAGGACCTCAACATCACCTTCCGCCGCGACGAGACCGGCCGGCCCCGCATCAACAAACCGGACTCCCGGAAGGACCGGGAGCAGAGGAGCAGCGGGGAACACTACTACCTCGCGGCGTGACCTGGTAACTTTTAGTAATCATGACCAGCCGGAAGAAATCCCTCGGGGAGAATCTCTTCAAAATCGAGAAGCGGACCCGGAAGGGGACCCGCGTCTACATCCTCTTCAGTTACGACCTCGCCGAGGACACCATCTGGGTCATCAACGCCAAAGAGCGCCCGGGGGTCCGCCGATGAAGTGCACCACCTGCGGGGGCCCTCTCCGCGAAATTGACTTCTCCAGGATTCCGGAGATACACCACGAGCCCAAGAGGCATGGGCGGGCCTACGAGTGCGCCAAGTGCGGCGACATCGAACTGGACGCCGGAACCAGCGTGCGGCTCCGCCGGGAACTCCGGCCCCGGGCCGCCGACAAGGCCATCAAGAAGGTGGGGCCGTGACCTACCCGGGCGGGCGGAGGTCCTCCAGCACCCTCTGCAAATCCTCGAGGCTCGCCTGGAACCTCTCCTTGGCCTGCTGATACTCCCGGTACTCGGGGGTCGCCTCCAGCCCCAGGCGCACCGAGGCATAGAACCCCAGGAAGCCCAGGAGGCCCCGCTTCCCCTCGGGCGCGCGGTCCCTCCAGGCCGGGGGGACCCCCGCGGGGAGCTCGTCCGCGATGAGCCTCCGGCAGAACTCCTCCCCCGCCACCAGCTCGGAGACCAGGGCCGGAGGGAGGTTTTCGCGGGCGGCGACCTCCCGGGCGAGCCGGCGGGCCGCGTCATTCAGCCGCCCCAGGAGGCGGTTGTAGTCCTCCGCCAGCGCCGGGGTGTTCTCCAGGTTCTTCAGGAAATCCAGGGGAAGGTCCATGGACAGATGCCGGGACAGTTCGCACCATCTCGTTCTGAACACATCAAAGAATTTCTTTCTTTTTTCCGAATAAAATCGCTTTTTTCTTTCTTTGTAGGACGAGCCAGACCGCAGGGAGGGCTCGTCCGGTCGCGGGCGGGCAGCCCGAGAACAAAGAAAGAAAAAAGGGATTTACTCGGCGCTGTCCACCTTGATGAGGGTCTCCTCGGCGATGGTGGAGGC
>JACQPP010000022.1 GCA_016207465.1 Methanobacteriota archaeon
CCACGAGACCGCCCTCCCCCTGCTGGCCACCGTCGCCCTCCAGCTCCTCGCCTACCACATCGCCCGCCTCCGCGGCTGCCCCATCGACAAGCCCCGCCACCTCGCCAAATCGGTGACCGTGGAGTGAAACATGGATGCCGTAGTCCTCGCCGCAGGAAAAGGCACACGGATGCACCCCTTCACCGGGACCCGCCCCAAGCCCATGGTTCCCGTGGCCAACCGCCCCCTCCTGGAGCACCTCCTCCACAGCCTCCGAAAGGCAGGGGTCCGCCGGGCCCTCCTCGTGGTGCCCCGCGACCACCGGCCCATCCGCGACCACTTCCAGAACAACCCCATCTCCGGCCTCCGCCTCCACTACAGGACCGAGACCCGGCCACGGGGGACCGCCCACGCCCTGGGCGTCGCCGAGGGGTGGCCCCACGGGGACTTCCTCGCCCTCAACGGTGACATCCTCCTCGACCCCGGGGACATCCGCAGGCTCGCCCACGCCCCGGGGGAGGCCCTCCTCATATCCCGCCTCCAGGGCCCCGTGCGCGGGGGATGCGTCGTCCACCGCGCAGGCCGGGTCCAGCGCATCGTGGAGAAGCCAAGGACCCCGGTCTCCCCCTGGGTCAACACGGGGGCCTACCGCCTCCGCGAGTCCATCTTCCCCGAGATTGCCCGGACCCCTCTCTCCCCCCGCGGGGAATACGAGTTCACCACCACCCTCGAACACCTCATCCCCCGGGGATTGAGGGCCATCGAGGCCCGCACCTGGATGGATGTCTCCTACCCCTGGGACCTCCTGGAGGCCAACCGCCGCCTCCTCGGGGACCTCCGGCGCCACACCGGGGGAAATATGGAGGCCGGGGCGGTTCTCCGGGGCCCCGTAGAGGTGGGCCGGGGAACCCGGGTGCGGCGCGGGGCCTACATCGAGGGCCCCGTCCTCATCGGCCGCGACTGCGACATCGGCCCCAACTGCTACATCCGCCCCCACACCTCCATCGGAGACGGCTGCCGGGTGGGCCACGCCGTCGAGGTCAAGAACTCCATCCTCATGGAGGGGGCCCACGTGGGCCACCTCTCCTACGTGGGGGACTCCGTCCTCGGCTCCGGGGTCAACTTCGGCGCCGGGACCACCGTGGCCAACCTCCGCCTCGACATGGGGCCCATCCCCGTCACCCTCCGCGGGAAGCGGATTGACACCGGCCTCCGCAAACTCGGGGCCCTCGTCGGCGACGGGGCCCACACCGGAATCCACACCCTCCTCAACGTGGGGGCCATTGTCCCCCCCGGGGCCCGCCTCCTCCCCGGACGCCTCTACCGGTAGAGACATGGATACACCCCGCCAGGCCCCTGGCCTCCTCTCCCGCCCCCTGGAGTTCCTCCGCGGGGAGAAGGGGAGGTGGCTCCTGCTGGTCCCCATGGCCCTCATGCTCGGCCTGGGCCAGGCGTTCCCCCCCATCAGCGACCCCGCCACCTTCTTCTACGACGCCCGCCAGGTCCTCCGCGACCCCGGCCAACTGGCGGACCCCCGCATCATCTACTATCCCCCCTTCCTCCTGGTGGCCGGAGCCGGGGCCCTCGCCATGGCCGGGGAAATCGGCATCCGGCTGATTGCGCCCCTCGTCTCCTCCCTCGGCCTCCTCGCCACCTACCTCCTCGGCCGCGAAATCGTGGGCCACCGCGCCGCCCTCCTCGGCGCCCTCCTCTACGGCCTCTTCCCCCTCTCCCTCCACCTCGGCTCCCTCGGATACCTCGACGGCCTCGTCACCGGTTTCTGCATGGTCACCCTCTACTCCTTCCACCGCGCCGTCCATGGGAGAGGGACCCGCTGGGCCCTCCTCGCCGGGGCCGCCGGGGGGCTCGCCGCCCTCTCCAAGGCCACCGGCCCCATGGCCCTCCTCTTCATCGCCGCCTACACCCTCGCCCGCACCCTCCGCGACCGCCGCCTTGACCTTGCCCTCTGGAAGACCTCCCTCCTCGCCCTCCTCGCCGGGGGCCTCCTCGGCGCCCCCTACTACCTCCGCAACCTCCTCCTCTGGAGAAACCCATTCGGCGGCGAGGGCTGGAGCCTCCACTTCACCGCCAACCCCTACCCCAACGCCGAGTTCAACCGCCTCCTCTCCCCCACCTACCGCCCCGATTCCACCCCCCTCGACTTCCTCGCCCACCAGTACTACGAGTCCTGGGGCATCCCCATCGGAGACCCCGCCACCCTCTCCTTCCTGCCCCCCGGCCTCCTCACCCTCTACCTCCTCACCACCCTCCCCGCCACCGCCATCGCCCTCTACGGCATCACCCGGGGGCTCCGCGATTCTCGCCGCACCCAATACCTCCTCCTCTGGCTCCTCCTCTGGCTCGCCGCCATGCTCATCACCGGCCCCAGGGGGCTCGCCTACTCCATCCGCCGCATCCTCCCCGCATTCCCCATCCTCGCCCTCCTCGCCGCCCTCGGATACCAACGGCTCGAAGAACACCTCCCCCGCCTTTGGGCCGCCATCACCCGCAGGCCCGCCCTCACCCCGGCGGCCACCCGCACCCTGCCCCGAGTCCTCTCCATCCTCCTCATCCTCCTCCTCGCCAGCCTCGTCGCCGGGGAGGTGGCCAAGACCGCCTACGCCCACCAGTACGTGGAGAGACGCCAGGACCTCTTCCAGTACATCCGCACCCTCCCCGCCGACGCCATCCTCCTCTCCCCCGACCAGGAACTCGTCCACTACTACGCCGACCGCCGCTCCTACTACCTCCCCTCCTGGAGACTCGACAAGTTCGACATCCCCTACTTCCAGAAGAACCTCGTCGGCTACATCGTCACCAGCGACGACTACTATATCACCAGCCTCGCCCCCTACCAGCGCATCCTCGACGAGAAGACCGCCCGGGGACTCCTCCAGCAGACCTACCGGGACGCCCACCACCGGGTCTACCGGGTCGAGCCCCTCCCCGGGCCTCCCCCCACCCTCGACCCCCTCCTGGGCAACCCATGACTCCCTTTTCTTTCTTTTCGGAAAAGAAAGAAAATTACCGGATGCGTTCAGAATGAAAATCATGGCCGCGCTCTTCAACCTCAACATTGACGATGTCCACCCGGAGGGCTCCACAGGGGCCGGGGACTGCGGGGGAGACATGGAAGAGGGGGTATTTCGTCACCTGGGGACCCTGTGGAAGAGATTCCCCCAGGTGAAGGTCACCCTCTTCGTGACCCCCAACTGGCAGAACCGGAGGCAGCCCCTCCCCCTCCGGGCCCTCCGCCTCAACCCCAGGGTATGGCGGGGAGAGCCCTACCGCCTCGACAAGCACCCCCGGTGGTGCCAATGGCTCCGGGGCCTGCCCAACACCGAGATAGCCCTCCACGGCCTCACCCACCACGCCCCCCGCGGACACCACGCCCAGGAGTTCCAGAAACTCTCCCAGGCCGAGGCCCACCAGCGCCTCCACCGGGCCGACGAAATCCACCAGGCCGCCGGGCTCCCCCACAGCCGCGGATTCCGCCCCCCCGGCTGGGGATGGAACCCCGACCTCCCCCCGGTCCTCCAGAAATGGAACTGTGCCTACATCGCCGCCTCCAGCGCCACC
>JACQPP010000025.1 GCA_016207465.1 Methanobacteriota archaeon
GCCCGGGGGGCCATGCGGGCGGCCGCTACCGGTCCGTCAAAAACGTGACCATTCTCGAAAGATTCTTTTAGGCGGATTCCGAAGAATAGACCTCCATGAGCGGACCGGTCCTGCTTCACAGTCCCTCCACCCCTCCCTCCGGGATGGGTGGACCCGGCAGGTTCTACGGCGTGGGCATCGGCCCCGGGGACCCCGACCTCATCACCCTGCGGGCCATCCGGGTGCTGGGGGAGGTGGACATAGTGGTGGCCCCCCGGTCCTACCCCGACCGCCCCAGCCTCGCCCTGGAGACCCTCCGGAGGGTTCTCGGAAAAGCCGACGTGGGAGAGGTGATGGAGCTGGTTTTCCCGATGACCCGCGACCCCGCGGAGCGGGAGGGCCACCGGGACCGCAACACCGAGGCCATCGTGGCCGAACTCCGCCGGGGGAATACCCTGGCCTTCATCACCGTGGGGGACCCCCTGCTCTACTCCACCTACAACTACATCCTGCGGCGCATCACCGCCCGCCACCCCGACATCCCCGTCGAGACCGTGCCGGGCATCTCCAGCGTCAACCACATCGTGAGCCTCACCAACCTTCCCCTCGCGGAGGGGGACGAGGACCTGGTGATGCTCCCCGCCTGGGACCCCCGCCTCGCCCGGACCCTGGATGAACACGACAACGTGATGGTGATGAAAATCCCCAAGAACCCCGCCCGGGTGGACGAGCTGCTCTCCATCCTCGCGCGGGCCACCCGCCACCGCTTCTACGTCTCCACCGACGGCCGGGCGTGGGAACTCCCCCGCGAGAAACTCGACACCCTCCGGAAACTCGAATACATGAGCCTCATCTTCGTGAAGCGCGACACCGGGGCCATCCCCCCGGCGCCCCCGGCGGACCCCCGGGCCGCCAGGCAGGCGGCGCCATGACCGAGACCCTGCCCTATGCCCTGATTGCGCTGACGAAGCACGGCACCCGGCACGCCCTCCGCCTCCACCACCGGATGGAGGACAGCGACCTCTACCTCTCCGCCAAGATGAAGGAACATGTGCCCCCGGGGACCGAGGGAAACGGGGTGCGGTTCTTCGAGGGCCAGTTGGCCCCCCTCACCGCCCGGATATTCCACCGCTACGCGGGGCTGGTCTATTTCGTCTCCCTCGGGGCGGTGGTGCGGGTCATCGCCCCCGCCCTGAAGGACAAGCACACCGACCCCGCAGTGGTGGTGGTGGACGACACCGCCCGGTGGAGCATCAGCGTCCTCTCCGGCCACATCGGAGGGGCAAACACCCTCGCCCAGCGCGTGGCCGAACTCCTCGGGGCCACCCCGGTGGTGACCACCGCCTCCGACGTGAACAAGACCGTGCCCGTAGATTTGGTGGGCCGCGAGTTCGGGTGGAGCATCGAGAACGAGGAGAACGTGACCCCGGTGAGCGCCGCCGTCGTCAACGAGTGGCCCGCGGCCCTCTACCAGGACGCCGGGGAGCCGGACTGGTGGGAAGTACTATGCCGCCACCGCCGCGGCACGGCGGTGGCGGCGGCCAAGGACGGGGACAGCCCCATGCCCGGCTCCATCCAGCGGGTCGCCAGCCTGCGGGAGGCCGAGGACCCCCGCTACCGGGCGGCCCTGCTCATCACCGACCAGCACATCCCCGACGGCCCCCTCCGCCGGAAGAGCGTCATCTACCGCCCCCGCAGCCTCTGCCTCGGCATGGGGTGCGACATCGGCGCCGACCCCGAGGCCGCCGAGAGACTCCTCATGGAGACCCTCGCCAAGCACGGCCTCTCCCCCCGCTGCCTCCGCAGCCTCGCCACCCTCGACCGCAAACAGGGGGAGCCCGCCCTCGACCACCTCATCCAGAAATTCAAACTCGAAGCCCACTACTACACCCCGGAGGAACTCAAGGCCATGGGAGAGCCCCCGAGCCCATCCCAGAAGGTCTACAAGTACACCCGCCTCCTCGGCGTCTCCGAGCCCGCCGCCATGCGCAGCGCCGGGACCCGCGAACTCCTCGTCCCCAAGGTGAAGGCCCCCATGCTCACCCTCGCCATCGCCCGATGGAGCCCTCCGGGAGGCAACCATGGGACCTGAGCCCAGGCAAAACGGACCGGGGAAAATCTACCTGGTGGGATTCGGCCCCGGGGCCGCTGAACACCTCACCACCCGGGCGGCCCGGGCCATCCGGGAGAGCGACGTGGTGGTGGGATACACCACCTACATCGAGCTGGTGAAGGACTTCCTCGTGGACAAGGAGGTCATCCAGACCGGGATGCAGGAGGAGGTCGGCCGCGCCGCGCGGGCGGTGGAGATGGCCCGCCAGGGGCGCACCGTGTCCGTCATCTCCAGCGGAGACGCCGGGGTCTACGGCATGGCTGGGCTGGTCTTCGAGGTCCTGGGGGAGCAGGGGTGGAAGCCCGGCGATGGCCTGGAGGTGGAGGTGGTCCCCGGGGTCACTGCCCTCTGTAGCGTGGCCTCCCTCCTCGGGGCCCCCCTGGTCCACGACTTCGCCTCCATCAGCCTCAGCGACCTCCTTACCCCCTGGGAGGTCATCGCGGAGCGCATCGAGGCCGCCGCCCGCGCCGACTACGTCATCGTCCTCTACAACCCCAAGTCAGGCAGGCGCACCCGCCAGATTGCCGAGGCCCAGAAAATCATCTCCCGATACCGCGCCCCCGCCACCCCCGTGGGCATCGTCAAATCCGCCTACCGCCAGGGACAACAGGTGGCGGTCACCGACCTCGCCCACATGCTCGACCACGACATCGGCATGCTCACCACCCTCATCATCGGCAACTCCACCACCTACCGCATCGGCGACCTCATCGTCACCCCCCGGGGATACAAGTCCAAGTATGATTTGTCCAAGACGGCTCGCAAGGGGGAAGGCGAGGGAGAACTATGAGCCCCAAATCCACAAAGGGGGACCGGGGGGTAGGGGGTGTGCGCTCCGGACGGTCGCCCCCGTCCGATGGAGGGGGGCGAGTGGCGACGAAGTCGCCATCCGGGAAGGGGGGCCGTCACCGTCGCGAGCCCCCCTTCCCCCGGAGGGAGGGAAGGGTCACCCTCGTCGGCGCGGGCCCCGGGGACCCCGGACTCCTCACCCTCAAGGGCCGCCAGGCGCTGGAGTCGGCCGACGTGGTCATCTACACCGGGAGCCTCATCCACCCCGACATGCTCCAGTTCGCCCCCCGGGGGGCCGAGCGGTTCGACTCCGCGGGGATGACCCTCGAAGAAATCCATGCCAGCGTCCGGAAAGGGGTGGCGATGGGCAACCACGTGGTCCGCCTCCACGACGGCGACCCCCACATCTTCGGGGCCCTCCAGGAACAGGTCGAACTCCTTGAGAAGGACCGCATCCCCTACACCGTCGTGCCGGGGGTCTCCAGCGTCTTCGCGGCCGCCGCCGCCATCGGCCGGGAACTGACGGTCCCCGAGGTGGCCCAGGCCATCCTCCTCACCCGCGGCGAGCACCGCACCCCCCTCCCCGTCCCCCTCCACCAAGTGGCCCGCCCCGGGACCACCATCGTCCTCTACCTCTCCGCCGGAATCCCCCAGGCAATCCAGGAGGAGCTCCTCCAGGTCTACCCCCCGGAGACCCCCGCTGCCGCCGTCTACCGGGCCTCCTGGCCCGACCAGAAGGTCGTCTGGACCACCCTCGGAGAACTCCCCGAGGCCCTCCGGAGGGAGAGCATCACCAAGACCGCCATCCTCCTCGTCGGACCCGGCCTCACCGCCCGGGGGAAGGCCAGCCGGCTCTACGACAAGAAATTCTCCCACGGATACCGGGAAGTCAAGAGAAACGGGGAGGAGGAATGAGGCTGCCCCATATCCACAGGGAGAGGTGCACCCTGTGCGGGGAGTGCGTGGAGTTGTGCCCCACGGGGGCCCTGGAACTCCGGGGGACCCGGCTCGGCCTGACGGCGGCGGAGTGCGTGGGATGCGGGGCGTGCGTGCCTGGGTGCCCGGAGGGGGCGGTTGGAATTACCGGGAACACCCCGTGTTGAGTCACGGTAACCCTTTTAATTCTCGGTAACAGTATTGTTACCATGGACTCCCTTGACTACGACCTGGTGGCCCATCTGGTCCTCCACGGCCCCTCCTCCCCGCGGGTGCTGGCCCACAGTCTGAAGGCAAGCCACGGGTATGTGCGGAGGCGGCTGCTGTTCCTGGTGCGGCGGGGCAGTGTGCGGCGGGCGGGCTGGGGATTGTATGAGTGCCCGGAGCCGCCGGAGGAGAACCCGGCGCTCCGGGAGCGGTACTGGAAACTGCGGGCGGCATTTGAGAACCGGGGGGTCTCGGCGGACCGCAAGTTGCAGGCGATGTTCGAGATGAGCGATTTTGGCCAGAGGATGTTGAGGGCGGCCCGCGCGCGGGCGCGCCGGGGGTGAGCGATGGCCGAGTGGAGCATGGAGCGGCTTTTTGGATTTGTGCTGGACTCGGTGGAGCGGCACCGGACCCCCTACATGGTGGTGGGGGGCATCGCGGCCATCGCCCAGGGGGTTCCCCGGTTCACGGAGGACGTGGACATCGTGCTGACGGCGCGGCGTGAGAGGGCTGACCGTGTCATCCACGACCTGCTCCGCGCGGGGCTGCGGGGGCCGAGGCCAGAGGATGTGATTCACGCCGCCCAGTTCCGTCCCCCGGGCGCCCCGGAGAGGATGCGGATTGACCTCAACATCAAGCTCACCGAGGGGGCCATCCGCCGGTTGCTCCCCGAGCACCGGGCGTGGTACCGGCGGTGGATGCAGTACGAGGATGCCGCCTTCCGGCGCCGGGTGCAGGTCCCCTCCCCCTACCGGGGGCGGCGCATCTGGGTGGCGCGGCCCGAGGATGTCATCGTGTCGAAGGTGTGGTTCTCGAAGATGGACCCCCGGAGGCTGCCGGTGGACCAGCAGGACATCTGCACCCTGCTCGCCGTGCACGGGAGGTCCATCGAGCGCCGGTATATGGTGCGGTGGCTCCGTTCCCTGGGGCTCTACCGGGAGTTCCTGCGGGTCGAGGAGGGATGCCTGTGAGTTTCCACGCAACACATAAAGGCAAGGGGAGGATAGCGAGAGATGGGTCCCGGGTCATGGGGTCGTTGCCGCGAGTCCTGGTGGTCTGCACGGGGAACATCTGCCGCAGCCCGGTGGCCGCCGCCCTCCTGGCCCGGCGGGCCTCCGAGTGGGGCCTGCGGGTGGCGGTGAAATCCGCGGGGACCGCTCCCCAGGACCGGGTCCCCGAGGCCACCCGGCGGCTCGCCCGCGAACTCTACGGCCTCGACCTGTCGGGCCACCGGGCCCGCGGGGTGACCCGGGAGATGGTGGAGGGGAGCCATCTGGTGCTCTGCGCCGAGGAGGGCCACATGGAGGCCCTCCAGGGACTCGCCCCCGGGGCCTGCAGGCGCATCTTCACCCTCTGGGGGTTCGCCCGCGGCGAGGACTGCAATCTGCCCGACCCCTACTTTCTCGACGATGGATATGCCCGGGCCGCTCTCATGGAAATCGGGGAGGCCGTCGAGACGGCGAGGCCCCGGTTCACCACGTGGCTCCAGGAGGGGAACCATGGAGATTGAGAACGTGTTCGTCTACCTGCTGGGGACCGCGGGATGCGGCAAGACCACTCTCACCCAGGCCTTCGCCGAGTGGATGGATGACCACAAATACCGGGCCATCACCGTCAACCTCGACCCGGGGGCCGAGCGGCTCCCCTACAACCCCGACGTGGACATCCGCGACTGGGTCGAGCTCTCCGACGTGATGAACCAGTACGGGGTGGGACCCAACGGGGGACAGATTCTCTGCGCCGACCTCATGGCCCTCAAGGCCACCGAAATCCGCGAGGAAATCCAGGGCTTCAAGGCCCACTACATCCTCGTGGACACCCCCGGCCAGATTGAGCTCTTCGCCCTCCGGGAGACCAGCCGCCTCCTCCTGGAGAGCCTCGGCAGGCCCGCCTTCCTCGCCTACCTCTACGACCCCCTCCTCTCCCGCCAGGCCTCCGGCTTCGCCTCCCTCGCCCTCCTCGCCCTCTCCGTCCAGTTCCGCTTCGGAGTCCCCGTGGCCAGCTTCCTCTCCAAGGCGGACCTCCTCCAGCCCCCAGAGCGGGACCGGGTCATCGAGTGGGCCGAAAACCCAGAGAGGCTCATGGAGGCCCTCACCGAGGCCGGGGAGCCCCCCACCAGCATCGAGATGGCCAAGACCCTCGACGCCATCGGAGCCTTCGGCACCCTCACCCCCCTCTCCAGCAAGACCCGAGAGGGCATGGAGGACCTCTACAATGGGGTCCAGCAGGCCTACCAGGCCGGAGAAGACATCGAGAAATAAATCACCCGACGCGGCAAACATTTATCCTCTCCCCGGCCACGCAAAACGTGCCCAGAGGAAACGATGGCCCAGGACAAACCCGAGACCCCGCCCCCGGAGAAACCCGCCGCAGCCCCACCCCCGGCAGAGTCCCCGCCCTCCCTGCCCGAGGCCCCAGGGGAGGTCCCGAAGCCCACGCGGGCCAAGAAGGGAATCCGCAAGACTCCCAGCGAGCCCCCGAAGCGGGCCCCTCGTCTCCTCCGGAAGGAGAAGGAGGCCCCCGCAGAGAATGCCCCCCGTCGGAAGAAGCCCGGGCAGTGGCGCGGCCGCCTGCCCCCGCCCCGCACCCCCAAGGTGGACCTCGAGCGCTTCATCGCCAGCCGACTCTGGGAGCGCTACCCCGAGACCCGCCGCATGCCCTGGCCCGAGGCCCGACGCCGGGCCCGCAGGCTCATCGAGGACAACCCCGAGCTCCTTGAGAACTACACCCGCAACCGCCGCGCCGGGGAACAGGAGGCCATGGGCAAGGTCTACCTCGCCGCCGACACCCTCACCCACCGCATCGAGGCCGAAGCGCCCGCCAAGTAGAATCCGTTTACCAGCCGAGTTCCTGGATTTTCGCCAGCACCTCGGCGCTGTGGGTCTTCGGCCCCACGCTCGGCCACACGTGCTTGACCTTTCCGTCCGCGCCCACCAGGTAGGTGACCCGGTTGGCGAACCCCATGCCCGACAGGGCCCCGTAGGCCCGGGTGATTCTCTTGTCGTGGTCCGCCAACAGGGGGAAGTTCAGGCTGTGCTTGGCCTCGAAGTTCTTGTGGGAGACCACCCCGTCCACGCTCACCCCCACCACCTCCACCCTGCGCCCCCGGAACTTCTCCAGGTCGTCCCGGAACCCGCAGGCCTCCACCGTGCACCCCGGGGTGTCGTCCTTCGGATAAAAATAGAGGACCAGGTTTTTTCCCACCCCGCTGTAGTGCTTCCCATTCTGGTCCAACCCCTCCACAGGGGGGGCCGGGTCGCCGGGCTTCAAGAGAGGCATCGTCTTCCCCGGGGTCCGGTTGCCCGGAAGAAACATAAAGGTAGCGAGAGAAGGCCACCCATGGACGTGGTGCGGGACACCCTCGACGAGCGCATCCTCCGCTACCTCCAGGAGCACATCCCCGCCATCCAGCAGGAACTCCGGGCCCACCTCCGGGTCCCCCGCGAGGTCCTCGAGCGCCGCCTCAAGGCCCTCGAGAGAAAGAGGCTCATCGAGAGAGAGCCCATCCCCGGCCGCACCTACATCCGCCTCCTCCGCGCCGACATCGGATTCATCGGGGTCCGAAAGACCCAGAAGCGCGCCTACCGCCGACAGAAGCCCCCCAAGGGGCCCCCCAGGGTCGAGAGCGACCCCGGCCCCATGTACCAATAGGGGCTACCCCTGGCCCTGGAGGAACCGCTCCACCCGGGCCCGCGTGGGCAGGGCGGTCATCGCCCCCCGCCGCGTGACCACCAGGGCCCCCGCCGCACCCGCGAACCGCCCCGCCCGCCCCGGGCCCCACCCCCGCAGC
>JACQPP010000026.1 GCA_016207465.1 Methanobacteriota archaeon
CCTCTCCACCGAGCCCCTCCCCACCCTCCCCGGGGGCCCCCGGGTCCGCCCCGCGGACCTCCACCGGCGCATGGAGGACCTCCTCCAGGGGGCCCATATCTACCGGGCGGCCCGCGGAGTCCACTCCAGCGCCCTCGCCACGCCCCGGAAAATCCTCCGCATCGCCGAGGACATCGGCAAATACAACACCCTCGACAAACTCCGGGGATGGAATGCACTCCGCGGGAGACCCCGGGCCACTCTGCTCCTCACCACCGGCCGCCTCACCGCGGGGATGGTCTCCAAGGGGCTCCGCATGGGAACCCCAATCCTCGCCACCATCGGGGGGACCACCGCCGAAGGGGTCCGCCTCGCCCGCGACCACAATGCCACACTGGTCGGCTACCTCCGCGGCGACTCCATGAACATCTACTCCCATCCCGGGCGCATCGGTCCGCCGCGAGGCGCTGGAAAGGGACATGGGTGAGCACACCTCTGTGGCCCGCCTCGCCGGGGGGCTCCAGCGGGGGGGCCTCCTCCTGCTCGATGTCCTCCACATCCTCCAGGGGCGACACGGATATCTGCGCCGCGAGGACCTGGAGGAGCTCTCCCGCCTCTCCCATCTCCCCCGCGAGCAAATCCACGGCTCCGCCAGCTTCTACTCCAACTTCCGCTTCCAGCCCCCGCCCCCGATGCGCATCGGCATCTGCGGGAGCCTCCCATGCCACCTCGCCGGGGCCCCCGGGCTCCGCGAGGCCGCCGAGGCATTGGCCGGGAAACAACCGGGCATCGAGGTGCGCACCGTCTCCTGCCTCGGCCTCTGCGACCGGGCCCCCGCCGCCCTCATCAACGGGTGCTCCATGGCCCCCCTCCATCCCCGGGGCCTCCCTGCCGCGGTGAGAAAGCCGAAGATGGCCCCGGCCCCCGCCCCGCAGGGCCTCCAGGAATACATGAAGAAAGATGGCTACGCTGTCCTCCGGAGGGTCCTCGCCGAGAACACCCCGGAGGGGGTCATCTCCCAACTGAAGGAGAGCGGCCTCCGGGGCCAGGGGGGCGCCGGCTACCCTGCCGGGGCCAAATGGGAGGCTGTCCACCAGGCCCCGGGAGACGAAAAATACGTGGTGGTCAACGCCGACGAGGGGGAGCCGGGCACATTCAAGGACCGCATCCTCATGGAGCAGTGGCCCCACCGGGTCCTCGAAGGGGCCCTCATCGCCGCCGCCACCCTCCGCGCCTCCCATGTCTACATCTACCTCCGCGAGGAATACCCCCGGAGCCGCCGGGTCCTCCAGAGGGCCATCGGGCAGGTCCAGGCCCGCGGATGGGTGGCGGGTCCCCGCCAGAGGCCCCGCCCGGGGAGGCCCGCGCTCCGCCTGGTCATCGGCGCCGGCGCCTACATCTGCGGCGAAGAGACGGCCCTCCTCGAATCCATGGAGGGGCGGCGCGGCGAGCCCCGCCTCCGCCCCCCGTTCCCCGCCACCCACGGCCTCCGGGGACAGCCCACCCTCGTCGCCAACGTGGAGACCCTCGCCCGGGTCCCCGGAATCCTGCGGGAGGGAGCCGGGGTGTTCCGGGCCCGGGGGAAGAACGGGGCCCCGGGGATGAAACTCTTCAGCCTCTCCGGCGACATCCGGCGCCCCGGCTGCTACGAGATGCCCCTGGGCTCCACCGCCCGCGAACTCATCGAGGGGCCCGGCCGGGGGGCCCCCCGGGGGGTGAAGGCCTTCTTCCCCGGGGGCGTCGCCACCGGCTTCCTCCCCCCGGAGCACCTCGGCACCCCCCTCGACTACGCCCCCCTCGCACGGGCGGGGAGCGGCCTCGGCTCCGGCGGAGTCATCGTCCTCTCCCCCCAGCGGTGTCTCGTTGACGTGGCCGAGAACTGCATGGAGTTCTTCGCCCACGAGTCCTGCGGCAAATGCACCCCCTGCCGCGCCGGATGCGAGAAGATGCTCGCCATGCTGAAGGGCCTCCGGGGGGGCCGGGGGGGAGACTTTCCCCTCTGGGGGGAACTCTCCCGGACCATGGTGGACGGCTCCATCTGCGGCCTCGGACAGACCGCCCCCGCCACCGTCACCCTCGGCCTCCGCCACTTCCCCGGGGAGTTCGAGGCCCACCGGCGCGGGGAGTGCCCGGCGGGGGTATGTTTCCGGAAATGAGGGAAACAGTCTCCGTCACCATTGACGGCCGTGCCGCCGAGGCCAGACCTGGAGAAACGATTCTCCAGGCCATGCGAAGGCTGGGTCTCGATGTCCCCGTCCTCTGCTATCACCCGCGGCTCCCCCCGTCGGGCTCCTGCCGCGCCTGCTTGGTCGAGGTTGATGGCTCCCGCACTCTGGTCCCCTCCTGCGCCCGCAGGGCGGAGCCGGGGATGGTCGTCCGGACCGCAACGCCGCGTGCCGAGGCCGCCCGCAAGATGGTCATCGAGTTGCTGCTGGCGGACCACCCCATCCCCTGCGGGGCCTGCCTGCGCCCGGAGGGGTGTGAACTGGAGAACTGGGCCGCCCGCCTCGGGCTCCGGGGCGGCCGCTTCACTTCCCATGGAAATGGAGCCGCGAAAGACCCATCGAACCCCGCCATCGTCTTCGACCCCGCCGCCTGCATCCTCTGCCACCGCTGCATCCGGGCCTGCGACGACATCCAGGTGAACGAGGTCATCGGCCTGGAGG
Source organism: Methanobacteriota archaeon (assembly GCA_016207465.1). Taxonomy (GTDB): domain Archaea; phylum Halobacteriota; class Syntropharchaeia; order JACQPP01; family JACQPP01; genus JACQPP01. The sequence goes on from JACQPP010000026.1 coordinate 2,646, forward strand.
GGCGCGGGGCCCGTAGCCGCATCATCTTCGACATGGGCGACCCCATGGGTCAGTCCAGTTGTGTCACCTGCGGGGAGTGCGTCCAGGTCTGCCCCACCGGGGCCCTCCTCGAGAAGACGGTGGCCGCCCTCCCCGGCCCCGCCCCGGAGCGCTCGGTGAAGTCGGTCTGCCCCTACTGTGGGGTCGGGTGCACCATTGACTATCGCATTACTGCGGAGGGTGCGGTCACCCGCGCCCTCGGCGCCGAGGAGGGTCCGGCGAACCGGGGCCGGCTCTGCGTCAAGGGGCGCTTCGGGTGGACCTACGCCCAGCACCCCGACCGCCTCACCGTCCCCCTCATCCGCCGGGAGGGGGTCCCCCGGGGCCTCCTCGATGGCCGCCCCCTCCGGGAGGTGTTCCGGGAGGCCGCCTGGGAGGAGGCCCTCGGCCTCGTCGCGCGCCGCCTCCGCGAAATCGGCGAAGCCCACGGGGCCGAGAGCCTCTGTGGCTTCTCCAGCGCCAAGTGCACCAACGAGGAGAACTATCTCTTCCAGAAGTTCATCCGCGCCGTCCTCGGCTCCCCCCACATTGACCACTGCACCCGCCTCTGCCACTCCTCCTCGGTCCACGCCCTCCAGGCCAGCCTGGGCTCGGGCTCCATGAGCAACTCCATTGACGACATCCCCGAGGCCGACGTCCTCATTGTGACGGGGTCGAACACCACCGAGAACCACCCGGTCATCGCCACCTTCCTCAAGCAGGCCGCCCGGCGGGGCTCCCGGCTCATCGTGGTGGACACCCGCGAGATTCCCCTCTGCCGCCAGGCCCACCTCTTCCTCCGCCTCAATCCGGGGACCGATGTGGCCCTCTACAATGGCCTCATGCACCTCATCCTCAAGCATGGCTGGCACAAGCCTGACTTCATCCGGGAGCACACCGAGGGGTTCGAGGACCTCCGCAGGGTGGTGGAGCCCTACACCCCCACACGGGTGGAGGCCATCACCGGGGTCCCTCGCCGCCAACTGGAGGAGGCCGCGAGGCTCATCGGCACCGCGGGCCGCACCGCCGTCTGCTGGGGGATGGGGGTCTCCCAGCACACCACCGGCTCCGACAACTCCTTCTCCCTCATCAACCTCATGCTCCTCACCGGCAACCTCGGCAGGCCCGGGGTGGGCCTCAACCCCCTGCGGGGACAGAACAACGTCCAGGGGGCCAGTGACATGGGGGCCATCCCCATGGCCTATCCGGGGTATGAGCCCGCCGACGACCCCCGCGTGGTGGAGAAGTGGCGCGCCGCCTGGGGCCGCACCCCCCCGCCCAAGAAAGGGCTCACCGTCACCGAAATCATGGAGGCCGCCGGCCGCGGCCTCCGGTCCATCTACATCATGGGGGAGAACCCCCTGCTCTCCGACCCCAACCTGGAGCACGCCCGCCAGTGCTTTGGGCGCTTCGACTTCATCGCGGTCCAGGACATCTTCCTCACCGAGACCGCCCAGTATGCGGATGTGGTCCTGCCGGCCGCCAGCGCCCTGGAGAAGGAGGGGACCTACGCCAACACCGACCGCCGCGTCCAGCGGGGCCGCCCCGTCCTCCCCCTCCCCGGCCAGGCCCGACAGGACTGGGAAATCCTCCAGGACCTCTGCCGGCGCCTCGGATACTCCATGGACTACCGGAGCCCCGAGGACATCCAGCAAGAGATTGCCCGGTGGGTCCCGGACTACGCGGGCATCACCTACCCCCGCATCGAACACAGGGGGCTCCAGTGGCCCGTCCCCGCCCCGGGCCACCCGGGGACCCCCATCCTCTACACCGAGCGCATCGGCCGGGGCCGGGGCATATTCCGCCCCGCCGAGTATGCACCCGCCCGCGAACTCCCCGATGGCGACTATCCCCTGGTGCTCAACACGGGCCGCTACCTCGCCCACTGGCACACCGGCTCCATGACCCGCCGCTCCAGGGTCCTGGATGAAATCTCCCCCGAGCCCCACGCCGACATGAACCCCCGGGACCTCCGCCGCCTCGGCCTCCGCGGGGGGGAGATGGCCCGCGTCGCCTCCCGCCGCGGAGAGGTCGTCCTCCGGGTCCGCCCCCGCCCCGGGGTCGCCCCGGGGAATGTGTTCATCCCCTTCCACTTCCGGGAGGCCGCCGCCAACCTCCTCACCATTGACGCCGTGGACCCCCACGCGAAGATACCAGAGTTCAAGTTCTGCGCCGTGAGGGTGGAGAGGATTCGATAGGATGCGGCTCTACACCGCAGGTCGGCGTCTCGGCGACTTTCGACGCCCATCGGACGGCCGCCTCTTCTCGGCCCGACCCGAACCCTCGTTTCGACTTCGTCGAAACTCCCCCGGCTCCTGCGGACCCGGGGGACGCAGAAGACGTCTTCCGCCGCGGTCGGGCCTCGGCTCCCCCTTTGGCTGCCGGGCCGCTCCTGTCCCTTCCCCCGGTCTATTGGAACGGGGGTCTTGAGAAACCTCCGCGAGGTTTCGATGGTCCCGCAGGAGGCCGTAGACCCCGAGGCCGACGTAGGCGGCCACCGCGATGTACCACCGGGGGTTCCGGCGGGCCTGGCGGAGGCCATCCCTCACGGGGACGACGAGGGTGAGGGGCTCGGTCTTCCAGAGGCGCCAGATGAGGTCGGCGGTGCGGCCGATGACCCGGAGGGGGTCCGGTGGCGCGGGCTCCATGTTCACTCGGGTTCCTCCCCCGTCATCTCCACGTGGACTCCCCGCTCCTCCAGGAGGGGGAAGAACACCTCGGGTTTGACGCATCCCTCCGGGGCGTAGACGCCGGGGCTGGAGATGTCCCCTCGGGCGAGGAGGATGGCGCCGATGGCGGCGGGGGCGGCGGTCATCTTGGCCATGGGGGAGACGCAGGTGTAGGTGGAGTGGACCGGGTGGCCCCGGTGGGTCCCGTGGCAGTCCACCCGGAGCCCGGAGACCCCGACGCCGCCGCGGCCCAGGTAGGGGCGGAGCCGGGAGAGGCGGAGGGCCAGTTTCCTCCGCTTCTCGGGGGTGCTGGTGAGGCGGAGGCGCACGAGGACCTGGCCGAGGCGGGAGAGCCACGGGGGGGTGATGCCACCCTTGATGGTGACCATCTGGAGGCCGGGGATGAATCGGGGGAGGGTGACGGGCTCCGCGTGGCCGGTGAAATACACGGGGACGGTGCCGATGGGCGGGGGGAACTCCACCTTTTCCCGGCCGCTCCCCGCGGGGACGAACTCGGCCTTTCCCCCCATGTAGGCGACAATCTCCCCCGTGAACATGTGGAGGGCGTGCTCCACGTTGGCGAGCCCCTCGGCGTCCCGGGCGTCCCCGGTGAAGGCGATGCGGACCCGCTCCAGCCGCTCCATCCACTGGGCCGCGCGGGCCGCGCAGAGGTTGGTGATGCCCGGGCAGTTCCCCAGCCCGGTCAGCAGGGTGACCCCGGCCTCCCGGGCCCTCTCGTGGAGGCCGAGGACCTCCACGGCGGCGTCGAAGTCGTCGCAGAGGCTCACGTAGTCCACCCCGGCGGCGATGCACGCCTGGGCCATCCGTGACTCGAAGCGGTAGAAGGGGCCCACGCACCCCACCACCGCGTCGAACCCCTTCAGGGAGGGGGCGAGGGCCCCGGGGTCCGACACGTCGGCCCGCATCCCCCGCGCCTTCTCCCCCAGCCTCCCGGCCACCTCCTGGGCCCGCGCGAGGTCCAGGTCCGCGGCCACCACCTCCCCCACCTCCGGGGTCCTCGCCAGTTCAGCGCAGACCTGCCGCCCCATGTCTCCGGCCCCCCCGAGGACCACGATGCGCATGGGAGAGGGTCTCCCGGGGGCGAGATGAAACCTCCGCTACCGGGTCTCAGGCGGCCCCGAGGGCCGCCAGCAGGGGGAACCGGTGGGCCCCGCACCGGGGGCAGTGGGGGGCCTCGCACACCTCGCAGCGGAGGGGGATGGAACAGTAGATGCAGGTCTCCGGGCGCCGCGGGTCCTCCATGGTTCTCCAAGAAATAGGCCCCCTCGACAGGTCATAATTTTTCCATAAGTCTAATACGCCGATTGACGTAGCCATACATGGGTGTCCGGAAGGTCCGTTTCTGCCGCAGTTTTTACCGTTGTCCGCCTCCCATGATGGTGTGATGCAGGAGCCTCTCCAATCATTCGCCGAGGTCCCCCCAGAACTGCGGGGGACCCCGGGCATCCCGCGGGAGCCGGAGCAGGAGCGCTACTACGCCCGCGAATACCCCCTCCGGGACCTCCTCGCCCCGGGGCGAATCAGCCTCTACCTGGGCTGGGGCATCCGCAAGGCCCTCTGGCGCTACCGGGGGGACCTCCGCGCCACCCTGAAGGCCTGCCGCGCCTCCGGGCACTTGGAGCCCACAGGGCCCCCCGCACAGGGGGACCTGACCCTGGAGGTCAAACAGAGAGCCCGCGAACTCGGCATCGGCATCGCGGGGGTCGCGGCCTACAACCCCCTCTACACATTCGAGAACTACAAGGAGCACATGCGCTACCCCCACGCGGTGGTCTTGGCCATGGAGCAGGGGAGGGAGCAGACCGACACCATCCCCTCCTGGGTTGCCGAACTCGAGGTCTTCCACACCTACATCCGGCTGGTCAAGGCCGCCCTCAAACTGGGGGACCACATCCGCAGCCGGGGATACCACGCCCAGGTCCACCACCCCACCTTCTCCTCCGCCGTCTACCACCACTACTTCATCGAGGCCGGGGTGGGACAGATGGGCGCCGGGGGCTGGGCCATCTCCCCCGAATACGGCCCCCGGATGCGCATCACCATGCTCACCACCGACGCCCCCCTCACCCACGACACGCCGAAGGACTGGGGCATCCCCCAATTCTGCGAGAAATGCCAGGTCTGCATCCGCCGCTGCCCCGGCCAGGCCATCTCCAAGGAGCGCCTCTGGTGGCGCGGGGTCTACAAACACAAAATCCGATTGGAGCGGTGCCTCCCCATGGTGGTCAAATACAGCGGCTGCGCCGTCTGCATGAAGGTCTGCCCCTTCCACAAATACGGATACAACCGGGTGATGGAGCACTACGCCCGCACCGGGCAGGTGCTGGGGAAGGACACCGACGAACTCGAATCATACTCGTTGCGCGGCAAGGGGTCCTTCGGGGTGGGGAAACTCCCCGCGTTCCGGAAGAGGGAGGTCTGGCTGCCGGGAATCAAGCGGCGGGGATAAGGGTTAAATATACTCACAATGTAAGTATAATCCATGGGACTTCGCGAAGCGTGGAGCCGCATCCGGACATTCGAGGCCTCCGCCCGCTCCTGCGGCACGGGGGCCTGCGTGCGGGTCCCCCGCTCCTGGAGGGGGGACGTCCTGGTGGTGAGGGCGGGCCCCCGGGTGGTGAAGCGGGGACTCGCAGCCCCCTGCGGCAACAGCGGCCACATCACCGTCCCCAAGGCGATGGTCCACCGGCGGGTGGTGGTGTCGAGGACGGGCCTCATGGAGCAGATTGCCGGCTTCGCCGGACGCGTGAAGGCGCAGGTCCCGGGGTCCCGGTTGTGGTTCTACGGCTCCCACCTCCGCGGCCGCCCGCGCCGGGACAGCGACATCGACCTCCTGGTGGTCACCCCCCGACCCCTCTCCCCCGAGCGGCGCCAGCGCCTGGTGGAGCGCCTCTGGCCGATGAAACGGCCCCCGGACATCCTCTGGTACACCCGCCGCGACTTCGAGAGGGAGAAGGGGATGTGCGCCATCGTGGACGAGGTCCGAAAGACAGGGGTGAGGGTGTAGGATGGCTCGCCCCAGGTCTCGGGCGGCCACCCGGCTCTGGTGGTCCGATGCCCTGTTCGAGTTCCGCGAGGCCGAGAAGAGCCTCCGCGGAGGCGCTTACACCACCTCCGTGGAGAAGTTCCACAGCGCCAGCGAGCGGTTCCTCAAGGCCGCCATCGTCTGCGGCGCCCGGACCACACCCGAGCGAATCCACTACCTCCCCCGGCTCGCCGACGAGGCCGCCCGCCGCCACGGGACCGCCGTGCCCCCGGAGGTCCGGCGGGCGCTCACCTGGCTCCAGGCCCGGTACGAGAGATACCCGCCCCGGCGGATGCACGCCCAGAGCTCGGGCGCCCTCAATGCCAAGGCGCACGCGGGGACCGTGCGGAGGTGGGCCCGGGGGATGGTGGCCGAATGTCTCGGAAGGGAGGCACGGTAGGCCGGGGGCCCGGCGTTCCACAAGAGGGAGGTCTGGCTGCCGGGAATCAAGAGGCGGGGCTAATCGCTCCACACCTTCTCCCCGCACCGGCTGCAGTATCTGTCTCCGTGCCAGATTTCCCCCTGGCACTTGTCGCACCTGGCGATGGGCTTGAACTCGTGGATGGGCCAGCGGAGGAGGGCGAGGCCCGCGACGGCTCCGGCCCCGCCTCCGGCGGCGAGCATGAAGAGGGGCACGCCCCACCCGGCGGCGTCGGCCCCGGGGCTGTCCACCGCCAGGGCGGCGCGGAGGGCGAAGAAGAGCATGAGCAGGCCGGCCCCCGCGAGTCCCATCCCGAGGAAAGTGTAGAGGAGGGGGGCGCGGGTGGCCACCTTGTCCTTGCGGCGCTCCGTCGGCTGGGGCTCGGCCATGGTGGATATTCGGAGCCCGAAGCGAATATCTATCCTGCGGTTGGGGGGAGGCCCGAAGGGCCTCGACCCCATATGAAAGCGCCTCCGTTTTTTCGACTGGGAAGAGGGGTAGAGGGGAGATGGAATCTCCCTCTAGAACCACAGCCGCAGGTAGATATCTATCATCCCGAACATCGGGGGCAGGGCGAATGTGAGCAGCCCCATGGCGAGGGCGGTGTGTCGCGGGGTGGGTTCTTTCACGTATCTGCCGATGGCCTCCCCGGTGGCCTCCCCGGCGAGGGCGCCGAGGGGGGCGAGGAGGAAGGCGAGGGGGTGGAATCCGAAGCGGAGTCCGTGGCCGGCGGCGAAGAGGAGCCCGGCGACGGCGGCCCCCTTGCGGCGGGGGAGCAGGTCGAGGGGGAGGGCGAGGATGAAGAATCCGATGAGGAGGGTGGTGTCGCGCGCGGCGACGGCCTGGGGGGCCCCCGGTTGGGTGGGGGTGAGGCGGGCGAAGAGGAGGAAGGCCCCGGTGAGGAGGATGGCGCAGGCGAGGGCCCCGCGGGTGGCGACCAGTTTGTGGCCGGGGGCGAGGGAGCGGGCGATGGCGAAGGGGGCCA
>JACQPP010000039.1 GCA_016207465.1 Methanobacteriota archaeon
CGGCATGAAGGCCCCGCGCCGGAGACAGATGCTGGCCTTCGCCATCGTCATCCCCGGCATCTACCTCCTCAACCTCGTGCGCAACCTCTATGTCATCCTCGCCTACGCCTACAACTGGTACGGCCCCGCCGAGGAATCCTTCTACATCGCCCACACCGTCTACGCCAAAATCGGCTCCACCCTCGCCCTCCTCCTCATGGCCGCCATCACCTTCAAACTCCTCCCCGAGGTGGTGGACTTCATCGAGGAGACCGGCTACGCCGTCATGGGCCGCCAGAGGAAGCCCCGGGCGGGTGGGGGGAGCCCATGAACCCCCGGGTCCAGGAGGAGAGGCGCGAGGCCCTCCGCAAGCGGCTCCTCATCGCCAAAGAACTCCGGGGCCTCCCCGACGGCTGGAGCGTCCTCCTCGAGACCCGGGCCGAGAACGCCCTCGAGGTGGCCCTCGCCGCCCTCCGCGTCATGACCGACAAGGGCTACCGGGGCATCGTCGTCTCCGCCACCCGCCCCTACGCCAACCTCTCCGGCCTCTACCGGGAGAGCGACATCGACCTCAAGCGGGTCTTCGTCATCGACTGCATCTCCAAGAGCCAGAACCCCCGCATCGTGGACGCCGACAACGTCCACTACCTCGACGGGGTCTCCGTCACCAGCGTCGGCGTCTCCCTCCACCGCCTCATGGACACCGTCCACGGCGGCAAATTCCTCCTCCTCGACTCCATCAACACCCTCCTCATCCACAACCAGCCCGACATCTTCGCCAAATTCATCCACTCCACCCTCTCCCGCCTCCGCATGAACAAGGTCAACTGCATCCTCCTCTCCTTCGGCGGCGAGCGCACCCAGGAGGTGCGGGCCGAGGTCGCCCAGCTCTGCGACAAGGTCATCGCCATCCCATAGCCCCCGGCCCTCGGAAGACTTGATGCTCCCCGGCCCCCCTCCTACCTCTGATGCGCCTCCTCGACAACCTCCGCCTCCCCGACCTCATCACCATCATTAACTTATTGTTGGGCTTCACCGCCATCCTGCTGGCCGCCCAGGGGAACCTCCCCGCCTCCGCCCTCTTCATATTAGTGGCCGTCTTGGGGGACGGCCTTGACGGCCTCCTCGCCCGAGGGGTGGAACACTCGGTCTTCGGGGAGGCCCTCGACAGCCTCGCCGACCTCACCGCCTTCGGCATCGGGGCCGGGCTGGTGCTCTGGCGGCTCACCGAGGCGACACCCCTGGCCGAAGTCGGGATGGCGGTGGCCGGGGCCTACGTGGTCTGCGGGGCCCTCCGCCTCGCCCGATTCCACATGGGGGCCCAGGCCCCCGCCTTCGAGGGGCTCCCCATCACCGCCGCGGGGCTCACCGTGGCCCTCGCCGTCCTCGCCCGCCCCCGCCACGACCTGCCCCCCACCCTCCTGCTCGTCCTCGTCGGCCTTCTCTGCCTCCTCATGGTCTCCTCCATCCCCTACCCCAAACTCCGCGACAAGCGCGTGCTGGCCCCCGTCGGGGGACTCGCCACCCTCACCGTCCTCCTCCACTGGCTCCAGCCCCTCCTCGGAGTGCCACCCGCGGCCCTCCAGGGACTCGCCGGACTTCTGCTGGTCCTCATGGTCGTCTACGGGGTGAGCCCCGCGGTGCTGCATGTGAGGCGCGGGAGGGCGCCGGAGGCCGCCCCGGCGGGCCCCCGGCCATGAGCCGCCGCGGCCCCCGCATCCCCCTCCCGGAGCGCGACCATCTCCTCTTCGAGGCCGGGATTAAGCTGGGTGCGGTCTACCACCAGTTTGTCGGGATTCCGGTCACCCTCCGGTCTGCGTCGGGTGTGGAGCGGGCGATGGAGGCGATGCTGATGGCGATGCCCTTCGCCACCCGGGCGCGGGTGCGCATTGACCGGGCGGGGTTGCGGCGGAGGCGGAACCGGTTTGGCTACGCGGAGTTGCGGGGGGACCTCCTGGACATCCGGGTGGGGGTGCGAGTTGGCGGGTGGGAGGCGGCCGCGGTGCTTCGGACTGTGGAGGGATATCCCCTCATGGCTGTGGAGCGGCTCCGGAGGGTCCGCGGGGGTTAATTTGATTATGGCGGGGGGCAGGGGGGAGAGCATGGCCGTGGAGACCGAGAAGAAAACCGAGGCCCGGGCGGAGGAGAGGAAGCCGGAGGCCCCGGTGCTGACCCGGGAGCAGGTGCTCATCGAGGCCCTCCCCTACATCCGGGAGTTCCACGGCTCCACCGTCCTGGTCAAGGTGGGGGGCCATGTGGTGGACACCCCGGAGGCCCTGGACCACATCATGCGGGACGTGGTCCTCCTCCGCTATGTGGGCATCCGCCCCGTGGTGGTCCACGGGGGGGGCGCGGACATCTCCGCGGTGATGACGAAGATGGGGATGGAGCCCAAGTTCGTGGGGGGCCTGCGGGTCACCGACGAGGCAACCCTCGACGTGGTGGTGATGCTCCTCGGGAAGCTGAACCACAAGCTCGTGTCCCTGGTGGAGAAGCACGGGGGCAAGGGGCTGGGGCTGAGCGGGAGCGACTCGCGCCTCATCACCGCGCGGAAGCATGACCCGGTGATGGTGCGGAAGAAGGAGGTGGACCTGGGGTGGGTGGGCCAGGTGGAGCAGGTGAGCCCCGAGGTCATCCTGATGGCCCTGGAGCGGGGCTACATCCCGGTGGTGGCCCCCATCGCCATTGACGAGCAGGGCAACACCTTCAACGTGAATGCCGACGAGGTCGCCGGGGCCATCGCCGGGTCCCTCCGGGCCAAGAAACTGCTGATGCTCACCGACGTCCCCGGCGTCCTCCGGGACCCGGGGAACCCCGCGAGCCTCATCTCCCGCCTCAGCGCCGAGGAGGCCCGGGAGATGATGGGCCGGAGGCACATCAAGGGGGGCATGATTCCCAAGCTGGAGTCGGCCCTCCGCGCCGTCGAGCAGGGGGTCCCCGAGGCCCACATCATCAACGGCATGCGCCACCACTCCATCCTCCTCGAGCTCTTCACCCGGGAGGGCATCGGCACCATGGTCCACAGGGGCACCCCCGGGGCGACCCCGCCCGGGGCCTCCGCAAAGCCCTGAATCACGTCTGCTGATGGCGGTTTAAGGGGGGAAAAGGTATATGGGGGCCCGGGTCGTATCCCTCGTAGTCAGGAGCCATGACCATGCCCCGGAGCCGCGCCATCTCGGTCCGCGAGATTGAACTCGAAGGCCACATCATAGACTCGAACATCCTCCCCCAGGTGTTCGACCGCATCATGGAGCTGGACGGGGAGTTCGAGGTCCTCCAGTTCCAGATGGGGAAGAAGAAGACCGAGACCAGTTTCGCCCGCATCCTGGTGAAGGGGAAGAACGAGACCCACCTGGACCAGATTCTCACCGAGGTCCACCGCCTGGGGGCGAGGATTCCCGAGGCGGAGAACTCGGTGCTGGAGGAGGCCACCGCCGACAAGGTTCCCCCCCCGGGGTTCTACTCCACCACCCACCACCCCACCTACATCCACATGGGGGGCCGGTGGCTTCCGGTGGAGCGCATCGGGATGGACTGCCTCATCGTGGTCCGCGAGGGGAAGGCCCTCTGCGTCCCCCTCTCCCGCATCCGCCAGGGGGACCGGGTGGTCATCGGGGAGAAGGGGGTGCGGGTGGTGCCCCCGGAGAGGCCCCGCCGCCGCTCCCTCTTCGAGTTCATGAGCCGCCAGGTGTCCACCGAGCGCCCCTCCAAGAACCTCATCCGCCAGATTTCCGACGAGCTCGCCCAGGCCAAGAGGGAGGGGGGCCGGATTGCGGTGGTGGCGGGCCCCGCCGTGGTCCACACCGGGGGGGCCCCGGCCCTCGCCGAGATGGTGCGCCTCGGCTACGTGGACGTGCTCCTGGCAGGAAACGCCCTCGCCGTCCACGACATCGAGGCCAACCTCTACGGCACCAGCCTGGGGATGGACGTGAAGAAGGCGGAGACGGTCCCCGGGGGCCACCGCCACCACATCTACGCCATCGCCGAAATCCTCCGCCACGGCTCCATCGCCGCCGCCGTCCAGAAGGGCACCGTGAAGGGGGGCATCCTCTACGAGTGCATCACCCACGGCGTCCCCTTCATCCTCGCTGGCTCCATCCGCGACGACGGCCCCCTCCCCGAGGTCATCACCGACGTGGTGGAGGCCCAGGAGAAGATGCGGGAGGCCCTGGCGGACGTGGAAATCGTCCTCATGATGTCCACCATGCTCCACAGCATCGCCGTGGGCAACAAAATCAGCAGCGCCGTCAAGACCATCTGCATCGACATCAACCCCAGCGTGGTCACCAAGCTCATGGACCGCGGGACCGCCCAAGCCATCGGGATTGTGACGGATGTGGGAACCTTCCTCCCCGCCCTCGCCGAGGAACTCCGCAAGCAACGCAAGCTCACCGAGTTCGCCGGCAAGGAGCCCGCCGAGGCCGCCCCGGCCCCGCCGAAGGGGGACGCACCGGCCGAGAAGACGTAGCCCTCACCATCCCGTGGTCTTGAGCCCCAGGTAGAGGAACACCAGGGAGATGGCCACCATGGACCACCCTACGAACCCGTGGCACACCGGAATCTTCGAGGTGTGGACCCAGACCCCCTTCGCCTGCCGGTGGTGGAAGGACATCCCCAGGGAGAGCACCAGCACGATGAGGCTCTGGACGATGGAGAGCCGGTCCATCCGCCCGCCCCAGTGGAGGATGTGGCCCCCGGCGAGCACCATGAGCACCGCGCTGAACAGGGTGATGAAGGCCGCGCGCCCCCGGTGCTCCAGCCAGTACTTGGTGGCGGCGTCCACCAGCCCCACCACCTCGTCCACATAGGCCGGGGGAACCACCCTGGGGCGCTTCATAGGGACCCCCCTACTTGACCGGAGCCCAGGAGTCCAGGGCGTGGAGCATGGCCTCGTAGGCCTGCTTCAACTTGGCCTCGTCGCACTTCGCGGTGCCCCGGGCCGCCACCGTCACCGTGATATGGGTCCCCGCGAGGCTCGTGGAGCCCTCCTCCACCACCACGAGTTCCCCCCGCTGCTTCCGCATGGCATCATGGCCCACCAGCCCCAGCCCCGCAAAGAGGAGGGCGAGCCCCAGGGGGTTCATCCAGGGGGCCATGTCAATGCGCAGGAAAGCGTGCACCAGCAGAGTCGGGCCCACCCCGAGCAGACCCGCCCCCACCACCGCGAGGACCAGATAGAGCCTCGGCCGCGGGGCCGCCAGCACCAGCCGGGCCCCGCCGAGGAGCGTGAAGACCCGCTTCTGCACCACCGGCACCAGCCCCAGATAAGGGGTCACCTCCTCCCGGGGGAGAAACCCCAGCTCCTCCGCCTGGTAGAGCAGGCCCTGGTGAAGCATGGGGAGCTCCTCCTGCTTCATGGAGAGGGTCCGCGTGTAACTCGACCGCACCGGCAGCCGGGCCCGACCCCACAGGGCCACCCCCGACAGGATGACCGGGACCGCCACCAAGAGCAGCCAGATGAGCATGAGCAACTGGGTCAGGGGACTCAACCCCAGGATGAGGACATCCAGCAGGAACAGGACGATGCCCGTCGCCACCAGACCGACCCCCAGGGCCTTCCGGAACCCCTGCCGCTCCCCGTGGGCATGGTCCAGGGCCAGCACCACCTGGTCCCTCCGGAACCTCAGCCGCCGCACCGCCACCATCTCCGGGAACCTCCGCGACGCAAACGCCACCCCAATCCCCACCACCAGCAGCAGCCACCAGAGGGAGCCCATGATGTCCCGCAACTCCGACAGGGGATTCCCCGTGGCATTCACCCCCGCCGCCGGGGGGACCGGGGAGGCCGCCGGGGCCCCGGGGGCCACCCGCACCACGGGGGGGGTCATCCCCACCAAGAGCAGATAGACCACCAGGAGCACGATGGAGAGGCCGATGAGCCCCCTGTCCGCCTTGGGCATAGAACACAGGATGGAGGTGGCTCTTTAATACCTTTCGGGGGAAAACCCGTGGGCGATGAGCCAGGAGCCCCCCGCCCCCCCGCCGCCC
>JACQPP010000027.1 GCA_016207465.1 Methanobacteriota archaeon
GGAGATGGAGGCCCTGGTGGGGGTCACCACCGCCCTCTTGACGGTGTGGGACATGGTGAAGGCCCTGGAGAAGGACCCCACGGGGAACTACCCGGGGACCCGCATCGAGAGGGTGCGGGTGGAGAAGAAAATCAAAGGCTAACGCTCCATCCTCTGGAATCTATCTGCGTTTTTTCGCCGCCTCAGCGATGAGGGGGGCCACGCTGGCGACTTCGAGGGGGATGGGCCCCGCCTGGGGCCGCTCAAGGGTGTCGGTGGTGATGAGCCGAGGGACCCCTGCTTTGTGGAGTTTGTCGAGAGCGTTTCCGGCGAGGACGGGGTGGACGCAGGCCACCAGGACCTGGCGGGGCCCCTGCCGCTGGAGCATGCGGGCGGCCTCGGCGATGGTGCCCCCGGTGGTCACCATGTCGTCCACCAGCACCACGTCGCGGCCCTGGATGGCGCACTCCTTGGGCCGAATCTGGACCTCGGTGGCGGAGAGGCGCTTCTTCTCCAGCACGTCCCACTCGCCCTTGCCCGCGGTGCGCCGGGCGAGCCCCTCGGCCCCGTCGTCCGGAGCAATCACGATGGGGTCACGGAGCCCCATCCGGCGGATGCGCTCCCCGAGGAGGGGGGCGGCGTCCAGGTCCTGCACCGGGGCGCGGAAGTGGGAGAGTGCCTGGGGGCTGTGGATGTTCACCGTGAACACAGGGTCGGCCTCGATGGCACGGGCCACGGCGCGGGCGCTCACCGCCTCCCCCGGCTGGAACTGGCGGTCCTGGCGGGCGTAGCCGAAGTATGGGATGGCCACGGTGCGTCGGCGGGCCCCGGCGGAGGCGTCGAGGAGCTGGAGGAGGGCGACCACGTCCCCCGCGGTGGGGGTGGCCTGGACCACCAGCACCTCCTCCCCCTCGACGGCCCCATGGATTCGGAGGTATCCCTCGCCATCGGGGAATGTGCGGGTCTCCAGGGGGAGCAGGGGCGCGCCCAGCTGTTCGGCAACTCGGGCCCCAAGCCCTGGGGAGGCGGGGCCCGCCACCACCTTCATGAGAGCCGGGTTCCACTCCTCTCACTTGAATCTTGCGCCATCGCTCGCACCGATGGGTCTATGTGAGGCTTTGGGCGGCGGTTTTGCGGCCCCGGCCGAGTCCCACCCGGCCCCGGAGCCGGTCCAGGATGCCGGGCTTGTAGGGGACGCCGACGAGGCGGCCGGCGAGGCTCTTGAAGGCGAGGCTGGCGGCGCTGTAGGGGCGGGCGAGGACGACGGGGTTGCCGATGGCGATGGAGCGGCGGACCTCGGGGCGCTCGGGGATGGTGGCGATGACGGGGGCGTCGCAGGCCGACTCGATTTCGAGGATGGAGAGCTCGTGGCGCTCCCGGCGGATGCGGTTCACCTCGACCCCCATGACGGGGACCCCGATGGACTCCGCCAGCTTGAGGCTCTTCATGGCGTCGGTGAGGGCGGGGACCTCGGGGTTGGTGACCACGAGGATTTCGTCGGCGGCCTGGAAGACGGGAACGGCCTCCTGCTCGACGCCGGGGGCGGAGTCCATGAGGACGAACTCGTAGTCGGTGAGCCCCTCCAGGGCCCCCCGGATTTGTTCGGCGGTGGCGGCGTACTGGTAGAGGCTGAGGCTGGTGGGGATGATGCGGACCCCGCTGGGGTGGCTGAGCATGGCGTGGGCAATCTGGGCGCGCCCCTGGAGGACATCGAGGAAGGTGGTGGCGTAGTTGTAGACCCCGAAGTGGATGCCCAGGTTGGGGGTGGTGAGGTTGGAGTCCACCAGGGCCACCCGGCGGCGGAACTGGGCGGCGAGGGCGCACCCGAGGTTGGCCACGGTGGTGGTCTTGCCCACCCCGCCTTTGCCGGACACGACGCCGATGATCTTCATCTGCCGGGGATGAATCCCCAGGGAGTTCTGCGGAGCAATCGCTAAATAGTTTCTAGGACTATTCCGTATGGGTCTCGGGCATGGCGGAACCGCACGACGTGAACTTCATCGGGGTCGGGGGGTGCGGGAGGAAGATTCTCCACGACCTCCTGGCGCGGCGGAGCGCCGCCGGAGAGGGAGAGCCCTCGGGGGCCCTGTTCTTCGATTTGAGCGACGACCTCGACTTCCTCTACAAGGACCTGGCCGGGGTGGACTACGTGGATGTGAAGCCGAAGCGGTTCGCCGGGGGGGTGGGGCGGGTCCCCATGTCGGCGGAGTACATCGCCGGCAACCTGATTCGGCTCTTCAACTACCCGGAGACGGTGTTCGTGCCCCGCATCGCCAACATCTACCTGCACAGCCTGGGCGGGGGGACGGGCTCGGGGGCGGTGCCCATGCTCATCGACGTGGCCCGGGGCCCCAGCCAGGTGGGGGTCCACCTCACCTGCAGCGTCTTCACCGACGGGCCGGTGCTGGAGAACGTGAACCACCTCTACACCTTCAAGCGGTGCAACGAGAAGGCGGACCTGGTCATCGTGGTGGAGAACCGGGCCCTGGAGAAGCGGCTGCGGGAGCTCTACCCGGACCAGAAGGAGATGCCCCTGGAGGTGGTGAACGAGCACATCGTCAACATCCTGGACCTGGTGACCGCCGCGCGGAAGCCGGGGGCCTACCCGGGCATCCACGACTTCAAGAACTACGTGAACCACCTGGCCATGAGCCCCCTCTACCGGGAGGGGGTGCGGTGGCTGGTGCCGGTCACCTGGCCCCCCCTGGGGCGGGGGGCGGAGCCCCAGCCGCGGCGCTACACCCCCTTCGGGTGGATTCTGCGGGCCCTCAAGGAGGGCCCCATCTGCGAAGGGGTCGAGCTGGAGAAGAGCCGCCTGGGCATCCTCATCCTGGAGGGCCCCTTCGAGGGCTACCTCTCCAACGTGGACATGGCCCGCGAGGTGCGGCGGGTGGAGCACTACCTGGGGATGGGGGAGCGCTCTATCATCTACACCCTGGTGCCCCGGGAGGACGGCCTGCGGGTCTGCCTCCTCCTCTACCCGCCCCCCTTCCGGCGCCTGCGCCAGCTGGCGGCCACCGGCGACGACGAGATGGCCCAGGCCCGGGAGGGCTGGAAGCACGGCTCCCAGCATGACCTCCGCGAAATCCGCCTCGACGGCACCGTGGAGGGTCTGGTCATCGAGCAGGCCCTGGTGCGGCTCCAGAGGAAAATCGAGAACGTGGACCCCCGCGGGGACCTCCTCCAGATGCTGAAGGGGGTGGACCGGCGGGGAGACGAGCCCCCCGCCCCCTCCCCGGGGACGCCGCCGCCGGGGAGGCCCACGCGGCCCCCGGGGAGCCCCCCGAAGGCCCGCCAAGTCCGCCTCCCCCGGGGACCGCCCACGGAAAAGCGTTAATAGCGCAAACAAATGTTAAAGGTGTTCATGGTTTTTTCCCGGGGCCGAAGGCCCCGGGAAAAAACCAGATATCCCGGATATACCGAGCCCCATGGCCACCTACCGCGACATCCTGGAGGAAAACCTCCAGAAGCTCTCCCGCGCGAAAGGGGAGCCCCTGGGCGACATCCTGGCCCGGGTGGAGTCCCAGGAGGACGCCATCGCCCGCCTCACCCTGGCCATCGAGTCCTCGGCCCGGCGGGACGAGATGGAGGACCTGCGCACCGAGCTCTACGAGGTGCGGAAGTCGGTGGAGGCCC
This sequence comes from Methanobacteriota archaeon, assembly GCA_016207465.1. GTDB lineage: Archaea > Halobacteriota > Syntropharchaeia > JACQPP01 > JACQPP01 > JACQPP01. The sequence continues at coordinate 3,616 of JACQPP010000027.1, forward strand.
TCCCCCAGAAGGTCCTCGACCTCCGAGACCTCATCGAGCGGGAGCGGGTCCGCCTCGAAGGGCTCCGCTCCCTCCTGCGCCTGGATGAGATGCCCGCCCGGGTCTCCGAGATGCGGGACGAAATCGCCCACCTGGCCCGCCTGCGCGCGGAGACGGGGAGCGGCCTCCAGGAGATTGGAAGCCGCCTCTCGGAGATGAAGAGCGAAGTGGAGGCCCGCACCACCCAACTCACCCAGCTCCAAGGCCTCGTGGCCCAGGCGGTGGGAGACCTCCCCGGCACGGTGAAGGACCTGGTGGAGAGAGTGGAGAAGGACCGCGGGCGGGTGCGCTCCACCGCCGAGCAGGCCGAGCGCCTCCACACCGCGACCGAGGGGCTCGTGGCCAGTGTGGAGCAGGAGAGAGGACGGCTCCGCGGCCTCTCCGCCTCCCTGGAGGAGGACCTGGGGCTCGCCACCACCGTGCGCAAGGACCTGGGGGCCCTCCCCGCCGAGGTCGCCCGACTCCGGGAGCGCCTGGAGGACCTCCGCGCCCAGTTCCTCGGGCTCCGCGACCAGGTGGCCCAGGCCGAGAACCAGGTCCCCCAGGTCCTCGAGGCCCTGGCGGCCCGGGTCACCGAAGCCCAGAACCGCACCGCCGAGTTCACCGCCGAGGTGGCCCGCGTGGTGGAGACCATCGCCCCCCACATGGAGGAACTCCGGAAGACCGAGCAGGAAATGGGGGGACGGATGGAGGAACTGCGGGGCGAGTTCCAGAAGAGCCGCGACGACTTCCACAAACTGCGCAACGAATACGCCGAGACCCTCACCACCATCCCCCGGGAGATGGACGAACTCCGGGAACAGGTGGGCCGCGAGCGCACCCAGGTCCAGGAGGTCCTCCAGGCCCTCGAGGGGGAGGTGTCCCGCCTCCCCCAGCGGGTCCAGGAAATCCACCAGGGCCTCGAGGCCCAGGCCAAGCAGCTCGATGAGGTCCGGCGCCGCCTCGACCGCGCCTTCGTTGAGGTCCCCCTGGAGGCCGAGGCCCTCCGGGAGAGCGCCCAGCAGGAACTCCAGCGGGCCGCCCAGATGCACACCGAGGCCCAGGAGCACTTGGAGGCCTTCGAGAAGGCCAAGCCCCGCCTCACCACCCTCCGCGCCGACCTCACCAAGCTCATGCGCGAGACCGAGGAGACCCGGGTCCGCTACCAGGAGGCCGTCCAGCGCCAGGAGCAGATGCTCCTCGACACCGACCAGGCCCGCGCCCGGGCCGAGGCCGCCCGCACCCAGATGGAACAGGACCGGGCCTACCTGGAGAGGCTCCGCACCCAGCTCGCCCCCCTCGTGGAGACCCTCGAGAGAGACCTCGCCCGAAGCGAGACCATGAAAATCCAGGTCGCCACCACCCTCAAAGAATCAGAGTCCACCCACCGCCTCCTCCAGGAGGCCCTCGGAGGCGAGAGCGACCTCGCCCGGGCCCTCCAGGGCCTCCGCGCCGAGATGGAGACCCGCTCCCAGGGCCTCGCCGACGCCACCCGCCGGACAGATGAGGGGGCCCGGAAACTGGAGGAGGCCCGCGGGGCCGTCCTCGATTCCCTCCGGGCCACCGCCGACGAGATGGCGGGAAAAGCCGCCGCCTCCGAGACCCGCACCGGGGAACTGACCCGGGAACTCCAGGCGCTGAAGGAATCCCAGGCCCAGGCGGCCGCCGCCCAGGCCGCCGCCGACGCCCGCCACCGGGAGACGGATGCCCGCCTCGATGAGACCCGCAAATACTTCCGCGACTGGAACGACGAAATCTCCAAGGAGGTCCTCACCCTCCGCCAGGCCACCCGGGAGGAACTGGCCCAGCGCGTCGAGCAGGCCGAACAGCACATCAACGAACTCGCCCAGAAACTGGAGGCCCAGGGGAGCCGCCTCCAGGAGCAGGTCCAGGCGGCCCTCGACCGCGCCGCCCCCCGGGAGGAACTGGAGGCCCTCTCCAAGGAAATCAAGGCCTTCTTCGACGAACTCATCCAGGAGCGCGAGCAGGCCCTCACCGCCCTGGAACGCACCGGGGAATAAACCCCAAAAACGATATCCCCAGACGCGATTTTCCCCCGGGGGGACCCCATAAAGTTTTTAAACCACCCCACCCTATGAGCCACCGGGGGACACAACCGAACCATGGCGAAGAAATTCTCCAGAATCCTCGGCCGCGAGAGCCACTCCAGCGTGGACGACTACGTGGAGCTCGACCTCGGCCAGTATGAGACCGTCCTGGAGCGGGAGCACGGGGCCCTCTCGGTGCGCGTGGCCGAGCTCGCCAGCCTCAACGACCTCACCGAACTCAAGCGGGAAATCTACGACGGCAACATCGTCCTCGTGGACATCTCCGGAATCAAGAAGGACAAGATGCTCCTCGACCGCGCCGTCAAGGACCTCAAGCGGGTCGTGGCCGACATCCAGGGGGACATCGTGGAAATCGGGGTCAAAGAGCAAATCATCGTGACCCCGATGAACATCAAGATAGACCGGGCCAAAATCGGCGGCAAATAATCCCCCCATTCCCCAAAATAACGCCATATTCTTATTGCCGGGACGGGTAGTGTTGGCTGATGCGGGCCCGAGTCAAACTCTTGGCCATCCTCTGCCTCCTCTTCATCGCCGGTGGCGCCCTGGCCGAGTCCAACCTGAAGGTCTCCGGGGGCAAGCACATCGGGGACAAGGAGCCCCTGGAATACGAGATTGTCTACACCCAGGCCAAGGGGGTCCTCACCATTGACCCCACCGGGTGCACCTACTACTTCCCCCAGTGGAACTGGTACTGGAGGCCCCCCTGCGATTATGGCCCCGAGTTCTACCGGAACTACATGGTCTACTTCATCAACTCCTGGGTCAACTACGAGGTCCGCCTGAAGAACACCGGCAAGCGCACCTACAAGCACCTCCAAGTGGCCGCCATCCAAGAATACAACGAGGACGAGTGCTACTACGGGACCTGCGTGAAGAAGGGAGACTCCATGCCCGGCGACCCCCGCCGGGTGTGGAACGTGGACACCCTCGGCCCCGGCCAGGAGGTGGTCCTCCAGGGCTCCTACTACGCCCCCCGCGGGACACTCCCCGGCCTCGACCAGACCCACCTCGTAGTCTGGCACGGCAAATCGGACCAGGGCGAGACCAACGGACTCGACGCCCCCGGCCGGGTCCTCATCAACGACCCCGAGGCCGGCGTCTACTGCCCCCCCGAGGCCCATGTCGCGCAGGGCCCCACCTGAACCCCCCTATTCGTTTTCGCGGCGCCGGGGAAGGAAGTCCCCCTTCAAAAGCGACACTGGCTGCCTCCCGGCGAAGCCCCGCTCCAGGTCGTGGAAGAACCCGATGTCCTCCTCCCCCTGCATCCAGCAGAGGAGGACCTCCTGCCCCCCGTCGAGGCTGTAGAAGTCAATGAGCCCCCGCGGGATGTCCTTCACCATGGCCCCCAATTCGAGGATGGCCTCCAGTTCCCCATAATATTCGGCGGCCTTGCGGTGCATCTCCCGGGAGGCTCGGACCTGGGCCGCGTGGTTCTCCCAGGGGTCGGGGAACTCGAATGCCAATCCCCGCAGCACCCCCAGGTCCCGGTGGAGCTCCTGGAGACGCAGCAGGTGGCGCTGGACCCCCGGCAGGGTCGCCCGCGCCTCCTCCAGGGAGAGATATCGCTTGGGCACAGGCTCAAGAGGCCCCATGGGCCCACCTACGCCGGGGGGGCTCAAGAAGATTGTGGGCTATTCCAGCCCGATTCCCCGGGCCTCCAGCACCCGCCGCACCACTTCGAAGAGGGGGATGAGGCGGAGGACCTCGGCGTAGTCCCACTCCCCAGGCAACCCATATCTCTGCTTCACCAGTTCCGCCAGCAGGCGGCGGGCCTCCCCGGGGTCCGTGGCGGGGAGCCGCGCCGAGAGTTCCATGGCGTCCCTCTCGATGTCCACCGGCCCCAGGTAGAGCCGGTGGTCCGACTTGATTCCTTGGGGGAAGTCGTAGTCCTCCAATAGCGTTTTTTGCCGCACCGCCCGGCGCTGGTAGTAGCGCAACACGGCCTTGACGTGGGGGTTCGTGCGGATGTCCTCGTCGGTGATGGGGCGGAAGAGGGTCACGATTTCGGATTCTGGGCGAACTTCCCATACCACTCGCTCCACTGGCGGTAGGCTCCCTCGTAGTCGGGCGCACCCTGCAACTGGTCCTCGTGGTTGGCCAACGCCGCCTCCCTTCGGGAGGCGGCGTTCAGCTCTATGAGCATCCACCAGCGGTTGTTGGCCTCCCGCACCGCCGGGGCCTCCAGCAGGCGGGGGCTCCCCGCCCCGGCCCGGGCCATCTGCTCCTGCATCCGGGTGCGCACACGGATGTTCTCCAGTGCCTTTTCAACGGGGATTCCCCACTTGCCCGCGACGCGGGCCACGAGGTCCGAGAGGCCCATGTCGAGGCGCTCGGTGGGGGCCAGCCCCTCGCCCCGGTATTGGAGGAGGTCGGCGAAGAGCCCCCGGGGGTCCTGGGTCCCCTTGAGGACCTCGGAGACCTGGATGACCCGCCGCCTGCGCTGGAGGCCCCCGCCCGTGCGGACCCGGGAGCAGACCACGATGGCGTCGGTCACCTGGAAACTCTGCAGGGGGACCCCCAGGGATTCGACGATGCGCTCGTAGACCGCCTGGGCGGAGGCCCCGTGGATGGTCCCCACCACGCTGTTCCCGGCGGAGCCCACCTGCATGGCCTCGTAGAGGACTTTGACCTCGGGGCCCCGGACCTCCCCGAGGACGAGGGCCGCGTTGCCGAGGCGGAGGGCGGCGCGGAGGGCGGTCTGGGGGTCCACCTCCCCGCCCCCGCCGGAGACCGCCGTGCGGGTCCCCATGGACTGTATCTTCCAGCCGAGGCGCTGGAGGGCGTCCACCGGCAGCTCGGAGGTGTCCTCGATGGTCACCATCCGGTAGCGCTGGGGAATCTCGAGGAGGAGGGCGGTGAGGAGGCTGGTCTTGCCCGCCCCCACGTCCCCCGCGACGAGGACGGTGGACTGGCCGTCCATGAGGAAGCCCAGCAGGCCGGCGGCCAGGGGGGTGAGCATCCCCCGGTGGACCAGCATGGGGAGAGTCCACGGGGTCTTGCGGTGTCGGCGGAAGGCGTAGGCGGTCCCCCGGGGGCTCATGGGGGCCCCGATGGCCGACACCCGCGCCGCATACTCCTCCAGCCCCAGGTCGAGGACCGGGGTGGCCTCCGAGAAGGGGCGGCCGCTCCGCGAGCGGAAGCGGGAGACCAGGGCCTCCACCTCCTCCTCGGAGAGCCGGATGTTGGTGGTGCACTCCTCGTCGTCCACCACCACGTGGACCGGGTTCTCCCCGGCGGGGGCGTTCACGTAGATGTCCTGGATGTGGTCGTCGGCCAAGAGGTCCTCCAGGATGCCGAGGCCCGCCGTGTGCTTCACCAGGATGTGGGCGAGGCGCTCCAGTCCCCCGGGGGTCAGGGGGGCCCCCTTCTCGCGGGCCGCCTCCGCCAGGGCCCCGGAGGCGAGGCGGAAGACAACCCCCCGGGCCTCCCCGGGGGTGGCGAACCGGAGGTCGGCGGGGCGGTGGCGGGCGAGGCGCCCCCGGGCCCCCTCCACCAGCGCCAGGTCCCCCGCCTCCAGGTGGTATTCCTCCGGGAGGAGGAAGTAGAGGGACTCCGGGCGGTCGCTGTAGCGGTAGATGGAGACCCGCAGAGGGGTCCCGCCGGGGGGGGCCACATCGTAGGAGCGGAGGAACACGGTGTTGTTCGGGGGCTCCCCCAGGATGCGGCTCGGCGCGAACCGGGGCCGCACATAGGGCCGCAGGCGCCCGGGACCCAGGGGGCGCTCTCCCTCCAGGGGCTCCTCCAGGGGATGGGCCCTCTCCGCCAGCTCCCCCAGCAGCCCCCGGCGGGATTCACACTGGGGGCACCCGTTCTTCTCCGCCTCCGCCCGCGCCCGCAGGGAGCGCAGTTCCCCCAGGGCCCCCGCGGGCTCCCCCCAGAGGCGGCCCATCCAGCCCTCCAGGGCCGCGCGGCCCTCCCCGGAGGCGCACGCCCCGCAGAGGCCCTCCCCATCGGATGCGGGGACCAGCGAGGGATAGACCTGGACCTCCTCCGCGAACCGGGCCAGCCGGTGGAGCAGTTCGAGGGCCGGGCCCTCGTATTCCTTCACATGGTGGTGGGCCAGCGCGAGCCGCCCCACGCTGGGGTCCCGGGAGAGCAGGTGAAGGACCGAGCGGATGCACACCGGGTCCTCCAGGCTGGAGGCCCCGTGGGGACACCCCACGCAGTCCACCGTGAGGACCCGCACCGAGCCCCGGGGACGCGACTCATGGGGACACACGATGTCAGGAGGAGGCCCCCTCGGCTTTCTGCCGCGGGACGCCCCCTCCTCTCCCTTCCGGGGAGGGCGGCCCCCGGCGGGCCCACCCGTGTCGCGGAACTCGGACTCGTCGAGAACAATCGTGTCCTTCGCCCGCGGCCGCGCCATGACGTGGCATATGGGCTCCGCCTTTTAGGGTTTTCCATGGAGGCGCACGACACGGCAATCTTGATAGAGGGGCCCCGCCTGAAAGAGGAGCGGAGCCCTCCATGGTCGAGCCTACGGTAGCCATCGCCTTCGGGGCGGGCCTCCTCTCCTTTGCCAGCCCCTGCATCCTCCCCCTGGTCCCCGGCTACATCGGCTACCTCTCCGGAATCGGGATAGAGGAGGCGGAGACGGCGGGGCCCCGGCTGCGGGCCCGGCTCTTCCTCCACTCCCTCCTCTTCGTCCTCGGGTTCACCCTGGTCTTCGCCTCCTTCGGCGCCCTCCTCAACAGCCTCCTCTCCAGTGTCTCCTACGATGCGCGCATCTGGGCGGGCCGCATCGGGGGAACGGTGGTCATCGCCTTCGGCCTCCACCTGACAGGCCTCCTCGAAATCCCGGGTCTGATGCGGGCCCGGCAGGTCAATCCGACCCGCAAAGGGCTCCGCCGGGGCTCCCTGGCGACCTCGGTGGCCTTCGGGGCCGCCTTCGCGGTGGGCTGGACCCCCTGCGTGGGGGTCATCCTGGGCTCCATACTCACCCTCGCCGCCCTCAACCCGGGGACCGCCTTCGCCATGCTGGTGGCCTACAGCCTCGGGCTGGGGCTCCCCTTCCTGGCGGCGGGGCTCTTCACCGCCTCCTTCACCCGCCTCCTCACCCGCACCACCCGCTGGCGGCGCCCCCTCTCCATCGGCGCGGGCATCTTCCTCATCGGGGTGGGCATCCTCGTCTTCACCAACACCCTCAACCTGCTGGCCAACTTCTTCGTCCTCGACTCCCTCCTCCAGAGCCCCCTCCCCCAGAGCCGATAGACCATGAACAGGAACCTCATGCTGGCAGTGGCTCTCCTCCTCATCGGGGGCGCCATCTACGCGCTGGAGAACCAGCGAGCCGGTTCCTCTGCCTCCCCGGGTCCATTGACCCCCGGAGAGGCCCCCGCGGCTCCCCCCTCCAGCCCCCTGTCCCCGTATCCCCGGGCCCCCGAACTGCGCGGCATCGCGGGGGTCATCAACGCCGGGCCCAACGTCAGCCTCGCCAGCCTGCGGGGCCAGGTGGTGCTGGTGGACTTTTGGACCTACACCTGCATCAACTGCCAGCGGACCCTCCCCTACCTCACCGCCTGGGACCGCAAATACCGGGACCAGGGCCTCGCCGTCATCGGGGTCCACACCCCCGAGTTCGAGTTCGAGAAAAACCTCGACAACGTGAAGCGCGCCGTGGCCGAGCACCGCATCGAATACCCGGTGGTCCAGGACAACGACTACGCCACCTGGCGGGTCTACAAGAACAACTACTGGCCCCGCAAATACCTGGTGGACGCCGAGGGCAACATCCGCTACGACCACATCGGCGAAGGGGCCTACGAGGAGACCGAGCAGTGGATACAGAGACTGCTGGAGGAGCGCAACCGGAGCCTCCGCCTCCAGCGCACCACCGTGGCCTCCGAACTCGGGGAAACCCGCTTCGCCTCCGTCCAGACCCCTGAACTCTACCTCGGGACCAACTTCGCCCGGGCTCCCCTCGGCAACCCCGAGGGATTCCAGCCGGGCCGCACCGTCGCCTACACCATGCCCCCCGCGCAGGAGTCCAACCTCGTCTACCTCGAAGGGACGTGGACCAACCACCCCGACCACATGGAACTCGCCTCCGACAGCGGCCGCGTGGTTCTCCGCCACACCGCCCGCAGTGTCAACATCGTGGCCGGGGGCAACGCCAGCCTCCGCATCAACCTCGACGGCAAGGACCTCGGGCCCAGCGCGGGCCGCGACATCGCCCCGGGGAGCAACGCCACCCGCCTCACCATCCAGGCGGAGAGACTCTACAACCTCGTCAACACCGACGATTACGCCACCCGCCTCCTCCAGTTCCGCGCCGACGGCAGGGGATTCCGCCTCTACACATTCACCTTCGGGTGACGCGGGGGTAACCGGATGTTTATAGCCTACCCCGGCCCTAAACGATAAGTGGAGAACCGTCTTGAAGCCCCCCCCGCCTGCCGACCCCAGCACCCCCGGAGAGGAGCCCCGCCGCGA
>JACQPP010000029.1 GCA_016207465.1 Methanobacteriota archaeon
ATGCCCCCCAACGGCCGCGACTACTACGACATCCTCGGCGTCCCCCGGGACGCGACCCCCGAGCAGGTCAAGAGGGCCTACCGGGAGCTGGTGAAGAAGCACCACCCGGATGTGGCCCGGGACAAGAAGGCGGCGGAGGCCAGGTTCAAGGAGATTTCGGAGGCCTACGAGGTGCTCGCGGACGAGGGGAAGCGGGCCACCTACGACCAGCATGGCCACACCGGGGTGGACTTCGGCCGGCAGGGGTTCACCTGGCAGAACTTCTCCCGGTGGCAGGACATCTCCGACCTTTTCTCCCGGGACCTCTTCCGGGACTTCTTCGGGGGGGACATCATGGGGGCCTTCCGCCAGGCGCAGGACCGGTCCCCGTGGGAGGCGGGGCCCGAGGCGGGGGACGACCTGCGCGCGGATATCACGGTCACCCTGGAGGAGGTCCATCGGGGGGCCCGGCGGGAACTGGTCATTCCTGTGCGGGAGGCCTGCGGGGAGTGCCATGGGCGGGGGCTGGAGCCCGGCACGGAGCCCACCCGCTGCCGTGACTGCGGGGGCACCGGCCAGGTGCGCCGGGAGAGCCGCACCCCCCTGGGCTACTTCGCCACCGTCACCCCCTGCAATCGGTGCGGAGGGCGGGGCTCCGTGGCCAGCCGCCCCTGCCGGAGGTGTGATGGACGGGGGAGCCGCCCGGCGAGCCAGCGGGTCGAAATCCAGGTGCCCCCGGGGGTGGACGACGGGGTCCGCCTGCGCCTGCAGGGCAGGGGGGAGCCGGGGCTCCGCGGGGGGCCCGCGGGAGACCTCTACGTGGTGGTCCACACGGCGCCCCATAATCTATTCCAGAGGCACGGGATTCACCTGGGGTGCGAACTCCCCCTCACCTTCACCCAGGCGGCCCTCGGGGGCGAAGTCCCCGTCCCCACCCTCGATGGTGACGCGCGGCTCCGGGTGCCCCCGGGGATCCAGACCGGGGAGGTCCTTACGGTGAAGGGAAAGGGGCTCCCCCAGTTGAACGGGGGCCGCCGGGGGGACCTCCATGTGAAGGTGCGGGTGGTCACGCCCATCAAGTTGGGCAGGCGGCAGAGGGAACTGCTGGAGGAACTCCAGAGGGACGAGGGAGGGGACGCGGGGAAGAGGGGGATGTTCCGGTAGGCCCTATATCTGTGCCTCGAATTCCTCGACCTTGTGGGGGAACTCGGGGGTCCCCTTCTCCTTGAGGAGTTCGCGGGCGAGGAGCCAGTAGATGAGGGCGAGGGCCTTGCGCCCCTTGTTGTTGGTGGGAATCACCAGGTCGATGTTCTGGGTGGAGTTGTTGGTGTGGCACGTGGCGATGATGGGGATGCCGATGTTGACGGCCTCGCTGATGGCCTGGGCGTCGCCGATGGGGTCGGTGGCGATGAGGATGTCGTATTCGGAGTAGCGGGCGTAGGCGGGGTTGGTGAGGGTGCCGGGGATGAAGCGCTTGACGATGTGGCCGGCCCCGGTGGCCTGGGAGAACTTCTCCACGGGGAGGAACCCGTACTGGCGGCTGCTCACGGCCAGGATTTTTCCGGGGGTGAAGCGGGCGAGGAGCTTGGCGGCGGCCCGGATTTTCTCGTCGGTGTGCTGGATGTTGAGGACGAAGAGGCCGTCGGAGCGGACCTTGAAGATGAACCGCTTCATGTCCTTGGTTTTCTGCGGGGTCCCGATGTGGACCCCGGCGGCCAGGTAGTCGTCCTGGGGGACCAGGAACTGGTAGTCGCTCTGGACTTCGGTGGCCATGTGGGTGGTGGGTATGATGGGACCGGGTATAAATAGGTTCGCGGGGGGAACCGGGGGCCGCCTATCCCAGCTCCTCCTCGATTCGGATGAGCTCGTTGAGCTTGGCGATGCGCTCTCCCCCGACGATGCCGGTCTTGATGTAGGGGACATGCCAGCCCACGGCGAGGTGGGCGATGGTCTCGTCGGTGGTCTCGCCGGAGCGGTGGGAGAGGACGCAGGTGTATCCCGCGCGGCGGGCGGTCTCCACGGCCCGGCGGGTGTCGGTGAGGGTTCCAATCTGGTTGGGCTTGATGAGGACGGTGTTGGCGGCCCCCAGGCGGATGCCCCGGGCGATGCGCTCGGGGTTGGTGACAAAGAGGTCGTCGCCGCAGAGGCGCACATCGGTGTCCCGCAGCGCATGGGTGAGGCGGGCGAATCCGGTGTAGTCCTCCTCGTGGAGGGGGTCCTCCACGTAGCGGAGGCGGTATTTTCGGGCGAGGCGGGCCACGTAGTCCCGCTGGGCCTCCGGGCTGCGCGTTATATTCCGGTAGCGGTAGGCGCGGCCGTCCCAGAGGCTGGTGGCGGCGATGTCGAGCCCCAGGCGGATGTCCACCCCTCGCTCGCGGGCCTCGGCCCGGGCGGCCTGCTGGAGGACCCGGAGGGCCTGGTCGTCGGTGATGGAGGGGGACCAGCCCCCCTCGTCCCCCTTGCCGCAGGGGCCGTGTTTTTTGTGGAGGAGTTCTCCGGCGCGGCGGTGGACCCCGGCGTTGGCCATGACCTTGCTGCGGGCCCCCCGGGCCCCCTCGGGGATGGAGAGGAACTCCTGGATGGAGGTGGACCCCCGGGCGTGGGCCCCCCCGTTGATGACGTTGCCGAGGGGGGTGGGGATGGCGTAGGGCGGGAGGCCCAGGGTGCGGTAGAGGGATGTTCCCCGGGCGTCGGCCTGGGCCCGGGCGTAGGCCATGGAGAGGGCCACGGTGAGGTTGGCCCCCAGGCGGCGGAAGTTGGATGTGCCATCGGCCTCGCGGAGCCAGGCGTCGAGGGCCTCCTGGCGGGCGAAGGTCTTCCCGCGGAGGCGGCCGGCCAGCAGGCGGGCGTTGCGGAGGGCCCGCTCCGGGGGGAGGCTGGCGGCCTCGTGGGCCCCGGTGGAGGCCCCGCTGGGGGCGGCGGCGCGCCCCCGGCCCCCGGGGGTCTCGAGGTCTATCTCGATGGTGGCCCGCCCCCGGGAGTCGGAGATGAGGCGGGGTGTGATTCGGCGGATGCGCGCCATCTTACTTTCTTCGTTTCACGGTGATGGGGATGACGTCGGCCTCGAACTCCGCCATGGTGATTTCGAGGGGGTCTTTGCCGGTGAGGTCGAGGAGGCTTGGGGCTCCCATGGCAATCTGGAGGGAGCGGGCCCCGATGATTTTGGCCTTCTCGAAGCGGGTGTATTTCTCGGAGGGCGGCATCATCGCCCCCTTCCTTCGGAATGGGGCCACCGAGATTTGAACTCAGGTCTCGAGGTCCCGAACCTCGAAGGATACCAGGCTACCCCATGGCCCCCGAAATCCTTTTTCTTTCGTTTGCTCGCGTCGCAAGCAAAATAAATAAAAGGCCATTAGGGACCCCAAGGGAAAGAAAAGGGGCCGGGTGGGGGGGTCATCGGTAGAGGTTCAGGGTCTCCACCATCTCCATGTGGCTGAGGAGCATCCGGCGGCAGCAGTAGCGGCTCACCCGCAGTTCGTCCAGGACCTTCTTGGGGCTCTCGTGCTGCTCGCGGACCCTGTGCTTGTAGTCCTCGTAGAGGCTGGAGACGACCTTTCCGCAGGTGAAACAGCGCACAGGAATCATGGCGGCCCCGAAGTTTTACTCTGGATAGACCCCCGGGTCCCCTAATAAACTTTTTCTTCACTCCTCCAGGGCAGAATGGTGGCGAAAAGGGGTTCAGCGGTAGGACTTCTGTTTTTTGGAGCGGGCGCCGGGTCCGCCGAAGTGCTTGGGCCATTTGCGGCGGTGGTCGCTGACGAGTATCTTGCGGTCGGTCTCCAGGAGGGCGGCCTCGAACTGGGGGTCGGAGATCCACTGGGCGAGGCCGCGGGCGATGGCGGTGCGGACGGCCTCGGCCTGGCCCATGAATCCGCCCCCCTGGACGTCCACCTCGATGTCGAGTTCGGTGAGGAGGGCGGGCTGGCGGGCCTGGGCCCAGCGCTGGGCCACCTGGAGGGGCTCCTCGATTTTGGCCCGGGCGAAGTCGGGGAGGTGGAGGGGGAGGGGGCGGCGGTTGACGGTGATGCGGCCCTGGCCCTTCTGGAGGGTGGCGCGGGCCACCGCCCGCTTCTTCTTGCCGCTGGTGTTGACCACTTTGGGACCTGTGACCATGGTTCTCGTCCTGAACGCGTCTGGTCCTTTTCTTTCTTTTCCGAATAAAATCGCTTTTCTTTCTTTTGCAGGAGGCATCGCGTTTTTGCGAAGCACAAACGCGATGCCTCCGTTAGCCCGGCGCAGCCGGGCGTGGCAAAAGAAAGAAAAGGGATTTATCGCCAGCCGAGTTCGCGGCTCACCTCCTCGACGGTGAGGTAGTGGTCCCGGGGGCGGTCGGCCTCGGGGGGGCGGATTTTCTTGGCCTTGGTGTAGCCGTCGGGGACCCCGAGGTGGACCCGGAGGCGGCCGTAGGCCTGGCGGCCGGTGCCCTGGTCGTAGCGGAGCATGCCCCGGATGGTGCGCCGGACGAGGTGGTCGGGGCGGCGGGGGTAGTAGGGCCCCCACTCGCGGGAGCCCCGCTCGCGGCGGTGGCGGTAGCGTTCGAGGATGAACTCGCGGGTGCCGGTGATGATGGCCTTCTCGGCGTTGACGATGACCACCTGGTCCCCGCGGCGGAGGTCCTTGGCGATGGTGGAGGCGAGGCGGCCGAGGACGAGGCCCTGGGCGTCCACGACCTTCTTCGCCGGTGCATCGTTGGGGCTGTGGGCTGGCTTGGCCATGGTCTCTCTATCCCATTATCCGGAGGGGTCCCTGCCATCCCTCCTGGAGGAGCTGGTCGAGGGTGAGGGCGCGCCCCTGGGCCTGGACGATTTTGTCGAGGGCGGGTCGGCTGAATCCGAGGGCGGCGATGGTGACGGGGTGGTCGAGGGCTCCGGAGGAGAGGACCCGGCCGGGGACCACGATGGTCTCGCGGGTCTGGGTGGTGCGGTTGATTCTGGAGAGGTTCACGGAGGCGTAGTGGCGGCGGGGCCCCTGGAGGCGGCGGGCGAGGTCCTCCCAGAGGGGTTGCTTGGACTCGCGGGACTTTGCCTGGAGCCGGCCGATGAGGCCCGCCAGATGGGGGTTGTCCTTCCGGCCTCGGTGGGGCTGCATGGTATGGGGCCATTAGACTGGCGGTGGGTTATCAAGTTTGGCCCTTTCCCGGGGGATGTCTGCTTCGGGGATGTAATTTCGACTCCTGTAGGCAGTTTTACCGCTTTTATGTGCGAAAAGTATAAATAGGCGCGATTAGGGACACCTAAATCTGATGGTGGTGAAGAATCCCCCTCGTCTGGTCCTCGGTCTCCTCTTGGTCGCGGTCATCGTGGTGTCGGGGTGCACCCAGACCCCCACCCCCGGGGGAGCGGCGACTCCCCTGGCTCTCTCTTCCCCTTCTCCGGTGGGGAAGATGGTCATCGCCATCCAGCCCACGGAGACCGCCGCGGAGGTGGCCCCCCGGGCGAGGCAGATGGAGGAGTTCCTGGAGAAGCGCATGGGGGGCGACGTGGAGATTCTGGTGCCCACCACCTACGCGGCGGTCATCGAGGCCCTCCGGTTCGGCCAGGCCCACGCGGGGCTGATGAGCGCGTGGCCCGCCGCCCTCGCCAGCCAGAAGGCGGGGGCCGAAATCGTCCTGGCGGAGGTGCGGGAGGTGGTCATCGGGGAGCAGAAGCAGGAGAAACCCTACTATTTCTCCTACTGGGTGGTCCCCCGGGGGTCTCCGGCGCAGAGCCTCGCGGAGCTGCGGGGGAAGCGGGCCTGCTTCGCCAGCCCCCTCTCCACCTCCGGCTTCGTCATGCCCGTGGCGCGCCTGGTGGAACTCGGGCTGGTCCCCCGGCCTCCCCAGGGGAAGGAGGCGGACCCGAAGGCATTCTTCGGGGAGACAATCTTCGGCGGGGGCTACGCCCAGTGCTGGTCGGCCCTGAAGGGGGGCCAAGTGGATGTGTCCATCATCGCCGGGGACGTCTCCGAGAAACTCTATCGCGAGGTCCTCGACGGGACCCGGGTGCTGGAGCAGCAGGGCCCCATCCCCAGCCACGCGGTGGTCTTCGGGAAGGGCCTCCCCGAGCCCCAAAAATCCCGGCTGCGGCAGGCCCTCCTCGACCTGGGGGCCTCCGAGAACCGGGACCTCATGCGGAAGCTCCTGTCGGGCATCTTCGTCCGCTTCGAGAACACCACCACCCCGGAGCACATCGCCCCCCTGAGCCGGGCCCTGGAACTCACGGGCCAGGAGTTCCTCGAGAAGGTGCCGGGCCGCATCCAGGAGGTGGTCACCATCCACCTGGGGGACGACTACATCGCGGCCCGGGACGGCACGCGGGGAGGACCCTTCCGGGTGGTCGCCAACAGGACTGTGGGCTTCCACATCGTGAACACCGGGACCAAGCTCCACGAGGTGGCCTTCGGGCGCGGGGCGAAATACGCGGAGCAGACCGTAGAAGGCAAGAAGAAGACCGTCCCCGACGGCTACAACCTCTCCCTCTTCGAAGACCTGCCCGCGGACGTCTTCATCTACAAGCCCGAGAAGATTGAGGTGGCCACCGGGGGCCGGCTGGAGGAGATGGAGGTCGGGCCCGGAGGCGACCTGTGGGTGCGCGCCGTGTTCCCCCCGGAGGCGAAGGGGGAGTGGGAAATCGGGTGCTTCGTCCCCGGCCACTACGAGGAGGGGATGAGGGCCCGCCTCATCGTGGAGTAGATTGCCATGGCCTCCGAATCCATCACTCCCGTCGCTTCTCCCGCCTCCTGCCCCACCCCCCTGGGTCCCCCGGTGGCGGTGCGGCTGGAGGATGCCTGGGTCTCTTACGACGGCACCCCGGTGGTCCAGGGGGTCTCCCTGCGGGCCCCCCGGGGGACGAGCCTGGTGATTCTCGGCCCCAGCGGGGCGGGAAAGACCACCCTCCTGAAGACGATGAACGGCATCCTCCGCCCCACCCGGGGCCGGGTGGAGGTCCTCGGGGTGGACCTCTCCTCCTCCCGGGACCTGCGCGGGCTCCGGTCCCGCATCGGATACATCCCCCAGGACCTCGGCCTGGTGGACAGCCTCACATCCCTCGAGAACGCCCTCATGGGCCACCTCCCCCGCATGGGGGTTGTCCCCAGTCTTCTCCGCAGGTTCGCCCCCGTGGAGGTGGCGGCAGCCGAGGATGCCCTCCATCGGGTGGGTCTCGGGGAGCGCGTCCACCGCCGCGTCCACCAGCTCAGCGGGGGAGAGCGCCAGCGGGTGGCCATCGCCCGGGCCCTCGTCCAGAGGCCCGAGTTGCTCCTGGCCGACGAGTTCGTCTCCGACCTGGACTACGTCCAGGCCCGCGAGGTGATGGACCTGGTCACCCGGCTCCGGAGGGAGATGCAGATGACCCTGGTCACCATCCAGCACGAGGTGGATATCGCCCGGGACTATGGGGACCTGGTGGTCGTCATCAAGGGGGGACGGAAGGTGGCCGAGGTCTATCCCCGGGACCTCGACCCCGGCGTCGTCACCCGCCTCTTCGGCAACGGGAACGGCCGCTGAGCCGGGGGATATAAGCCCCTCCCGGCGAAACAGGGTGAAGATGGCCGCCCCCGCCGCCGCAGCCGCCGTCAATGGCGAGCCCGCGCCGGGGCTCGGCCGGGGGCTCCGGAACAACCTCCTCCTCTCTCTCCTCCTGGTCCTCCTCCTGGTTTCGGCGTGGAACACCGGCAGCGACCCCCTCCGCCTCGCCCGGGGCCTCCCCAACCTCTGGGTCCTCGCCGGGGAGATGCTCCCCCCGGACCCCGCCCTCCTCGGCACCGCCCTCGCCGCGATGGCCGAGACCCTCCAGATTGCCCTCCTGGGCACCTTCCTGGGGCTCCTCCTCTCCCTCCCACTGGCGCTGCTGGCCTCCCGCAACCTCTACCCCCGCTGGGTGGTGGTCCCCGTGCGGGGCCTCCTGGCCCTGGTGCGCACCGTCCCCTCGCTGCTCTGGGCCGTCTTCTTCGTGATTGTCGTCGGCCTCGGGCCCTTCCCCGGGGTCCTCGCCACCGCCCTCTACAGCCTCGGCTACCTGGGCAAGCTCCATTACGAGGCCATCGAGGCCATGGAGCCCTCGGCCCACGAGGCCCTCGCCGCCATGGGGGCCACCCGCCTCCAGGTCATCCGCTACGTGGTTCTCCCCCAGGTGGCTCCCCACCTCGTCAGCCAGGCCCTCTTCATGTTCGAGTACAACGTCCGGGCCTCGGCCATCCTGGGATTCGTGGGGGCCGGGGGCATCGGGTTCTACATCATGGGCTACCTCGGGCAACTCCAGTACAACCGGGTCCTCACCTTCCTCCTCGTCGTCCTCGCCGCCGTGCTCCTCATCGACTGGGCGAGCCTCCGCATCCGCGACCGCTTCACCCTGGCCTCCACGGGGAGCCGCCAGCGCAGGTGAGCCCGGAGCCTCCTACGTCGCCCCGCCCTTCCCGGCCCGCCCGCAGCACTCCCCCGGCTCGATGGGGTGGCCGTCGGGGCAGGCGTCGGGGTGCCCCAGGAAGGTGCAGAGGCGCTCCAGCACCTCGTCGCTCACCCCGTGCTCCATCCGGCAGACCTCGTCGTGGGCCCGGTCCGGGTCGAGCCCCAGGGTGTCCACCAGGAATTTCTCCAGGACCCCCTGGCGGCGCTTGATTTTGTCCGCCAGCCTCCGCCCCTCCAGGGTGAAGGTGACCCCGTAGTAGGGCTTGTAGACCACCAGCCCCTCCCGGGCCAGTTTCTGCATCATCTCCGTGACGCTCGGCGGGGAGACCTTGAGCTCTGCGGCGATGTCGTTGGTCTTGGCGGGCGCATTGTGTTTCTTCACCAGGTAGAGGATGGTCTCCAGGTACTCCTCCCTCTGGGTGACCTTCGGGGTGGGATTCAACTGGTGCATCTTCGTCCACCCTCTCTCCTGCTCTTCCACCCTAAAGAGTTTTGGCCGCACCTAAATGATTCTCTGGACGGCCAGCGGGACCAGGGCCCCCAGGATTCCCCCGGCGGCCACCTGCATGGGGGTGTGGGCTCGCAGGACCAGGCGGCACCAGGCCACCGGCGGGACCACCAGCAGAGTCCACGCCAGCAGGGGGTCGGCCACCAGGAGAGAGAACGCGGCCCCCGTGGCCGAGGCCATGTGGGCGCTGATTTTCCACCGGGGCCGGATGGCCGCCACCAGAGCCAGGAGGAGCCCGATGGAGACCGCCCCGAAGAGGAGCAGCCGCCCCACCGGGACCACCCGCGTGACCCCCGCGAAGAGCAGCAGGGTCAGCCCGCCAGCCACCAGGTAGAGGCGGTTCTCGTCCTTCCACCGCGTCCCCAGGAGAAGACGCAGACCCAAGAAGACCCCGACCAGCAGGAGGAAGACCCCCAGGTCGGCGGGGAAGGTGGGGCCCCCGGCGGAGCGCAGGAGGACCCCCAGCCCCGTGAGGGACAGGAGGGGCACCGGGGCCAGGACGGCCTCAAGAAACCGGGCGACCCGGACCCCCTGGGCGTCGCTCATGGGGGGTCTCCTGGAGGAGTTTCACGGCCAGGACCTGCTGGATGGCCTCCGTGACCCCCCGCGGCCGGGGACTCCGGATTACAATCTCGGGCATCATGCCTCCAGGGGACTCCAGGGCCCCGGGGACCATCCGCCTGTGCCGAGAGCGGGGTGAAACTGTTTTTCTCTCCCACGATGTTATTCGAAGATGGAGCCGAATCCGGCGGCGGCGGCCTCGGATTCCCCCTTGAGTTTGGAGAGGACCAGATCCCGCTCCTTGGGCTCCGCGGCGGGACACCCCTGGGCAATCTCCCGCGCCCGGGCCACGGCCCCGTCGAGTCCCTGGACGATGCAGAGATAGTCGTCCCCGGCGAACTCCAGGGTTTTGGCCTCCCGGAAGTTCACGCTGGCCCGGGAGACGGTGTCGTCCTTCAGCAGGAGGTCGCGCACCTTGCGATACTTGTCCTTGGGGACGCGGAGCACCAGGTCCATGGTCACCCGAGGGCTCGGGGGTTGGTGGAGGCAATCCACCCGGCCACGATGACGACCATCATCACCACCATGCAGAAGATGGCGAAGACCCCCACCCGGTTCTTCTTGATGCGCACCCATCCGACGGCGTTGATCATGCCGATGATGACGGCCAGCACCAGCCCCACGAGGATGATGATGAACCCCGCGGTGATGGGGGGGAGCGCGGGGGTGGCGAAGAGGGCCGCGTAGATGATGCCCCCCACGCTCATCATGAGCCCCGTGAAGTGGACCAGGTAGCGGTCGTACCAGAAGGTGTCGAAGATGGTGAGGCCGTTCACGATGAGCCCCATCCCCGCGACGATGATGCCGAAGAAGGAGAAGGAGTCCAGCACCTTGCTCTTCACCAGGCCGTCCACGATGAACCCGGCGCCCAGGAGGACCAGGAGGACCGCCACCAGGGTGAAGACAAAGGTGAAGAGCACCCGGCTCCCCGCCTCCTCCGGGGCCTCCTTGTAGGTCTCCACCCCCAGGTCGTCCAGGGGGTTGTGGTGGTGCGGGCGGCGCTCGTCCATCAGGAGGAGAGGCGGGCCCCATCGTTAAAAACTTTTGTGTGCTGTCCGTGCTTTTCCACAAACGCCGGGAAAAGATATCACCCGGCAGAGCGGATGGTTCCACCGGGCTTCCATGATTCCCCGGGTCGCCATTCTGGTGGTCGTCTCCCTGGTGCTCTCCGGCTGCACCCACACGGGGGCCCCCGACCTCGCGGACAAGCTGAGGGACCAGCGGGTCCAATTGCAGGGTCTCCTCCGGGATGTGAACGCGAGCATCGGCAAGGGCAACAACTCCACCCTCCTCCTCGCCTCGGTGCTGGACCGCGGGGGCAACCTCACCGACAACCTGGCCGACCTCATCCGCCCCAACATCACCCCGGGCCTCCGCCAGGGGACCCTGGCCCTGCTGGAGACCACCACCAGTGCCACAGCAGGGGTCCTGGAGCGGGCCATCGCCGAGGCCCGCCGGGAGAACCGCACATCCCCCGCCGCTCCCCGGGAACTCTCCCTCCTCCGGGAGGGCCGCGGCGCCATGCGGGAGGCCAACCGGAGCCAGGACTGGGAGCGCCTCCACCGGGAGGCCGCCGCCCTGGGCAACCTCACCTGGCCCCTGGCCCTCCGCACCGGCGACTACACCCTGGTGGACCTCTACCGCGCCGCCCTCCTCCACCGGGCCGCCGCCAAGGTGGCCCTCCGCGGGGACCCCCTCCACCGGAGCCTCCTCCCCCAGGCAATCCCCAGCCGGGTCGTCCTCCTCGACCTGACTCCCGGAGGCACAGTGGCTGTCGAGGAATACACCAGCACCCTCACCCGCGCCCCCCCGCTGGTCTCCCAGGGCACCGGCTACTCCACCACCCTCCTCCTCCAGGTGGAGCGCCTCGGCTCCCCCCTCTTCTCCGGCCCCGTCCCCTGGAACACCCAGAACCCCGAGGGACCCCCCACCACGCTCCCCCTGGTGTTCGACGGCAACCGCCTCACCGTGGGCTTCCTCGGCCTCAAACTGGGGCCCGAGAGCGGGGGAGGGGCCCGCCTCATCCAGGGAATCCGGCTCTCCTCCAAGGTCAACAACCTGCTCGGCTGATGGCTCAGGCCCGGGCGAACCCGCGCCCCACCAGCGCCCGGCAGGCGTTGCACAACTCCCCCGACGATGGCTCACCGCACCGCACGCACCCCCCCAGGGGGGGTCCCCCCCGGCCCCTCCCGGCCCTCTCGAACCCCCGGACCACCGCATACTTCGCTCCGGGATGGTCCACCTCGAACCGGTTGAGGAACCCCCGCACCTCCGAGCGGAGGGCCCCCGAGGCATAGGGACACTCCTCCCACGACACCGGGAGCCCCCGCAGGAGGGCGTAGAGGGCCACCTCCTTCTCCGGCACACCCCGCAGGGGCTTCACCCGGGGCATGAGCCTCCCCTCCTCCACATCCACCCGGCCCCGCAGGAGCCGCGCGGCGTCCCCCCGCAGCACATTCATCAGGATGGTCTGGGCCTCATCGTCGAGGTTGTGGCCCGTGGCCAGATGGGTGGCCCCCATCTCCCGCGCCGCCCGGACGAGAAGCCCCCCTCGCAGGGGCCCGCAGAGACCGCAGGGATGGCTCTCTCCTCCCTCTACGGCCCGGTCCATGGTGACCCCATAGACATCCTCATAGCGGACCACCCGGTGCTCCACCCCCAGCCTCCCCGCCAGGGCCCGGGCCGACTCCAGTGTGCGGGGCCGATAGGACTCGATGCCCTCGTCCACCGTGACCGCCACCAGGGAGACCCCCGGCCGCCTGCCGTAAATGGAGTGGAGCAGATGGAGGGCCGAGGAGGAGTCCTTGCCCCCGGAGAGCCCCACCGCGAGGCGGGAGCCCGGGGGGAGCCCGCCGTCCTCCCGCAGGGTGCGCCGCACCCGCGACTCCACCGACCCCAGGAGGTGGTCCCGGCAGAGATGGCGCCCCGAGGACCTCTGGTGAACCACCGCCGGGGAGCCGCAGAGGGAGCACTCCATGTGCCCCCGTCTCCCGGGGAAGGAAAGAACGTTTCTCACCCGAAAGGGGAAAGAAAGTTTTATCTGACCTGTCCCCATGGGGTTCGATTGAGGAGCCGACATGTCCAACCACTACAAAGAGTATATCGGGAAGGGATACCCCCCGGGGAAGCCCATCAGTGTGACCGCCGACGCGGTGAAGAAGTTCGCCGAATCCGTGGGAGACATGCGCCCCGACTACCTCAACGGCAGCCTCGCCCTCCCCAGCTTCGCCAACCACATCTTCGTGAAGTCCCTCGGAGGGGCCGTGGTGGCCCTCAAGGGGCTCGTCAAGAACCCGGGGAAAATCCTCCACGCCGGCGAAACCTACGAATACATCGAGCCGGTCAAGCCCGGGGACACCATCACCACCACCGGCAAGGTGGCCAACGTCTACGAGAAGGCAAACATGCTCTGGATTGTCACCGAGGCCGAGGCCCAGAACCAGCACGGCAGAACCGCCATCAAGGCCACCATGACCCTCGCCGTCCGACCCGGGGGGTTCTAACCATGCCCACCTGGGACCAAGTCAAAGAGGGGGACGCCGTCACACCCCTGGTCAAGGGGCCCATCCACCGCGAGGAAATCAAGGCCTACGGGACCGCCTCCGGGGACACCAACCCCATCCACATGGACGAGAAGATGGGAGTCGCCATGGGCCTCGGCGGGGTCATCCAGCACGGCCTCCGCAGCATGGCATTCGTCAGCCAGATGCTCACCGACTGGGCCGGCTCCCCCCACGCCCTCAAGAAAATAGACGTCCAGTTCCGGGGCATGGTCCGCCCCGGCGACACGGTCACCAGCACCGCCAAAATCACCCGGAAATACCAGGCCAACCAGCAGAAACTCGTGGACGTGGACATCCTCCAGGAGGCCCGCAGCCCCGTGGGCAAAGGGACCATCACCCAGTTCGAGGGGGTCCAGGTCGAGTGGGAGGAGGCCGCCTTCCGCGGATGGCTCAAGGGAGGCGACACCCTCATCTACGAGCCGGTGAAGGAGGAGAAAGGGGCCGACAAGAAGAACCGCATCGAGTTCAAACTCTACCGCACCCAGAACTCCATCCTCGGAAAGGCCACCGTCATCCTCCCATAGCCCGGGAAACGCTCACCGCACGTACCGGGGGCCTTGCTGGAAGGAGAAGGAGTGTCCCCTCTGGTGGCGGCCCCCGCCACGGCCCCGCTGGGGGCGACCGCCCCCGCGCCCGCCGTATCCCCCACTCCGCCGCCCTCCCCCCCGCGAGGCGAACCCGGGTCTCCCCCCCCCGGGGGCCCGGGGCGGGGGAGAGGCCTGGTAGTCGAAGTCGGGGAGAGTGAGGCGCGGCAGGTCCTCGCCGAGGACCTGCTCGATGTGGCGCATGTCGTTCTCCTCCTCCGGGGAGACGAAGCTGTAGGCGTCCCCGATGGCCCTGGCGCGGGCGGTGCGCCCGATGCGGTTCACGTAGTCCTCCGGCATATTGGGCACGTCGTAGTTGATGACGTGGCTGATGTTCTCCACATCGATTCCCCGGGCGGCGATGTCGGTGGCCACCAGAATGTGGTAGCGCCTCTCCCGGAATCCCTCCAGGGCCGCCACCCGCTGGCTCTGGCTCCGGTTGCTGTGGATGGCCGCCACCCGGAACCCCTCCCCCTGGAGGGCGCGGGCCAGGCGGTCGGCCCGGTGCTTGGTGCGGGTGAACACCAGAACCGACTCCATCCCCCCCCGGCGCAGGAGGGCGAGGAGCAAGGGGGTCTTGAGGTAGGCGGCCACCGGGTAGACCGCGTGGGTGACCCCCTCCGCGGGGGCCGAGCGCTCCCCGATCTGGACGGTCACCGGGTCCTGGAGAATCCGCCCGGTGAGGCGCAGAATCTCCGGGGGCATGGTGGCCGAGAACAGCAGGGTCTGGCGGCGGCGGGGCAGCCGGGAGAGAATGCGCTGGAGGTCGGGGAGGAACCCCATGTCCATCATCCGGTCGGCCTCGTCCACCACCAGCACCTCCAGCTGGTCGAAGCGGGTGTTCCCCCGCTCCATGTGGTCCAGGAGACGTCCGGGGGTCGCGGTGATAATCTCCGCTCCCCCCCGCAGGGCCTGCTCCTGGGGCTGGAAACCCACCCCCCCGAACACCGGGGCCCCCCGCACCGGGGTGTAGCGGGCGAACCCCCGCAGGAACTCGTCGGCCTGCAGGGCCAACTCCCGCGTGGGGGTCAAAATGAGGGCCCGGGTGTGCCCCCGGGGCCCCGAGAGGAGCCTCTGCAGGATGGGAAGAAGGAATGCGGCGGTCTTCCCGGTTCCAGTCTGGGCCAGCCCGATGAGGTCCCGTCCCTCCAGGGCCACCGGGATGGCCTCCCTCTGGATGGGGGTGGGCTCCGTGAACCCCATGTCCCGGACGGCCCGCAGGAGATTCGGGGCCAATCCCAGTCCGTCGAACGGCATCACACACACAGCACCCTGCCTCCGCTTAAACCCTGCCTCCAGCCCCCCTCATCCTCCATCCGCACAAAGTTGATGAATTCCCCCGTCCCCCACTACTATGGAGTCCCCCCATGTCCCCCAAGCGAGTGTCCCTGCGCGCGGCCCAGACGCCCCGCCTCACCCCCCGCCAGTGGATACTCGAACACTGCGGCGAAGAGGGCCTCCGCGTCTTCACCGCCCTCCCCCAGAGCGTCCGGGAGGGCAAGACCGACGGAGACCTGGCCAACGAGCTCGGCATGAAAATCAACATCGTCCGCCGCGAACTCTACCGCCTCCAGGACCACCACCTGGCCCGCGTCTTCGAGCACCGCGGAGACGACCCCTACGCCACCATCACCTACACCTACTCCGCCAACCCCATCGAGACCCTCCAGCTCGCAAAACCGGACGTGGAATCGGAATAACCTACCCCTTCCTCCGGTCGCACAGCACCCCGAAGACCACCGCGGCCACCACCATGATAGCCGCCGTGTAGAGGATGCTCGCAGGCCGCGTGGCCGCGAACAGCCCCAGCACATTGGAGACCACCGGGATATTCCCCGGCGGAGGGGCCCCGATGGAGATGGGAAGCGCGAAGAAAATGGCCCACCCCGAGAGGAGCGCCAGGAGGCTCTTCTGCACCGCGTTCTTCCCCAGAATCATCCCCTCCAGCACCCGATGATAAAGGGCCCCATAGGCCACCCCCCCGCCCACAAAAGCCCCAGACCCCACCAGGAGGTCCGCCATGCGCTCCCCAGCCACCGAGTAGAAGAGACCGAAGCCCACCCCGGCCCCCGCGAGCCCCGCCACCAGCCCGGCCACAATCTCCGGACCCGAGGGAGGACCCCCTCCCGCAGGGGGTGGACTAGAGCCACCAGAATCCGCCATACCGCACCCAGATATCAATGCCCCCCAGGATAAAAGGTGCGGCCCCCGCCACCACCAACAGGGCCGCCGCCGTCCTCCGCGGGGTCGCATCCACCCACAACACCACCACGGCC
>JACQPP010000031.1 GCA_016207465.1 Methanobacteriota archaeon
GGGTTGGGGGGCGGGTTTTCCGGCGAGGAGGGCGTCGAGGGCGTCGCGGAGGTCCCGGCTCTTGACCCGGCGGGGGTTCTTGTGGTTGTCGTCCACGCGGCCCTGGTAGCGGAGGCGGCGCTGGGCGTCGAAGACGTAGACCTGGGGGGTGACCTGGGCCCCGTAGGCCCGGGCGACCTGCTGGGTGTCGTCGCGGAGGTAGGGGAAGTTGTATCCCTTCTCCCGGGCCCGCTGGACCATGTGGGGGAAGTCGTCGGTGGGGTGGCCCAGGGTCTCGTTGGAGTTGATGGCGACCAGCCGGACCCCGCGGGGCTGGTAGTCCCGCTGGATGTCGATGATGCGCTGCTCCCAGGCCTGGACGTAGGGACAGTGGTTGCAGGAGAAGATGACCACGAGGAGGGGGGCCCCCTGGAACCCGTCGAGGGTGTGGTTGCGGCCGTCCACCCCGGGGAGGTCGAAGGGGGGCGCGGGGTCCCCCGGCTGCAGCGTGTAGGTGGTGACCTCCATGGGTGCCTCGATAGCAGTTTCCCGGGCGGTTTTAAGTCATTCAGGGAGATAAAGTTTGGGCGCCCGGGGAGGAACCCCGGGGATACCCCGATGCTTCTCCGCCGCCGCCCCCCGGAACCCAGGGTCTGGGACAACCTTCCCCTGGACCCGCCCCTGGAGACCTCCTCCACCACCGCGCCTGAATCGGTCCCCCTCGCCGGGGGGTTGTTCCTGGAGGTGCAGCCCGCCGGGGCCCTCTCGGCCCCCTGCCGGGTGCTCCTAGAGGAGGGCCGCATCGTCGTGCAGGGGGACGACCTGGAGGTCACCCGCAGGATCAGGCATATCATTGACGAGGAGTATGCCCTGGGGGCCCATACCTCTGACCGCCGGGGGGACCTGGCGTCCCCCGCGGGGGGCTTCCGCGTCTTCGCCCGGGACCCCTCCACCGGGGAGGTGAAGCGGGACCGGGATGGGCGCCCCGTCTTCTCGTATCTGGTGGGGCCCCGGGACCCCCTGGAGGTTGTCCTCGACGCCGTGCGGGTCCTCCTGGAGCTGAAGGGGGGATTCCGCGCCCAGCTCTCCCGATAACCATCAGAGGGAGGGAACCCGGAGTCCTTCGCACCGGTGGCGGTTTGACTGGATTCGCCGCTGGAGCCAGCGGATTCTCTCCAGGGGGACGCTGGTGCGCCGCTCGGCCCCCTCTGCATCGAGCCCCTCCACCACCAGGGCCTGGAGGAGCCGCTCCACCTCGTCTCCCTTGAATCCCCCGCCGGGGCCGTCGGCCACCGGAGACACCAGGGGCTTCCCCAGGATGGGCTCCGGCACCTTCAGGAGCCGCGCCAGGGCCACCACGTCCCCCGGGAGCATGTGGGCCAGGGGATACACATCAGACTCCAGGTCCACATCCGGGGCCAGCAGAAGCCGGGTGCGGTCCTCCACCCCCACCACCAGCCGCCCCAGGCGCCCCCCATAGTAATGGGCCACCGACATCCGGGTCCGCAGGCGCAACCCCTCGTTGGGCCCCGCCGCCTGGGGGTCGAAGTCGGAGATGGCCAGGGAGTATGCCCCCATGACGCTGGAGATCTCCACCACCCGATACTCCACGCGCAGCCGGTCGGCCACCTCCATGGAGTCGTTGAGCTCATTGGGGTCCGTCACCCGCACCTCGGGCATCAGCAGGGCCAGCACCAATGGGGCCCCCAGGGCCCGCGCCGCCAGATGGACGCACACGGAACTCGCCGCGTCCCCCCGCAGGGCCACCACCGCCCCCCGGCGACCCAGGGCCTCCGCCTGCTCCCGGATGAACTTCGAGATTCCCTCCGCCGCGCGCTCCACCGGGACCATGAGAACCCACCGGACACCGATACATCACTCGGGAGAGCCGGATATAAAAATAGCGTTCCCCGGCCCGCTTTCGGCAAAACTATATGGTGGCACCGCCCCCATCACCACCCATGGCCCAGGTCATGGAGGACGAGCGGGTCCCCACCGGCATCGACGGCTTCGACGAACTCTGCGGCGGGGGGCTCCCCAAGGGGCGCACCTACCTCCTCTCGGGGACCAGCGGTGCCGGGAAAACCATCTTCGCCCTCCAGTACCTCTACAACGGGGCCGTCAAATACAACGAGCCCGGCATCTTCGTGGCCACCGAGGAGCGCCCCGAGGAAATCCGCCGCAACGCCCGCAAGTTCCACTGGGACTTCCCGGCCCTGGAGAAAGAGGGCAAACTGGCCATCATCGACGGCACCTCCATGAAGCTGGGCCTCGCCTCCAACGAGAAATACGTGGACATCCGCCCCTTCGACATGCGCCACCTCACCGACCAGATCATCACCGTCCAGGCCGAGCTCAACGCCAAGCGGGCCGTGGTGGACTCCAGCACCTCCATCGGATTCCACATCGGCGACCCCCAGAAAATCCGCATCGAGCTCCTCAAGCTCAGCACCACCCTCGAGGTGGCCGGAATCACCACCTTCCTCACCTGCGAGATCCTGGACCAGAACAACTTGGGCCGCTTCGGGGTCGAGAACTTCGTCACCCACGGGGCCATCGCCCTCTACTTCAAGCGCGCAGGCAACACCCGGGTCCGCTCCATCGAGATATTCAAACTCCGGGGCACACCCCACGACACCAAAGTCCACCCCTTCGACATCACCCCCAACGGCATCCAGGTTCACCCCCACGAGGAAATCTACGGGGGAGACTGACCCACGAACCCCGCCACCTCCCGGTTCACCACATCGGGCCTCTCCCGCATCATGAAGTGACCACACCGGGGAACCCGCTTCATGGTCACATGGGAGAAGTAGTCCCCCAGCCGGTCCGACCACGCCACCGGGAGCACACTGTCGTTCTCCCCCCACAGGACCAGCGTGGGAGCCTCGATTTTCGGCACCTTCCCCAGGAAGCGGCCCATGGTGCGGAACATCGCCCGGTAGCAGTGGAATCCCCCCCGCAGGGCCCCTGGCTGCGAATACACATCCACATACTCCCGCACCTCCTCCAGAGTCCACAGGTTCTTGTCGTAGGACCAGTGGGAGAGGAAATGGCCGATGTACCGCTCCACCATCCCTCGATTCGACCCCACCAGCGCCTCGGCCCACGGCATCTGGTGGAACAGGAGATACCACATCTCCCGCAGGTGCCCCGGCATCAGGGGCCGCATCCCAATCCCCGGATACGGGGGGTCGAACAGAACCAGTCTGCCCACCCGCCCCGGATAGGCCCGCGCGAATGTCTGGGTCCACACCGCCCCAAAGTCGTGGGCCACGATGTTCACCCGCCCCCACCCCAGATGGTCCACCAGCCCCCGCAGGTCCTCCGCCATCACCCCATCCGAATAGCCCTTCTCCGGGGCCAGGTCCGGCTTCTCCGAATGCCCGTAGCCCCGCATGTCCGGCACCACCACATCGAAATGGGCCGACAGGGGGCGGATGTTCAGATGCCACTCAAAATAAAACCCGGGCCACCCGTGGACCAGCAACAATGGCGCCTTCCCCGCCCCCTCGCCCTCCCGCACATAATGCAACTCCACACCGTTCACCCGAGCCCGGAAATGGCGGAAGCCATCGTGAGAGGCCATCGAGCCATCAGAAACCCCAGGCCTCAAGAACGTTTCTGAAAAAACAATGCTCCGGTCGGGATTCGAACCCGAGTCTGCGGCTTGAAAGGCCACAATGATTGGCCGAACTACACTACCGGAGCCCGGGTGCAGAGTGGGCGGGTATTGTAGAAATAGTTTGTATGTGTGTTTCGTCAGGCTCCTCCGTGGATGAGGCGGGGCATCTCGGCGGGGCAGACCCAGACGGTCTTGCCCTGTTTGCGGGCCTGGAGGAGGAGTGTCTTGCTCTCCGGGGCTCCGCAGAGGAGGCATTTGGGTTCTTCCTGTGACATGGTTTCACCTCCTTGTCGGGGGGCCGGGGCGGGGCCTGTCTCCAGCCGCTGGAGGAGGGCCTCGTAGGTGAGTCCTTTGGCTTGGGCGTAGTGGGTGAGGGTGCGCTCCATGCAGCAGGCGTCCACTCCGAGGTCCTGGAACATTTTTTTGTGGTTGGGGAAGGCGCGGAGGGCTTCGGCCACGGTGAGGTCGGGGCGCAGGGATGCGGCGGGGGGAGAGGCGAGTCTCTTCTCGGACTCGGCGATGGTCTTGAATTTGGAGTGCAGGCGGAGGGTGTAGAGGCCGGCGAAGAGCAGGAGGAGGAGCAGGCCGGGGATGCGGGTGGGGGCGCCGGTGTAGGAGAGGGCGAGGAGGGGGAGGCCGGTGAGGGCGGAGAGGTAGAGTCCCCGGAGGGCCCTCCGGTCGTGGAGTTCGCCGGGGCGGTAGCCGATGAGGGCGTCGGTGGCCACCCCCACAATCATGAACCCGGCGAATCCCAGGAGGTTGACCCACGCGTGGAGGGGGGTGTAGATTCGCCATTCGACGCGGAGGGAGAAGGCCACCCCGAGGAGGACCCCGAGGATGAGGCTCGCCGCGCTGGCGGCGTAGAAGAGGTAGGAGGGGTGGCGGCGCTCCGTGCGCAGCAGGGAGTGGAGGATGAACCCGGCGAAGAGGAGTCCGGCGGTGGCCTCCAGTCCGGCGGCGGGGTGGAAGAGGCCCCGGGGCCCGGTGATGGTGAGGGCGATGAGCGCCGGGCCCGGCAGGGCCAGCAGGATGTTGAGGGCCGCCAGCCGGGGCGGGGGGACCACTCCGGTGAATCGGGGGAGGAGGTGGTATCCGGCGCCGAACACCATGAGGGCGATGAATCCGGCGGTGTAGAGGTGGAGGGCCGCCGGGTATGGGAGGATGCCTGCGTAGGCGGCGGCGAGGCCCGCGGAGCCCGCGAGCAGATAGGGGAGGGTGGCGGCGGTGGCCACCCGCGCCCACCGGTCCACCCGCTTCCGGGGGGACTTCGGGTCCTCGAGGGCCTCCGGGGGGATGAGTCCTTTCTCCAGCACCTCCAGCCGGGGGCTCCGCAGGGTCTGGAGGATGTTGGCGGCCCACAGCAGTGCCCCGAGGAGCCAGGGGAGCATGGGGGCCCAGGCAGCCCCGGGGGCCGCCGCCAGGGCCAGGGTCCCCCCGGCGACCCCCAGGTGGGCCATCAGGAGGTGGGCGAGGGCCAGGTCGGTGCGGGCCAGCATCCGCCCGGAGAAGGTGGGGATGAAGAGGTAGCTCATCCCGAATATCATCATCCCGATGAACCCGAGGAGGGCGAGGTGCAATTGTGCCCTCCACGGAATGAGACCTGGGATGAACTCCCCGGCCAGGGCCGCCAGGAGCCAGGCCATCAGGTAGAGGGCGCTGGAGCCGACGAA
>JACQPP010000030.1 GCA_016207465.1 Methanobacteriota archaeon
CTGGAGGACCCACCGCAGGAGGGGGGGCTCCCCGGGGAGCCGCTCGGGGGCGGCATCGGGGAATTGCATGGCGGCGGGGCGGGCGGCCAGGGCGGGGGGCACCTGCTCCACCAGCTCCGCCCGGGAGGAGGGCTGGGCCCCGTTCCAGAATCGGAGCGTCACCCGGGCCCGGGGGAGGAGGACGACCCTCGGGACGTCCGGGGGGACCTCTTCGAGGTCCACGCTCCGCGTGAGGATGGGGCGGCTCGTATTGGTCTCCCCGGCCCGCACCCGCAGGAGGAAGGGGGCCCGGGTGGCCCCCAGGAGGATGGCCGCCGGGTAGTCCCCCGGCTCGGCGCCCCCGGGGATGGAAGCCAGGAGGGAGAAGTTGCCCCGGGCCCCCCGCTCCAGGGTGAGGCGCGGGGGCTCCGCCGCCACCCACCCCGCGGGGAGGCCGGGGAACTTGGGCTCCAGGGACAGGGGGGCGTCGCCGGTGTTCTCCAGGGAGAGCCCCATCAGGAATGCCTCCCCCCGGAGGGCCTCCCGGAGGAGGGGCTGGCGGAGGACGCGGGGGTTGCCGGTGGAGAAGAGGAATCCCTCCCGGTTTCCCCCCTCGCGGGGGAGGCAGACCACCACCGAGAAGTCGGAGGAGGGGCCGGGGCGGTCCTCCAGGCGGGGGCGCGCGGTGTAGCCCCCGGCCTGGGGGGGCCTCCACTGGGCCTGGAGGCCGGCGGCCCCGGAGACCGGCAGGAGTTCCAGGGAGCCCGCGGGGGCCCCGTCGAGGAGGAAATCCACCCGGGGGGTCTCCCGGGGCGTCGCCCCCTCGATGAAGAGGGCGAGGTCCAGGGGCTCCCCGAGGCAGAGGGTGGCCGGGGAGGCGGTGAACTCCCGGATGTCGCCCCCGGCGGCCGGGAGGAGAAGAGAAAGGAGAAGGGCCCACAGGAGCAGAATACGCATCGTAGAGAGGTGAAAAATAGAGGATATATACATTGCTGGGCGGGGAAAGGTATATTCTACCCCCGGTCCACCTCTCCTTTCGGTCCCTATGTCCTCCGATTCCCGCGTCTCTTCGGGTGTCCCCGGTCTCGATGACCTGGTGGAGGGGGGCTATGTGCCGGGGCGGACTATCCTGGTTTCCGGGGGGGCGGGGACGGGGAAGACCACCTTCTGCATCCAGTTCCTGGTGGAGGGGGTCCGCCGGGGGGAGCCGGGCCTCCTGGTGACCATGGGGGAGAACAAGCGCCACATCGTGGACTACATGGCGCGGTTCGGCTG
This sequence comes from Methanobacteriota archaeon, assembly GCA_016207465.1. Classification (GTDB taxonomy): domain Archaea; phylum Halobacteriota; class Syntropharchaeia; order JACQPP01; family JACQPP01; genus JACQPP01. The sequence goes on from JACQPP010000030.1 coordinate 1,255, forward strand.
GGACCTCAAGAGGATGGCATCGGAGAACAAATTGGGCCTGGTGGACGCCTCGCCGCTGCCCAAGGGCATCTCGGGGAAGTTCCACATCGCCGACCAGCCCTCGGCCGAGTTCACCCTGGACACGGTCTCCGGCCTCATCCACGGGGAAATCAAGAGGTTGAAGGTGAAGCGGGTGGTGCTGGACAGCGTCACCGCCCTCCTGCTGACCACCTCCAGCGAGTTCACCCTGCGCCACGAGCTGCTGGCCCTGGTGGAGATGCTGGAGTCCACGGGGGCCACGGCCCTCCTCACCAGCGAGACCCTGGAGGGGAGCCGCCACGCCCAGGACCTCTCGGGGTTCGTGACCCACGGCCTCATCGAGCTGGAGTACCCGCGCATCGGCAACGAGCACGTGCGCACGCTTACGGTGCGGAAGATGCGGGGGACCAACCACGACCGCGGGGTCTATCTCTACGAAATCGGGGCCGGGGGAATCCGCATCACCAGCAAGGCCGAATACCTGGAATAACGGGCAGAATGCAGGCCGCTCTTGTGCTGAACGGGGCCGCTGGCGCCGTGCTTCTGCTCGCGGCCGTCCTCTACCTCCGTCCCCTCATTGCCCTGGCCCGGGGCAACTCGGTGTGGCGGCTTCTCCTCGGCGGGGGGGCCCTCGCCGGCGCGGGCCTCCTGCTCGCCGGGGCGCCTGTGCCTCCGGAGGCCCCCGGGGCCCTCTATCTGGGAGGGGGGCTACTGCTCCTCCCCGGGTTCTGCCTGCTGGCCTCGCGGGTGTGGAGGGCCCTCCAATGGACCTCCTGAGCCCCCTGGCCCCCATCGGGGCGCTGGCGCTCGCGGCGGCCGCCGCCGGCTCTGGGGCCCTCTTCCTGCTCCTGCGCACCCGCTGGGCCCTCCTCTTCACCCTCGGGCTGGCCCTGGCCGCGGTCGCCCCCTGGCTGGGCGGGGTCCCCGCCGGGGGGGCGGCGGTCGGAGCCTCCCTCTGCCTGCTCCTCGGGCTCCGGCTGGTGGTCCCCCACGCGGCCCGCCGGGGGGCCATCGCCCACGCCCGCCAGCTCACATCCCCCATGGAGGGGGCCCCGCGGGACGAGGCCCTCCTGGTGAAGACCTACACGAGCCTCACCAACCGCTTCATCGCCCTCACCGTCCCCCTCACCGGCCCCGCTCCCATCGTGCGCCTGCTCCACACCTGGCTGGTGGAGTGGGGATGCGGGGAGGACTTCGAGGCCCGCCGCGACGGGAGTCTCTACCTCCGGGACGGGGCCCGCATCCTGGAGAAGGGGGGCACCGCCCAGATTCTGCGGGCCTTCTTCGACCTCAACCTCCGCCTGGAGGCCCTCCACGCCGCGGTCTCCACCCGCGACCACGCCAAGGAACTCTTCACGGGGGTCTTCGGGACCGCCGCGGGCTCCAGCGGGGAGGTCCTCTACGCCCACGGTGCCCCCACCCTCCTCTTCCAGGGGGTCGTGGAGCCCCTCCTCCAGGCCTGCCGCCGCCGCGGGCCCCTCCGCGAGGCCCTCCAGAAGGCCGAGCCCGCCCTCGACATCACCCCGGAGGGGAGGGTGGGACTGGGGCGGTTCTACGAGAAGCTCGCCGCCCTCCCCGTGGGCCAGCGGGCCCAGGCCACCGCCGCCTCCCTCGCCCAGGTCCTCCGCGTCCTCCTCCCCCGGGCCGCCGAGGAGATGGGCCAGGAAAAGGCCAACGCCATCCTCTCCCGGAGCGCCGCCGAACTCCTCCAGGCCCACGGCCCCTTCCTCGCCCCCTACCACCCCGAGGAAATCCTCCCCGGGGGCGTGAGCCTCCCCCACCTCTACCGCATGCACCCCGGGGGCTCCTACCTGGTCCCCACCCCCCGCGGGGCCCCCGGCCACGACATCTTCGACGAGGCGGTCCATATGGGGGTCCCCGGCCTCTGCATCACCCGCGCCCTCCGCCGCAAGACCGAGGGCTCCCGCTACATCTGGCTCGGCCGCCGCAGCCCCGACGGCTCCCCGGCCACCGAGAAGATGGCCGAGCTCATCAAATACAGCGAGGACTTCCTCAAGGAGAACCCCGGGGGCCTCGTCCTCCTCGACGGCCTCGAATACCTCGCCACCCGCCAGGACTTCTCCACCGGCGTCAAATTCCGCTACGACCTCAAGGAGGTCGTCGCCCTCCACCCGGGACGCCTCCTCGTCCCCGGCAGCCC
>JACQPP010000037.1 GCA_016207465.1 Methanobacteriota archaeon
AAATTCGGCCGCAGCCCCAAGACCCAGGGCGAACTCATGGCCGAGGCGGGGCTCGACGCGCTCATGGACGCCGAGGTGGCCCCCCGCGACCTCCAGGCCCTCTTCCTGGGCAACTTCATCGGCGAGCTCACCGAGCGCACCGCCCACCTGGGCCCGCTGACCGCCGCGGCCCTCGGGATACCGGGGGTTCCGGCGACCCGCTTTGAGAACGCCTGCGCCTCGGGCTCCACCGCCCTCCGCCACGCCATCCACTCCATCCAGGCCGGGGCCTACGACACGGTGCTGGTGGGGGGCACCGAGCGCGTGCTCAACCGCACGACTCCCGAGAACACCGAGTACTTCTCCTACGCCGGGGACGCCTACTACGAGACCGCCGCGGGCATCACGTTCCCCGGCCACTACGCCCTCATCGCCCGCGCCCACATGAACAAGCACGGCACCAAGCCCGAACACCTCGCCCACGTGGCCGTCAAAAACCACAAGCACGGCTCCAAGAACCCCAAGGCCCAAATCCAGAAGGAAATCAAACTGGAGGACGCGATGAACAGCGCCATGGTGGCCGACCCCCTCCGCCTCTACGACTGTTGCCCCTTCAGCGACGGCGCCGCCGCCATCATCCTCGCCGGCGAGAAGAGGGCCAAGGAATACGACACCCCCGTCTGGGTCGCCGGCAACGGCCAGGCCACCGACGCCCTCGCCATCCACGACCGCGCCGACATGACCCGCATCACCAGCACCGAGAAGGCCGCCCAGGCCGCCTACCAGATGGCGGGCACGGGCCCCAAGGACATTGACGTGGTCGAGGTCCACGACTGCTTCACCATCGCCGAAATCGTGGCCCTCGAGGGCCTCGGCTTCTACCCCCCCGGCAAGGGCGGGCCGAGCGCCCAGAACGGCGACACCTACTACGACAGCGGCAAAATCCCCTGCAACACCAGCGGCGGCCTCAAAGCAAAAGGCCACCCCATCGGCGCCACCGGGGTCGCCCAGGTCGTCGAGATTGTCCAGCAGTTGCGGGGCCAGGCCCACAACCAAGTCAAGGGGGCCGAGATTGGCATGACCCACAACGTCGGCGGCAGCGGCGGCACAGCGGTGGTGCACATCTTCAAGAGGTAGAAATGGCGGATTACCCACTCCCCTATGCGCAGTACGCCGAATCCCTGAAGGCCGGAAAACTCAAGGGGCTCAAGTGCGGGGGCTGCGGGGCCATGTTCGCCACCCCCCGCATCGTCTGCACCTCCTGCGGGGCCCCGGGCAAACTCCAGCCCCACGAGTTCCAGGGCGCCGGGACGGTCCAGACGTGGACATTCGTGCGCGTCCCCCCCCTCCGGTACCAGGCCAAGCAGAACTACGTGATTGGAGTGGTGAAACTCCAGGAGGGGCCGAGCGTGATGGGCATCCTCCAGGTGGAGGCCGAGAAGGTCATCCAGGGGATGAGGGTGCAACTGGCCCCGGTGATGTTCGAGAACGAAGTGCAGATGGGGTTCAAGGCGGCGTAAATCCAGTTTCTTTCTTTTTTCGGTTGTTGTTCCGGTTGTGGAACAGCCGCCGGAGGGCGGCGATGAGGCGGTCGTTCTCCTCGGGGGTCCCCACGGTGATGCGGAGGTAGCGGCCCCCCTCCAGCCCGACGACCCCGGACATCTCCCGCACCACGATTCCGGCCCTCTCCAGTTCTTCGTAGAGGGGGCGTTTCCCCCGCTGCCGGACCAGGAGGAAGTTGGCCTCTGAGGGGGCCGCTTTGAGCACAGGGATGGCGCCGAGCGCCCGGCGGAGCCTCTCCCGCTCTCTCACGATGCGTTCCCGGGCCCCCCGGTAGTGGTCAAGGTGCTCCAGAGCCACTCGGGCCACATGCTGGGCGGGTCCCGAGACATTGAAGGGGAGGCGGACCTTCTCCAGGGCCTCCGCCACCCGGGGACTCGCCAGGGCGTATCCCACCCGGAGACCCGCGAGCCCGAGGAACTTGGAGAGGCTGCGGACCACCACCAGGTTCTCCAGGTCCCCCACCCGGGGGGCCACGGTCTTCCCCCCGAACTCGATGTAGGCCTCGTCCACCACCACCAGGCCGGGGAATTCCTCCGCCACCCGCTCGATGTCGCCCCGCGGCATGGCCTGTCCCGTCGGGTTGTTGGGGGAGCAGAGGAAGATGACCCGCGCCCCCTCCGCCGCCCGGAGGATGTCCCGGGGCTTCGCCTCGAAGCGGGGCCATCGGGTCTTCACGAAGTCTGGGGAGGCCCCGTGCACCATGGCCAGGAAGGAGTACATCCCGTAGGCCGGGGAAGGGGTCACCACCCGGTCCAGGGGCTCCAGCGAAATCTTGCAGAGGGTATCCAGGATTTCGCTGGCCCCGCTCCCCACGCTGATGTGCTCGGCCCCGAGCCCCGTGTAGCCGGAGAGGGACTCCTTCAGCCGGGTGTGTCGGGGGTCGGGGTAGCGCGAGACCTCCCCGGCGGCCTCCCCGAGGGCCTCCCGGATGAAATCCGGGACCGGCTCGGGGTTCTCATTGTGGTCCAGCCGGAGGAGGCCCGTGCACGGCTCCGCGTAGGGGGCCCGGTAGGGAGGCAGGTAGTCCAGCACCTGGCGCAACATGAGTTACATGCCAAGCGCCTTCTTCAGCTGCCGAATTTCCTTCTCGAGGGCCTCCGGGGAGGCCACCTTGGCCTTGAGGCGCGGGGTCTTGTTGCCGGCCATGGCGTAGCAGAGGCGGGCGCACACCAGGTAGAGTTTCCCGGCGTATCCCGGCGCGTAGGCCAGAATCTGGGCAGAGAGGTCCCCCAGGCGCTGCCACTCCTTGGCCCCCACCCGCTCTGGCTTCTCGGCGGCCGCCCCCAGCAGGCGGATGCCCTCCACCACCATCCTGTCCCGCAGCAGGTAGTACTGGGCCGCGGGGCTTGAGTAGTTACGGTCTACACCCATGGGACATCACCTCACGGGAGAGTGGCACCGGAAACCGGAAATCGGATGCGGATGGAATCTACGTAGGCTACCTGCGGGAAACCGGCAGGGCGGCGGGGTTTCGTTGGACGTTTCCCCATTAGACCTTGAGGAGCCCGATGAGGCCGCTCTGCTTGGGGTTGCGGCCGAAGAGGTTCTGCCCGTTCCAGAAGCCGAGGTAGAGCCAGAAGGGGTAGGAGACGAACCCGAGGATGGCAAGGAAGGTGACGGTCTTGCCGGGGGGCCAGGAGACCTGGAAGTGGAAGACGCCGCTGTTGACCATCCAGTCGGTGCCGCTCGTGGGGTTGCCGAAGACGAAGGGGGGCACCAGGAGGGGGCGTATCCAATCCATGTCGGTGAAGGCGGCCACGCTGGTGGCGTAGAAGACGCCGAGGATGAGGGCCCCGAGGATGTGGGGGAGCCAGTGGCGCCGAGGGTTGTTGCGGGCCGCGAGGGCCACCAGGTGCCCCAGGCCCAGGAGCAGGGGGCCGTCGAGGAGAAATGACATGGCCTTGGTCAACGCCGCGCCCGAATGGGCGCGGCGTTCATGCTCTTCATAGGAGTCCCTCCCTCTGGTACCAGGTGACGGTCTCGGCGAGGCCCATGCGGATGTCCGGGTAGAGCATCTGATATCCGGTGGACTTGAGTTTTTCGTTGGAGACCCAGTAGTTGCCCCGCATGTACTGGAGGCTCTCGGCCCCGAATTTGGGGGGGACCCCCTTCTTCCGGGCCTTCTTCTCGAGCCCCCGGGCGAACTTGATGAGGAAGTTGGCCACCATCTTCGGGGGCAGGGGGGGCAGGTTGGAGATGCGGGTCCCGAAGAGGGCGGCGGTGAACTGGAGGGCACCCCGCAGGTCCAGAATATTGTCGTCCACGACATTGTAGGCCTGGCCCCGGGCGGCCGGGTGCCGGGAGAGGTGGAGGGCGGCCCCCGCCACGTCCCGGACGTGGACTGCGGGGAGCTTGTAGTCCATGTTGGTGGGGATTCCGGGGAGCCACCCCTGGGACACCGAGTGGATGAGCTGAAAGAGGCCATACCTGGAGCGGGGGCCGTAGATGCCGCCGGGGCGCATGACCACCAGGGGGAGCCCGTTCTCCCGGTGCATCTTCCACGCGAGTTCCTCCTGCTCCCGCTTGGAGCGGTCGTAGCCCACCTCCGCGGCGGTGAGGGGATGGTCCTCCCGGACGGGGAGGCGCTTGGGGTCGGGAATCCCGTAGGAGGCCACGGCGCCCCACAGGACCACGGTCTTGACCCCGGCGTCCATGGCGACCTCGAAGACATTGCCGGTCCCCTCCACGTTCACCCGGTGGAGGACCTCCCACGGAGTCGAGTAGTCGAAGACAGCGGCGATGTGGAAGAGGACATCGGCCCCCTGGAGGGCGGGCTTCAGGGTCTCCTTCCGGGTGATGTCGGAGGCGATGAATTTGGCCGTCCCCGGGGCCGCCGGGGGCCGCACGTCGGTGGCCCGCACCTCATACCCCTCCCGGGCCAGGAGGTCCACCATGTGGGTCCCCACGAACCCGGAGGCTCCGGTGACCACCGCCAGAGGCATCGAGTCCCCCCAACGGGCGGGGGTGGTTTAATCTTTTCGATACCCGCGGCCGCGTGAAATGGAGGTTAGTGACTATCCCGCGGGCAGGAGCAGCGCGGCGGGGGCGAGGAGGGCGGCGGGGATTCCCACCAAGAAGAGGAAAAATCCGCGGTAGGCCCGGTCGTCGTCGAGGCCGTAGATTTCGGCGTAGGCCCAGGTGTAGACCATGATGACCACCGTGATGGTCATGGCCAGCAGCACATGGGAGACCGCCATGGCCCGCTCCCCGGGGAGGATGGCGATGGAGGTGGCCCAGATGAAGTAGAGGTCGAGGATTCCCACCAGGTAGCCATAGGCGGCGAGCCACTCCCTCCAGGTGCCCCGGGTGGCCCCGAGGCGGCGGGCCAGGTGGTGGCTGGCGGTCACCAGGGCCAGGTCCCCAGCGACCTTCAGAGGCCAGAGGACCGCGAAGTGGGCGAGGGGAGCCAGGCGGGTGGCGTGGCGCATCTTTTCGGGGAAGAGTTCATCCACGAAGAGCACCCGGAGGGCCTCCCCGTTGCGGGGGATGCCGGAGAGCACCCAGGTGGCGGCCTCCACCGCGCTGTACCCGACGAGAATCGCGAGCCCGACGCGCCAATCAAACCATCCCCCCTCGCGGGCCCGCCGCAGGGTGGCCCGGGGGCTCCAGCCGAGGGAGAGAAGAAGGCGGGGGAGAGAGGGACGGGTCTCCACAGTAGTTCGGCAGCCCCCCGGGAGCATATAAACCCATCCCTTGTTCTTGGGTTTTGGGGGGACAAACCTTTATATCTCATGGAAAATATCGGGTCCCATGATGGCCGACGCCGTCGTGGAGACCAAGCGCTGGGGGGACTCCCTGGCGGTCATCATCCCCGCCGAGGTGGTCCGCCAGCGGAGGATGAAGCCGGGGGAGAAATACGCGGTGAACTTCATCCGGGTAGGGGACCTCAGTAAGCACTTCGGCTCGATGAAGGGGACATTCCCGGATGTCCAGAAGGCGAAGGATGAGGCCCGCCGCGGATGGCGCTGAATCCTCCCGCGGCCTATTTTTTCGACACCTACGCCCTCATGGCCGTCTTCGAGGGCACGGAATCCTACCATTCCTATGCGGGTCCAGGAGTCCGCATCGCCACCACCGAGTTGAACCTCATGGAGTTCGCCTATGTGGCCCTCCGAAAGGGACGGCCGAGGGCCATCGTGGAGCGGAAATTCCACGACCTCCTGCCCTACTGCCGCCCCCTCTTCTCGGGGCTCCTGCTGGAGGCGGCCCTGTTCCGCACCCGCCACCCCCGGATGTCCTACATTGATTGCATCGGCTACCGGATGGCCCGCGAACTGAACGTCCCGTTCCTCACGGGGGACGATGCGTTCCGGGGGATGGAGGGAGTGGAGTTCGTGAGATGAACCAGCGGAGCGGGCTCCAATCTGGGCTGCAAAAGCGGAGTTGAGAAGACCGGCGATGTCTCTGCTATCCCGCCCACCC
>JACQPP010000032.1 GCA_016207465.1 Methanobacteriota archaeon
ACCCAGGGGCCCCCGCCCGCGAGAAGGTCCCCCCGGTAGAACCGGACCCGCCGGTCCACCCTCCGCCTCCGCGCTTCCCCCCGGGCCGCCCGGAGGGCCTCCTCCACATAGTCCACCCCCACCACCCGGTGCCCCCGCCGGGCCAGGAACAGGGCATTCCTCCCGCTCCCGCACCCCAGGTCCACCACTCGAGAGCCCCCGGGGAGCCTCCGGGCCATCTCCTGCACCACCGGGTCCACCGGCCACTTCCGACTTCGTCGAAAGTCCCCCTCTCCTTCGGAGAGGGAGACATCCCAGGGGGTCTCCCCCTCTCGGTAGGCCCTGCAGAAGAACTCCCTCTGGGACCCGTAGATGCCTCTCATCCCGCCGCCTCTCCTCCATGGGCGCGGGAATCCTAATACCCTCTCATCCACAGTTTTCCTCGGTCTCCATGCGCCTCGAGAAAATAGATGCCTCCGCCTACCGCCTCTTCGCCGGAGCCATCCACCCCTTTGACCCCTACCTCCGGCCCCCCCACCTCCACGAGTTCCACATCCCCGCCCCGGAGACCTTCCAGGCCCACTTCAAGCCCCTCTGGATGCTCCTCCTCTACACCGAGGAGGTCCGCTTCGGGGAGCGCCGCATCCTGCTCCTCCAGGTCGCCGAAATCGAGGCCCAACTCCGGGAGGGGACCCTGGCCCGCCTCCGAGTCCGCGCCGACGAACACCTGCGGGTTTCGACTTCGTCGAAACTCGGCGCCTCCTCCCAGGATGCGCCGACCACCCAGGATTTGCCCGCCGAGGAGGGCACCCTCAAGGCCTTCCACGTTACCCAGAGCCACCACCACCTCCTCACGCCCAACGAGGGCGGCGCGTGGTACGAGAACACCACCGCCGAGGCCCCCCGGATGTGGGCGCGGCTGGAGGCCATGGAGGCATGGAGACTCGACATCGGAGGTGCCACCCTCGACTCCCGGGAGCTCACCGAGAGACTCCGGGTCTACGCGGAGAGAGTCCGCGCCGAAAACCTGGAGCTGGAGCCCCTGGAGATGCAGCGCGAGACCCCCCTCGGATTCACACTCAAGACCCGGGCGGAGGAGATGAGGCGGATGTGCGAGGAGACCCGGTGAGCTCTCCCCGGTCTTCAGGCAAGGGGATTCACTCCGCCGCCGACTCCCGGACCACCCGGAGGATGTCATCACCGTATCTGTCGATTCTCCGCTGGCCGACGCCCTTGATCTGGCGCAGGTCCTCCCGGTTCCCGGCGCCCGACCTCGCCAGTTGCCGCAGCGAGACATTGGGGGCGACGATGTACGGCGGGACCCCCTCCTTCGCGGCCTGCTGTTTCCTCCAGGCGCTCAACGCCTGATAGAGGCGCGACTCCGACGGGGTGAGAGGAATCTCCTCCACGGGGGGAGAGGTATCCCTCCCCTTTTCCGGCTCCCCCGCACCCGGTTTTTCAGGCACAGCGGCCCCGGGCGGAGGGAGCCCGCCGACACCCGGCCCACCCTCGTAGAACACCAGGACAGACCAGGAAGCGGCCCGTTCCCCCACCACGGAGGAGAATATCCGGGAGACCTTGACGCTCTCCAGGAACTCGTTCAGACTGGAGACGTCGCCCGAGGGGCGGGTGACCGGCATGGGAACATGGAACACCTTGCATTTCATGATGGTTCACCTCAATCCGCCACTCAGCCATCGTCCTATCTGAAGGGTCGCCGGGAGCGGGGTGAAAGTAATCCGCTATTTCACGAACTCCACGTTCTCCATCCCCCGGAAGTCGTCGTCCCCCGTGAGGAACCGGAGGCCGGCCTCCCGGGCGAAGGTGTAGCCGATGGCGTCCACGTAGGAGAGGCGGCGCCCCCGGGTGCGCGGGGCCTGGAGGCGGAACCGCATGGCCTCTTTGACCACGGGGCCGGGAATCTCCACCGCCACCTTGGAGAACTCTTCCCAGAATTCCTCCGCGAGGTCACCCCGACCGCGCTCCAGCAGGATGTAGTAGGCCTCGGCGAGGTTCATCGGGCCCGTGACCCACGCCTCCTCCGAGTATCGGGTGTAGCCCTCGCTCCCTGTCGCCAGGGCGATGAGGGCGTAACTGTCGAGGAAGTATTCGGTCACCGGCGGAGCTCACCGCTTCTGCCAGCCCTTCCTGGCCGAGTCCTTCATCCGCTGGAGTTGCAGGGGGGTGAACCGCACCCGGTGGCGTCGGAGGCGCTCCAGGTCCACCTTCTTGTAGATGCGGACTCGCACCTCCTCCCCCACCTGGAGCCCCGCTTCCAGGAGTCCCTTGGGGATGAGGATGCCCGCCGAGGAGCCCCACTTCCGCACTCGGGAGTCGAGTTCGAGCATATAATGGCGAGTTAACTCCCGGTTATATAAAGGTTTCAGTAGGTCCCCAGTTCCCCCCGCCGCTTCACCGAGCGCAGGCTCTGCCGGAAGGCGAGGAGGCCCAGGGGGAGCATGAGGGAGGTCCAGAGGAGGAGGAAGGCGAGGTCCCCCTGGATGGCCGGTCCGGCGAGGGTTTCCCCGCGGAGGAGGACTCGGCGGATGCCGTCGAGGGCATAGGTGAGGGGGAGGGCCTGGGCCACCCAGGCCAGCGCCGGGGGCAGCAGGGCGATGGGGTAGAGAACGCCGGAGAGGAGGTTGTTGAACCAGTTGAATGCCCACACCACCGGGTCCCCCTCCTTGATGCGGAGCACCATGGCCGCCGAGAAGAGGCCGATGGCCACATGGCTCGTCACCAGGAAGAGGCTCAGCACCAGGGCCGAGAGGACCGTGGCGGGGGTGAGGATGAGCCCCAGGGGGCCCAGGGCCGCGCCGACGAGGAGGGCCGCGACGAGGAATACGGCGGCCTCGATGAACCGGTAGAGGGACTCCCCCAGTAGCACCGTGGGGAACGAGGTGGCCCCGGAGAGCAGGGTCTCCATGGTCCCCATCCACTGCTCGTCCCGGATGGCCCGCGACAGGCTCTGCACGCTGGCCCAGAGGAACTGGTAGTAGGCGATGCCCACCAGGGCGAAGGAGAAGAAGGACTCCCCGTAGCCCGCCGCCCGGATTCTCTCGGGGGACACGATGGTGGAGAGGAACCAGTAGACCAGCACAAAACTGATGGTCCCCAGCAAATCGAGGGCCACCCACAGTTTGTAGGACCACCAGATTTTGAAGCCGCGGCCCACGAAGGCCCCCAGCTTGGAGGGAAAGGGGATGCGGGTCTGTCCCGGGGGGGACCAGCGGGAGAGGGACTCGGCGAGGGACATGGCTCCACCCTATCTCTCAGACTTCGGGATGCACTCTCTCTCGATGGCCTGAAAATGCGGGTAGAGCCCCAGATATCTCAGCCACCGCACCACGTATCTCCGGTCGATGCTTCCCCCCTGGACCTGGAGAATGGCGCAGATGTCCGCACCGTCCTTCGCGTACCGCGCGGGACCCCCCCGGGAGAAATCCACCTTCGGTATCAGGATGTCCTCGGGCCGCGCCACCCAGACCCGGCGCCGCCCGTAGGCCACCCGGACCCGCCGCTCGAAGGCCGCCTGGTCGTATCGCATCCAGCGGCGGAACACCGGCTGCTCCTCCCGGGGGATGAACGGGAGCATCCCGGGGGTGCGCTGGAGCCAGAGGTCCACCATCAGCCGCTGGGGGGAGCCGGGGACCCGGAAGAGGGCGTGGCGCACAACCTCCCCCGGCCGGGGGCCCGCGAGCCCCGCGGCCCGGAGGTCGGCGATGACCCGGTCGGCCTCGGGGCGGCGGGCGTTGAGGACGATGTCCACGTCGCGGGAGAACCTGGGCTCGCCCCACACGAAGACACCGACGGCCCCCACCAGCATATAGGGGGCCCGGCGGCGCTGGAGAGTGGAAACCGCCAGGTCGAAGAGGCCGCCGAAGTCCCGGGGGGGCGCCACTATCTCCCCCCCGCCGCCCGTCGCCCACGAATCCGGCTCCCGAAGGTGGACATCTCGATGCCCGCCCGGAGCCGCTCCTCCGGGGAGACGGAGCGGAGCTCCAGGTTGGCCCTCCACTTCTCCGCCCGGAGGCCCCGGGGGGTCCCCAGCCCCCGGTCGGGAAGGGGGACCTCGTAGAGCCCTCGGCCCACCCTCCGGATGCGCCGGAGGGCCGTCAGGTGGCCGAGGCGGCGGCGCAGATAGGCTCCGCTCACCCCGAGGTGGTGGGCCATCACCTTCGGGGAAGAGGGCCCGTGGCGGGCCAGGTGGGCCACGATGTCGTAGTCCAGGGACTCCATGGTTACAAACTCGTTACTTTACACCTTAAACCTTGCGTCAATAACTCCCCGTCAGCCCGAGCCTCCGCACCTTGTCGAACCCCCGGTGGAACGAGAGCATCCCCAGCGGTATCAGTATCACCGTGGCGAGGACCAGCACCCCAGCCGCGCGGGCCACGCCCGGCTCCGCCAGCGTCGCCCCGGTGAGCAGGGACTTCCGCAATCCCTCCAGCACATAGGTGAAGGGCAGGACCCGGGAGAACCCCTCCAAGAGGGGGTAGCCCTTGAGCAGGCTGAGGGGGAACAGCACCCCCGCGAACAACTGGGTGAGGGTGTCGAGGATGAAGGTGATGGGGTCCCCCTTCTTGTGGACCATCAGAATCCCGGCGGCGAATATCCCGATGCCCAGGTGGCTGGCCATCAAGAGGAGGACGAACACGATGGCGGTCCCGATGGAGCCCGGGGTGGCGACCAGCGGAGCCCCGAGGAGGAGGACCCCCGCCAGGAGGACCCCCGCCATGAGATACCCGCTCATCACGAACCCGACGAGGGCCTGGCCCACCACATACTCGCGGTGCTTCACCGGAGTGCTCATCACGGCCTCGAAGGTGCCCGTCATCAACTCGTGGGTCATGATGTGGCCGATGCGGGAGATGCAGGTATAGAGGAAATGGCTCGCGGCCACCCCCACCAGGGCGAACCCAATGTAGGAGCGCCCATAGCCCGCCTCCTCCAGGGCCTCGGGGCGCACCTGGAACCCCACGAAATAATACACGGCGGCGAGGCTGACGATGCTCATCAACTCGACGACGAAGAAGTAGCGGTAGGAGAGGAAGATTTTCAGCCGGAGGAGAGTGACCGCGAGGGTCTTGGACTCGGTGGGGCGGGACCCCCCGGGGAGGGGCCGGCGGAGGAGGGCGATGACCGGGGCCTCGGCGCTCATTCGGGGGTCTCCCGGGGGGCTGTCTCCGGCGTCGGCGGCTTCGTCGCGGTGGTGGGCTCCCCGGTGAGGTGGAGGAACACGTCCTCCAGTCTCGGTTCCCTCTGGGCGATGTGTTGGACGCGGACCCCCATGGTTCCGAGGGCCTGGGCGAGTTCGAGGATGGCCTGGGGGGCCTCGTCCACCTCGAGGGCGAGGGTGTTCTCCCCGTCGGCCTCCACCGATTTGACGCTGGGGAGGCGCTGGAGGCGGTGGACCTCGGCGGGCCTCCAGGCGTCCATCGCCTTCACTTCCACAATCTCGCGAGTCTTGAGGCGCGCGGCGAGGTTGGGGGTGGTGTCGTCGGCGATGAGGCGGCCCCGGTGGAGGATGGCGACGCGGGGGCAGAGTTTCTCCACCTCCGTCAGATTGTGGCTGGTGAAGAGGATGGTCTTCTGGAGTTCGGCGGAGAGGCTCCGCAGCAAATCGCGGGTCTCGCGGGCCATGCGCACGTCGAGGCCCACGGTGGGCTCGTCCATCAGCAGAACCGGGGGGTTGTGGAGGAGGGCGCGGGCCAGCATGAGTTTCACCTTCATGCCGGTGGAGAACTTGAGCACCTGGCGGTCGGCGTCCCCCCGGAGGCCGAAGAAATCGAGGAGGGTGTCAATGCGCTCCCGCGCCACGCGGGGGGGCACGTCCTGGAGGTAGGCGTAGAAGCGCAGGTTGTCGCGGGCGGTGAGCCTCCAATACAAGGCGCGGCCCCCGGTCTCCCCGTGGAGCCAGCCGATGGAGCGCCGAACCTCCTCGGATTGCTTGAGCACGTCGAACCCGTTGAGCCTGGCGGAGCCCCCGTCGGGGAGCAGGAGGGTGCAGAGTATCTTGAGGAGGGTGGTCTTCCCCGCCCCGTTGGGCCCGAGGAGCCCCACGAACTCCCCGGGGCGCACCCGCAGGCTCACATTCTCCAGCGCGGGGGTCTCCCGCACCTTGAACCCCTTGCGCTTCCGGTAGGTCTTGGAGAGACCTTCGACCTCCAGGGCGTAGTCCATCGGGGATAGAAGGGATAGACGGGAGATAAGGGTTCACCGCCCTGATTGGGCCGAGGAGGAGGGGGACCTCAGTAGTAGAAGGTCACCGCGAGCCCCACCTTGCTGCGCAGGTCGGGGGCGGTGTATCCGCAGCAGGTCTGTCCGTCGCGTCCCTCCCAGCAGGTGAGGCTGCCGAAGTCCATCAGCAGGGCGTGGCCCCCGCCGGCGCCGACGACCTCGTACCAGACTCCGTCAATCTCCGCGTAGCCGAGGTTGGGGACCCAGCGGCCCTTGGAGTTCCAGGGGTCGGGGAATTGGGTTTCGTCCCAGGTGATGATGGAGGTGCCGAAGACGGCGGCGATGGCCGCCGGGGGGCAG
>JACQPP010000033.1 GCA_016207465.1 Methanobacteriota archaeon
CCCCTACCCAGACCACCCTCGGGCGCCGCGGGGTGGGAAAGGCCCCCACCCCCTCCAGCCGCGCCTCAAACGTGGGAAGAGAGAGGGAAACCAGGGTCTCCTCCACCCGGGCCAGCCTCTCCTCCGGGAGCTCCCCGAGGAACTTCAGGGTGATATGGATGTTCTCCGCCTCCACCCGCTTCACCGGGAGCCGCTCCAGCCCCGCGGAGAGCCCCCACAGGGAGGCCCGCAGGTCCGGGGGAATCTCCACCGCCAGGAACGCGCGCACCATCCCGCTTCCCCCCAGGCCCCGGGGAGAGAAAAATGCTTCACCGGCCCGCCCGGGAGGAGACCACAAGATATTTCTCTCCACCACGCCCCCCAGGGCGCGAGGAGACCAAGAGAAGAGGATGAGGGAGTTGGTGGAGGCCTTTGCGGCCCGGGGGCTCCAGGTCCACCCCGAGGCCCTGCGCATGCTCCGGGAAGCCGGGGCCGAGGATGCCGCCCGCCTGGCGGCCCGCATCGAGGAGACGTTCCCCGGCCTCATGGTGGTCGAGCCCCGCCATATCACCGAATGCCAGGGGCCCCACGTCTCCCCCGTCCAGGTCCTCCACTCCCCCGCGGCCCGCTCCGAGGGCAGGGCCGACGAGTTCGTGGACTACTTCCAGAGCCGCCTCGAGAAGGTGGGCTCCATCCTCCGCAAGCGCGTCTCCCCCCGCACCATCGACGCCCTCCGCCGGACCCCCCCTGGCGAGAAGAGCGAGCGCACGAGCCTGGTCGGGATGGTCTCGGACAAGGGCTCCACCCCCCGCGGGGAATACCTCGTCCTCGAAGATGCCACCGGGAGCGTCAAGGTATTCCTCAACCGGCCCGGGGAGGTCATGCTCGACGAGGTCGTCGCCGTCTCCGGCAACTACAAGAACGGGTTCCTCTACGCCGACACCATCACCCGCCCCGAAATCCCCACCAACCACACCCCCCGCGTGGGAGAGGGGGCCGCCCTCTTCATCTCCGACATCCACTTCGGCTCCAAGACCTTCCTCCAGGACTCCTGGGACCGCTTCGCCGACTGGCTCCAAGACGGGGACGAGGGGGGGCCGTCGCCTTCGGCGACGGCGGGCAATATGGGACCCGCCTCCAAAGTGCGCTACCTCTTCGTGGCCGGGGACGTGGTGGACGGCGTCGGCGTCTACCCCGGCCAGGAGCGCGACCTTGCCATCCCCGACATCCGCCAGCAGTACGAGATGGCCGCCCGCGCCTTCGAGCAGCTCCCCCCGCGCATCCAGGTCATCGTGGCCCCCGGCAACCACGACGCCGTCCGCCACGCCGAGCCCCAGCCCACCCTCCCCCGCGAGTACACCAGCCTCTTCCCCAAGAACGTCACCTTCGTCAGCAACCCCGCCCTCGTCGAGGCGGGCGGCCTCCGCGTCCTCCTCTACCACGGCGTCAGCCTCCTCGACTTCTTCAAGCACCTCAACATCGATATCGCCCACCCCGACCGGGCCATGGTCGAGATGGTCCGCCGCCGCCACCTCGCCCCCATCTACGGGGGCGCCGTCCCCATCGCCCCCGAGCGCGAGGACCACCTCGCCATCGACCAGATTCCCGACATCATCCACACCGGCCACGTCCACACCCTCGGCATCGCCAACTACCGCGGCGTCACCCTCATCAACAGCGGAACCTGGCAGGACCAGACCGCCTACCAGGTCCAGCTCGGAATCCAGCCCGTCCCCGCCGTCGCCACCCTCCTCGACCTCGCCACCCTCAAACCCTCCGTCATCCCCTTCAAAAAAGAGAGCATCCCCCTCGTCCAGGCCCGCTTCCGCAACGGGAATGGAACCAAGCACTGACCGGCCGAGATGCGCCTGGGCCAACCGGAGCCCACTCCTCGCCCGCTACCACGACACCGAATGGGGCGTCCCCCTCCACGATGACCGCCGCCTTTTCGAGCACCTCGTCCTCGCCGGGGCCCAGGCGGGACTCTCCTGGGAGACCGTCCTCAAGAAGCGGGAAAACTACCGCCGGGCCTTCCACGGCTTCGACCCCCGCCGCGTCGCCCGCACCACCCCCCGGGACATGCGCCGCCTCCTCGCCGACCCCGGAATCATCCGCAACCGCCTCAAAATCCAGAGCGCCATCACCAACGCCCGCCAGGTCCTCGACATCCAGCGGGAACACGGCTCCCTCGACCACTACCTCTGGCGGTTCACCGGGGGCCAGCCCATCCGCAACCGATACCCCGCCTGCGCCGACATCCCCAGCCGCACACCCGCATCCGACCGCATGAGCCGGGACCTCCGGCGGCGGGGATTCACATTCGTGGGCCCCACCATCTGCTACGCCTACATGCAAGCCACCGGGATGGTCAACGACCACACCCTCGACTGCTTCAAATCCCGAGGGTGATTCACCCTGAAACCATTGCCTCCAACTGCAATCGTTCATGCTGCCCCCGCCGCACCCGCAGGTCCGCCTCCGCCAGCCGCAGGCTCCACCGGGCCTTCTCCGCCTCCGCCATCGGGGAGCGCATCACAGCCTCCCTGACCTGGAGCAACACCTCGGGCCCCGTGGCCCCCCTCTCCAGCAGCCGGTCCAGCGCCCTCCGGGCCCGCAGAGGAGACTCCATCTCCTCCAACAGCCCCGCCGGGGGCCTCCCCCGCTCCTCCGCCTCGAAGACCCGCTCCGCCGAAACCTCCCCGCGCCGGGAGGCCGCCTGCATCAGGTCAATCGCCCGCCCCGGCAGACCCCCCGCATGGTAGAGGACAGCCTCCAGGGCCTCCTCCCCCAACTCCACCCCCTCGGCCCCCGCCACCCTCCGGAGCAGAGGGGCCAACTCCTCCCGCAGGAGGGGCCGGAGGGGGATGGGAGCGCACCGGGAGCGCAACGGGAGGATGAGCCGCCCCGGGTGAGTCGCCAGCAGGACAAACCTCGCGGTGGCATGCCTCTCCTCCATCATCCGCCGCAGGGCAAACTGTGCGTCGGCCCGCAGCCCCTCCGCGTGGTCCAGCACCACCACCTGGAATCCCCCCTGCAATGGGGCCGACGAAGTGAACTCCCCCAGCAGATGCTTGAAGACCTCCACCACGCTCCCCCGGATGTCCTCCGGCCTCAACTCCCCCCCCGCACTCCGGCTCCGGGAGAGGAACGGCCGCAGGTGGACCCGCAGCCGGGGCTCCTGGGCCAGATACGCCTTTCCCCCCTCGAAGATATCCGACACCGGCAGAACCATCGCCCGGGACTCATCCCCCAGCAGGTCCCGCGCCAGAAGCAATGCCAGGGTCCGCTTCCCCACCCCCGCGGGACCCATCAGCAGAAGATTCGGAGGACCCCCGGTCCTCTGGAACGGGGGTCTTTCGACGAAGTCGGAAGGACCCCCGCCCGAGGCATAACGCCGAAGACGCTCCACCAGGGGACGATGGCCCACCACATCCTCCCAGCGGCGGGGGCGGTGGCGGGAGGACCAGAGGAGGGGACCCGGCCCAGGAGCAGGCGGCTCCGCCACGCCTTCCTTC
>JACQPP010000034.1 GCA_016207465.1 Methanobacteriota archaeon
GCGGAGATGGCCCGCCGCCGCATCCTCGAAGGGGTGCTGCGGCGGGGGGCGGAGGCCTGGGGATACCAGGAGGTGGCCACCCCCCTCTTCGAGGAGCTGGAGTTGTTCACGGAGCGCTCCGGGGAGGAGATTGTGCGGGGGCTCTACGACTTCACCGACAAGGGGGGGCGCCGCCTCTGCCTGCGCCCCGAGCTCACCGCCCCCACCATCCGCATGGTCCTGGGGGAGATGAGCCGGGCCCCCAAGCCCCTCCGCCTCTACTACCTCGGCCCCTGCTACCGCTACGAGGAGCCCCAGAAGAACCGCTACCGGGAGTTCACCCAGTTCGGGGTGGAGGTCATCGGGGCCGACCCCCGCGAGGCCGAGGCCGAGATTCTGGGGCTCGCCGGGGCGATGCTCGAGGCCGCCGGGGTCCCCTCGGGGAAGGAGGGGGGGGCCCGCATCCGGCTGGGCCACGTCGGGTTCCTCCGTCACTGCCTGAAGGGCCTCCCGGAGGAGCGCCGCGCGCGCGTCTTCAAAGCCCTCGACAAAAAGCAGTTCAAACTGGCAGGGGAGGAGTGGAAACCGGCCCTCGCCTTCGAGGCGGCGCGCTCCTTCGCGGACCTGGAGAAGACCCTGGGCCCCAACCCCCACACCGGCGAAATCCGGGCGCTGCGGGAGGCCCTGGAGCCCTACGGGGTCCCGGTGGAGGAGGACCCCTCCATCGTGCGGGGGCTCGACTACTACACCGGGCCGGTCTTCGAGGTCCATGTGGACCGCCTGGGGGGCCAGAGCCAGGTGTGCGGGGGTGGAACCTACACCCTGCGGGTGGAGGGGCGGGAGGTGACCTCCACCGGGTTCGCCTTCGGCTTCGACCGGCTCCTGGAGGCCGCCCGCCTCCCCCCGGTCCCCTCCCTTCTGGTGGCGGTTGTCTCCACCCCCGAGGTCCGCCGCGAGGCCCTCCGGGTGGCGGGCCGCCTCCGCGCCCACGTCCCCGTCCTGGTGGACATCAACCATCGTCCCCTCAAGGCCCAGCTGGGCCACGCCCATGGCCGCGGGGCCACCCACGCTGTCGTCCTCGGTCCCCGGGAGGCGGCCTCCGGCCGGGTCACCCTCCGGGACATGGGGGGAAAGAGCCAGGAGGAGATGGACCTGGAGGAGTGCATCCGGAGGCTCGGGTCCCCCCGGAGGGACAGTGGCCGATAAACCGGAGCCCAGGGGGCGCTGGCGGCCCCCCCGCTGGCTCCGCCGCCTGAACCCCCTCCACCGCGGGGTGGTGGTCCACGAGCGCACCCGTCCCCCCGGGGCCACGCTCCTCGCCATCCTCCAGGCCCTCGCGGGGTTCACCGCCATGGTCCTCGTCCTGCTCCTCCTGCGCGGGTCCATCTCCATCCCCCTGGAACTCCCCCTGGAGTATCTCCTCCTCTCCCTCTCCCTCCTCCTCCTGGTCTCCGCCTGGGGCCTCCTCCGCCAGAGCCGCTGGGCCCGCCCCCTAACCCTCCTCCTGGCCATCGTGGCCCTGGGGGGCGCCCTCCTCCTCGCCCTCTGGAGTCCCCCCTCTCTCGCCGGGCTCCTCGGGGGGGGGCCGGGGCTCTGGGTGCTGGCGGGAATCGCCGCCTGGCACACCGCCAACGTGGCCTACTACCTCCACCTCCCCGAGGTGCGGGAGAGCCTATAGCGGAAGATTCCACTTTTCGACTTTGTCGAAACGGGGCCGGGGGTTCAGTCCCGGTTCTTTCTGCGGCTCTCCACCAGGTTGCGATAGGCCCCCTCGCTGTCGTGGGTGAACTTGAATCCCCACTCGTTCTTGATGCGGCGGTTGTCGAGGGTCCAGGGATAGCAGATGAAGTCCAGCACCCCCGGGGGGGCGCCGATGAGGCGGAGCCTCCAGGCGAGGGTGAGGCCGAGCCTGCCCATGGCGTAGGGGGCCGAGCGGGTGGGGATGCCTGTGATGCGGCTCATCTCGGGCATGGTGAGCCCCCCATCCCCGGCGAGGTTCCAGGGGCCCGGGCGGTCCTCCAGTATGGCCTGGTGGTAGGCGCGGGCCACGTCGTCCTCGTGGACGAACTGGAAGCGGGGGGCGCGGCCCCGCACCATGTAGTAGCGTTTGGGGGGCAGGATGGAGTCGAGGAGGTAGTTCTTCTGGTGGGGCCCCACGATGATGCAGGGGCGCAGGAGGGTCCAGAGGGTCCCGGGGTGCCTCCTCTGGAGGTCGGCGCAGATGCGCTCCACCAGGGCCTTGTGGTGGGAGTAGGTGAACTCCGGGTTGCCCCGCAGGGGGTCCTCCTCGGTGAGCCCCTCGGGGTTGTCGGGGTGGGCCCCGTAGGCGGTGGCGCTGCTCGCCACAATGAGCTTGCGGGTCCCCGCGTCGAGGGCCGCCTGGAGGACGTTGCGGCTCCCGTTCACGTCAATGTCGTGCATCTCCCGCTCGTTGTGGATGGGGTTCACGATGAAGGCCAGGTGGACCAGGACGTCGGGCCGGTGGTCCCCCAGGATTTGGCGGAGCCGGGGGCTGCGGATGTCCTCCGCGTAGAACTTCAGCTTGGCGGGGCGGCTGCCGGGGGACCGGAGGTCAATGCCGACAATCTCCTCCACCCGGGGCTCGGACTCCAGCAGGGAGAGGAGGCGGGAGCCCACGTAGCCGGAGACTCCGGTGATGGCGACCTTCACGATGGGGCGGCCTCTGCCGGGGACCCCCATAAAGGTTGTTCCCCACCCTGTGGGGCTCTCCCGCTACCTGCGGCGTTTGCCGTGCTCCCCGAGCCTCTCCTCCAGGATGAGGAGCATGTAGTCCACCCGCTCCTCCCCGGGGAGCCCCTGGAATCGCTCCCGGATGAGGTCGCTCGCCTCATACTGGAGATACCACCCCCGGAGGAGTTCCTCCTCCACGTGGTGTTCGGCGGCCAGCGCCCGCAGGCGGGCCTGGACCCTCTCCGGGAGAGGGGGGGCGGGGGGCTCCATGGGGGTTCAATAGGCCGCGGGTTGTTTTAGGGGTTGCCCTCCATGGCCGCGGACATCGAGTATGGCACCCTGAGGATGGAGGAGATTCCCCGGGTGGTCCAGGTCATCAACGCCGCCTTCACCACCAACATGGCGGCCATCCGGAGGGACGAGGCGGAGTGGAGGTGGCGCTACCTCCACCACCCCGGCTTCCAGATGGGGGGGTGCCCCGTGGCCCGCATGGACGGACACGCCATCGGGTGCGTGATGGTCTCCGAGATGGAGATGGTCCTGGACCGGCCGCGGAAGGTGGGCCTCATTGACGATGTCTCCACCCTTCCCGCGGCGCGGGGCCGGGGGGTGGCCCGGAGGATGATGAACCAGGCCATCGACTACATGCGGAGCCGGGGATGCGAGGCCACCGCCCTCTACGCCGACCCCCACGGGGTGGCGCGGGACCTCTACCTGGACCTGGGATACCGGGACCTCCACCGGTTCCCCTTCTTCTTCAAGCCCTGGGACATGGGGGTGGTGCTCCGCGACATTCTCCCCTTCGCCGGGGCCCTCCCCTGGTTCCTCCCCTGGTCCCTCCTCCATATGCCCGCCCCCCGGGGCACGGGGAGGGTGGACCCCGAGGAGTTCCAGGAGGCATGGGGCCACCACACCCGGGGCCTCGCCGGGCTCCCCGTCCCCAGCCCAGCCTATCTGCGTTGGAAGGGTCGAGGGAACGCCACCCACCCCATCTGGGTCGGAGTGCGCCATGGCGGCCACCTGGCGGCCGGGGCCCGCCTCTGCCCCATCCGGGTGAACCTCCTCGGCCGCCACATTGTGCGCAGCGCGTGGCTCAACGACATCTACGGGGAGCCGGGGCTCGACCCGGTGGCCGCCGCCCTCGCCCACGCCCCCCGGGTGGCCCACATCATGTGCGTGGTCTCCGGGAGGGACACCCACCGCCAGTGGCTTTTGCGGCGGAACGGGTTCCTCTCCGTCATGGGGGCCACATTCATGGTGAAGCCCCTCGTCGAGGGATTGGACCTGGAGCCCCTCCGGGACCGGGTGTGGCACCCCCTCCAGGAGAGCGCACTCGGCTATCCGTAGTTCCATCGGGGGTGACGGCGTGTAATCACCGGCGGTGAGGGGTCCGGGGGGCCCCGGACCCTCCTTGGGGAGGGGCCGAAGACCCCTGGCCCTCTATGAAAGCACGGTCGTTTGGTAGAGGGGAGGTCCCCCGGGTTCCGCAGAAGCCGGGGGACTTTTGACGGAGTCGAAAGGTGGAACCTCCCTCTCCGGGTGACGGCGTGGAGGCCCATCTGGGAAGATAGCGCCCGGGGGCCACATTCTCCGTGAGGACCATGGCCCCCATCATCCGCGAGTGCCCCCACCTCTGCCGGGGGACCTGGTGCAGCCTCATCACCACCGACTGCGCGAGTGTCGAGGCCTGCGTCTACAAGCTCACCCGCCATCCCACGGAGGAGCCGGTGGCCACCTGCGCCAGCCAGATACGCGGGAGTCGCGGCATTCTGTCCCTCATCGGGCGGCGGCTGGTGACGTGAGGGGGCTCAGCGCCCCCGGGTTCTCGGCATCCTCCGGCCGATGCGCTCGATGATGCGACCGCTGCTGCAGAAGGGGTCGGGGTCGTAGTCCTGGACCCGCACCACCCGGGCCCGGATTCCCCGCTTGTCCAATTGCCTCTGGAGCCACTGGGCGTCGAAGTGCTGGTCGGCCCCCAGGGCCACGATGTCCGGGTGGATGGTGGGGAGGAACTCGAAGATGTCCCGGCGGCTCCCCAGGATGGCCCGGTCCACTACCCGGAGCGAGGCAATCATCTGGAGCCGGTGGCGCTCGGGCATCACCGGCTTCGGCTTGTGGCGCACGTTGGCGGTGCGGGCCACGATGACCCACAACTCGTCCCCCAGTTTGCGGGCATCCTTTAGGTAGCGGAGGTGGCCTGGGTGGAGGATGTCGAAGGTCCCCGTCGCCAGCACCCGCACGGGCCGTTTCCCGGCCGGGGCCCGCTTCGCGGGGCTCATGGTCCCCTCACTACCCGGAGGCGGGCCGGAGTCCCCTCCCAGGTGTAGCACGACCAGGAGGACTCCGTGTAGGGGGGGCAGACGATGATGTGGACCTCCCCGGTGTCCGAGAACAGTTTGAGGTCCTCGTCGCTGGGGGTCCGGTCCTCCACCGGGTGGCTGTGGACGCTCCCCGCCACCCGCACCCCCAGGGGGAGGTTGTGGAGGGGAAGGTCGGCGGAGCCGTCGGACCCCCGGGTCCCCGGGAGGAAGATGAGATTGTCAATGGTCCCCCCGTGGTTCTCCAGGAGGGCCGCGAACTCCTTGGGGTGGCTCTCCCGGGCCACCTCCAGGATGAACCGCAGAGTCTGGCGGGTGATGGACCGGGGGGCGATGGAGCGGGGAACCATATGGGGAAGAGGTTGTCGGCGGCCACCAAAAAGCCTCACCCATCCCCCCGGTTCCCCCGGGCCCGGCGGATGGTCTCCACCAGCCCCTGGGCGGCCCCCCGGGGGCTCCGCGCCCCCGCGATGGAGCGGCCGGCGATGAGCCAGGTGGCCCCGGCGCGGATGGCCGCCCCCGCATCCCCCCCCTGGGCC
>JACQPP010000035.1 GCA_016207465.1 Methanobacteriota archaeon
AACATAGCAAAGTTTAAATAAATAAACATTGATAAACGTATATTGATGTCCGTCAAGACCATCACTGTCACCGAGTCCGCATACTCCGCGTTGAAGTCCATGAAGGAGCCCGGGGAGAGTTTCAGCGAGACCATCCTGCGGGTTGCCAAGCGGCGGCCGCTGTCCGACTTCTACGGAATCCTGCGGGGGGAGAGCGGGGAGAGGTTCGAGAAGGCGGTTTGGGAGGCTCGGCGGCGGCATGAGGAGGACCACCGGGTCCGGCGGGAGCGGGTGGTGAGGGAGCTGAAGGAGTAGATGGCGTGCCTGGAAACCACCTTCCTCGTGGACCTGTTGCGGGGAAAATCGGAGGTCAAGGTGCTGAAGGACGAGTTGGACCGGACCGAGCGGGCGCTCACGGTGGCGGCCCCCTCTGTGATGGAACTCTGGTTGGGGGCGATGCTGTCCGGGCGCCCGGCGGCCCAGAGGGCGCGGATTGTGGAACTGCTGTCGTCCCTCTCGGTTTTGCCTCTGGATGAGAGGAGTGCGAAGGTTGCGGGGGAGATGGAGGCGGAGCTGGTTCAGTCAGGCCAGCGAGTGGAGGCCCAGGACATCATGATTGCGGCCATCGCCCAGGTCAATGGCGAGAAGGTGGTCACCCGGGACCAGCACTTCACGCGAATTCCGGGAATCACATTGCTGAAATACTAATGCCGCCATACCCTCGTGCAGCCACGCCATGACCCCCGACCTTCCGACTTCGTCGAAAATCCCCCGGCTCCGCCCACACCTGAACGCCACCCCCGCTGGGGTGGCGTTGGCCGACCACGGGGACCCGGGGGACCTCCCCCAGAAGATGAAGGAACTCCAGGGTCGCCTGGAGCGCGTGGGCCTCTCCCCCTACGAGGCCCGGGCCTACATCGCCCTGGTGGCCCACGGCTACGGGGACGCCGACCTCATCGCCCAGACCGCCGACATCCCCCGCACCAGCGCCTACCGCATCCTGGAGGGGCTCCACGAGAAGGGGTTCGCCCTCGCCACCCAGGGGCGCCCCCGGATGTACAAGCCCGAGGCCCCCCAGCGGCTCCACGACCGCCTCTCCCGGGAACTCCAGACCACCTTCGCCATGCTCGCGGAAATCTTCGAGTCCATCCGGGAGAAGGGGGAGCCCCAGATGGTCTACACCATCCTCGGCCGGGACCGCGTCCTCGCCAAGATTGCGGAGATGCTGGACCTCTCCACCGAGTCCTTCATCATCTCCACCCCCCTGGCCACCGACCTCACCGAGCGCCTGGAGAAGAACTTCGCCAACGCCACCAAGCGGGGGGTCAGCCTCCAGTTCATCACCCACGCGGGCCAGAAGGTCCCCCTGGGGGCCAAACTCCACCGCCGCTCGGGGCTCCTGGCCACCGACGCCATCTCCGACCGCCAGCGGGCCCTCATCACCGCCCCCGACCTCTCCGCCTGCGGCTACACCGACAACGCCATGCTCGCCGGCCACCTCTGCGAGTTCCTGCGAATCGTGATGGAGAACCCCTGACTACCGCCGGAACACGCCCCGGACCTTCTCCAGCCGCTGGGTCCCCACCTTCCGCACCCGGCCCTGCCAGGCCATCACCGGCAGCCACGCGGGGCGGTTCTCCGGGGTCCGCACCTTCTTCCGCGAGCCCTTGAATTTGTGGAGGGTCTTCCGGCCCCGCTCCCGGAGCACGATGTCGGTGTAGCCCGCCGCGGCGGCCTTCAGGGCGGCGGAACGGGGGAAGCGCCCCGTGAACACCGCCACCTGCCGCTTCCCCTGGAGCAACACGAAGTGGCGCTTGGCTTTCCGGCGGGCCATCACACCTGGAAAAGTGGCGATACACTTAAAGGTTTTGCCCCCGGCAGCCCCCCAGACGGGTATCCTTAATACGGCACTCGCTCAATCTCCCCCTGATGGCCCGCCGGACACCCGCCGGGGACCCGGAGACCCTGGCCCGGCTCCAGGGGGAACTCCTCGGCCTCCACGAGGCCTACGCCGAGGGACAACTGGAGGAGGCCGAATACCGGGCCCGCCAGGCGGGGCTCCACGAGGCCATCCGGAAACTCCAGGGACCCCCCCCACGCAAGCCCGTGGCCTGGGCCCGGCTCGCCAAGCGCGCCATCATCCTGGTGGCCGTCCTCTTCACCATCTCCGTGCGCGCCGCCCCCGAGGCCTTCGCCGCCTCCCTCAAACCCGCCACCGAGTTCCTCTCCACCCCCCTCGCCGGCTTCATCACCCTCGGGGCCATCCTCATCCTGGCCCTCACCCTCGTCCCCGCCGTGGCCTCCCGCGACTGGGGCCTCGGCCTCCTCATCGCCCTGGCGGGCTCCCTGGTCCTCTCCCTCCTCCACGCCACCCTCATCGTCCTCCCGCAACAGGTGGAAGTCCCGCCGAACCTGCTGGAGAGGGCCATGGGCACCGGCCCCCGCTACTACTATGACTACGGCCCCCAGGTCGTGGACTTCATCACCCAGGTCGCCTCCCTCCTGCCCTTCGGCATGCTCGGCATGGCCCCCCTCGCCTTCCTCAAGAAGCCCCACGAATAGCCCATACGAACCTTTTTAAGCCCCGCTTCTTCTCTGGAAATCACCATGATTGACTTCACCCTCACCGAAGAGCACAAGATGGTCAAGAAGGCGTCCTCCGACTTCGCCAAGCGGCTGGCCCCCCAGCGGGACAAAATCCTCCTCTCCAAGGACCACCGGCAGGCCACCGACTTCCTCAAGGAGGCCTGGAAGGGAATGGGCGAACTCGGCCTCCTCGGGTGCATCATCCCCGAGAAATACGGGGGCAACAACACCGGCCTCATGACCATGGTCATGATGACCGAAGAGATGTCCGCCCAGGGGGTGGGGACCCCCATCATCGTCACCACCATGATGGACGTGGCCTGCCTCCTCCGCTGCGCCAGCGAGGGACTCAAGCAGAAATACCTCCCCCCCGTGGCCGCGGGGGACATGCGCCTCGCCTTCGCCCTCACCGAACCCGACGCGGGCTCCAACGCGGTCAAAATCAAGACCGAGGCCAAGAAGGACGGCAACATCTACCGCATCACCGGACAGAAGATATTCATCACCGGGGCCGACGTGGCCGACGCCATGCTCCTGGTGACCCGCACCACCTCCTACGAGGACACCGCCAAGCAGGGCAAGCCCCGCTTCTACGGCCTCACCCTCTTCATGGTGGACATGAAATCCAAGGGCATCACCATGAGCAAAATCCCCATCCACGGATTCGAGGGGGCCCAGCAATACGTCATCTACCTCGACAACGTGGAAGTCCCCGCCAGCCAGCTCGTCGGACAGGAGAACATGGGGGGCATCGCCCTCTTCAACTCCCTCAACCCCGAGCGCATCATCGCGGCGGCCGACGCCGTCGGCATCTCCGAATATGCCCTCCACCGCGCCGTGGACTACGCCAAACAGAGAAAGGTATTCAAGGACACCCCCATCGGGGCCTACCAGGCCATCCAGCATCCACTGGCCGAGTCCCGCATCGAACTCGAGGCCGCCCGCCTCCTCACCTACAAGGCCGCCTGGGCCTGGGACCAGGGACTCCCCCCCCCGGAGGTCGGCAAATGGGCCAACATGGCCAAAATCACCGCCAGCGACATGGCCCTCAAATGCGTCGACCGCGCCATCGAGACCCTCGGCGGATACGCCTTCTCCGAGGAATACGGCATCATCCACCTCTGGGACATGGCCCGCATCCTCAAGACCATCCCCGTCAGCCGCGAAAACGTCCTCAACTTCGTAGGCGAACACGTCCTCGGCCTCCCCAAGTCATATTAGAACTGAAGTTTTGCGTTTTTAGCCCGTCATTCTCCTCATCTTCTTCCTCGGTACCACCGTCAGGAGTTCGTGCCGTCGGTCTACCCAGAGTTCGCGCCGACGCTCATCCGGGTCAAGTTTTCGGTCCCTGTGGACCGAAAACATGACTCCGGATGAGCTCCCAACAATTGCGGCGGCGGAGCCCGGGCGGGAAAAAAGATTATTCAGGGTAAAAAGGGGTGGAGCGCGCCGGGGGGGTCGTTGCCCGGAAAAAATATTTTTTCCGGGCAACGACCCCCCCGGCGCGCTCCACCCC
>JACQPP010000036.1 GCA_016207465.1 Methanobacteriota archaeon
CCCCCGCCCCCACCCGGGCCCTGGTCCAGCCGAGCCCCGACGACGACCCCAGCAAGGGAAGCCCCCAGGCCAAGGTCACCATCATCGAGTTCTCCGACTTCCAGTGCCCCTTCTGCGCCCGATGGTTCACCGACACCTACCCCCAGATACTCCGCGACTACGTGGACACCGGCAAGGCCCGACTCGTCTACCGCGACCTCCCCCTCGAATCCATCCACCCCAACGCCCTCCCCGCCGCCGAGGCCGCCGAGTGCGCCGACGAGCAGGGCAAATTCTGGGACTACCACGACGCCCTCTTCCGCAACCAGGGAACCTGGGCCGGACTCCCCGGCGCCAAGGACTACTTCAAACAACTCGCCGCCGACCAGAAACTCAACGCCCAGACCTTCGCCAAGTGCCTCGACGAATCCAAATACCGCGAGGAGGTCCTCAACGACCTCAAGGACGCCCAGGCTGCCGGGGCCACCGGAACCCCCGCCTTCTACATCAACGGCAGGAAGATTGACGGCGCCCAGCCCTACGCGGTCTTCCAGAGGACCATCGAAGAGGCCCTCAAGGCGTAGCCCATGAAGACCGTAACTGCATTCACCGACTTCATCTGCCCCTACTGCTACATCGGCAAGGCCCGCCTGGAACGCATCGCCCGCGACTACCCGGTGCGGGTGGAGTGGAAGGGGATGGAAATCCACCCCGAGATACCCCCCGAGGGCATCCCCCTCGACAAACTCCTCCCCCGCCACGTCATCGAGCGGGGCCGCGAGGCCCTCCGGGCCCTCGCCCGCGAAGAGGGACTGGAATTCCGCGACCCCCCCACGGTGGCCAGCAGCCGCCTCGCCCTCGAACTCGGGGAACTCGCCACCGACCACGGAAGATATGCATCCTACAGCAACCATATCTTCGAGGCCTACTTCACCCGGGGGGAGAACATCGGCGACCCCCGGGTGCTGCGGGACACCGCCGGCCGGGCGGGCCTCGACCCCCCGGCGGTGGAGGAGTGCCTCCGGAAGCGCACCCACCGGGACCGCGTGGAGAAAAACCTCTACGAGGCCACCTGCCTCTTCGTATCCGGCGTCCCCACCTTCTTCGTTTCCAACGGCGACGAGGAGGAGCCCCTCGCCGAGCGGCCCCAGACGTCCAGGATTGTCGGTGTCCACCCCGAAGAGGAATTCCGCCGCGTCCTCGAAGGCAGGCCCGAACCCCGCGGACACCTCAAGGTCGTCGCCTGATTCTCTCAACCCTTCCCGTCGGCATTGGCTATTTCTCCCCCAGGACCCTCTCCCTCAACTCCCCCGGCAGTGGAATCGGCCTCTGGGTCGCCCGGTCGAGTGCCACGGCGGTCATGCGCCCCTCCGAGGCCGGCACATCCCCGTGGTGGAGGCGGAAGCCGTAGGTGATGCTGGTGGTCCCCGCGCGCTCCACGCGGGTCTCCAGGCGGAGGGGGTCCCCGGCGCGCAGGGGGGCCCGGAAGTCGGCGCGGGCGGCCACCCGGGGGAAGAGGATGTTCTTCTCCCGGGCGAAGAAGCCCCGGCGGAACCCCGCATGGCGGAAGAGGTCCTCCACGCCGAGCTCGAAGAAGTGGAATATCCGGGGGTAGTAGGCGATGCCCGCCATGTCGGTGTCCCCCGCGTGGACCCGCAGGTCCAGCGCCCGCGGGGGGCCCTGGCGCGGGGCGCCGGAGGGCTCCGGCAGGGGCTCCGCCTCCAGGGGGCCGAGTTCCCGGCAGAGGGCCGCCAGGTTCCCGGGGACCGCCACCGACTCCCAGCGGCGGGGGTCCACGCAGACCCCGGAGACGCGCCCCGAGCCCACCCGGGTGTCGCCGCGGGATACCTGGAGGTGGAAGGTGACGGACTTCTCCCCCAGCCGCCCGAGGCCCGCCGTGATGTCCAGGGCGTCGTCGAATGCGATGGGGGCATGGTAGCGGCCCTCCGCGGAGACCCGTGCCAGCACCACCCCGTATTTCTTCCAGAACTCCCGGTAGACCAGCCCCCGGGAGAGGAAGAACTCCTCGATGGCCACCTCGAAGTAGTGGAACAGGTTGGGATAATAGATGGAGTCGGTGGGGTCCACGTCCCCCCAGGGGACCGTGTATTTGTACGTGAATGTCATGGTGTTTTTTCCACGCTCGCCTTCGGCTCGCGCGGAAAAAACATAAAGATTGCTCGCGGTTGCACCACCCAGAAACCTCAAGTATGGAATTTTCGCCGAACGCAGTGAGGCGAAAATTCCACGGGCGCGCCAGAGGCGCGCCCCCACTTTCCGGACAAAAAGGGTGCGGTAGTTTTTTCCAGGGGGAGCCCATCCCCTCCACCGGGAGGTCTGTATGGATGTGACAGAGGCAATCCGCGCCCGGCGCTCGACCCGGGCATTCAAGGAGGAGCCCGTTCCGGAGGAGGCCGTGGAGGCCATCCTGGACGCGGCCCGCTATGCCCCCTCGGCGGAGAACTCCCAGCACTGGAGGTTCATCCTCGTGCGGGACCCCGAGGCCCGGGGGTTCATGGCGGACCTCTGCGAGCACCGCGCCAAGGCCACCTTCGGCCAGATTCCCTTCGAACTCGAACAGGAGCGCCTCTGGTATATGCCCCCCGAAATCCGCCCCGACATCCTCGAGCGCAGCGCCAGCGGCGACGTCTTCCGCTACGCCGAGGAGGCCGACGTGGCCATCGTCTGCTGCTACAGCCACGCCCACCAGGACGTCCCCATCCACAACACCTCCTACGAGAGCGTGGTGGCAGGCATCTCCATGGCCATCCAGAACATGTGGCTCACCGCCCACAAACTGGGGCTGGGCGCCGGGTTCCTCGTCATGCCCGGCCTCACCGACCCCCGCATCGAGGAACTCACCGAGGAATATTTCGGCCTCCCCCGCTCCTGGAGGGTCTTCGGGGTCCTCTGCATCGGCCACCCCCGGGAGAAGCGGGGCCTCGCCCCCAGCCGCTTCCCCCTCGAATCCATCGTCTACACCGAGAGGTGGGGAATGCCCTACCTCCGCCGGGCCCTGCGGGACCTGGAGGGCTCATGAAGCTCACCATCGAAGTCCCCCCGCAACTCGAAGCCGAGATAAAGAAGAGAGCCCAGGCCGCCCGCCACCCCCCGGAGAAACTCGCGGGGCTGGTCCTCGAATGGTGGCTCAAGGAGGGCAGCCTCTGGCCGGGCCGCAAGCGCATCGTCATTGACTGGCCCGCCGAATACAGCTTCGCCGAAAAGGGGGTGGTTTGAATGGCCGAATGGCTCGGAAAACCCAACCTCCGCGAGGAGGACATCACCCCATTCTTCCGCCGCTTCCCCAAGTATGTCCAGTACTACGTCGAAGGGCGCTGGCCCCGCATCATCGTCCGCATACCCCCCACCCACCTCGACCGCTTCCGCAAGGCCATCGAAAAAACCGAGGGGAAATTCAGCGCGGGGAACGCCAACAAGGCCGTCACCCGGGCCGTCCTCCAGTGGATAGAGCAAAATGGCAAATGATCTCCGGGCCGACATCGAGGCCCTCCTCGGAACCGTCTACAAGAACAAGAAGACCCTCGGAGAAGCCATGGCCCCCTACCCGGGGAAAGTCCTCGTCTTCCAGCCCACACCCGGAAAAGCGATTACCGCCGCCCTCACGCCAAAGAGATGGAGACTCACCGAGGGGGACTGCCCCAGCCCCGACGGCACACTACGGGGGCCACCGGAAGCCCTCAGGGCCATACTGAAGGGGGAGGGGAAAATCACCGAGATGGTGCGGGAGGGGAAGGTGGAACTCCTGGGGAACTACCATGACTTCCGGGTGCTGCTGGAGTTGAGGCGGGAGAAGGCGTGAGGGGTGCCAATGCCGGATGAGAGAGGACGAAAATCTGTCGGAATTACCAGTGACGCTGTTAGACTACTCTTCGCCTTCGCGTTTATATCCCTGGCCATATCTTTTGATTTTTCTCCACGTCCATTAGATTTTGAACGCTTTGATGAATGGATTCCCATTAAACTTCTCTCGTTTGTATTTGTGTTCTTTGGAACCGTGGTTATATTTACTTCACACAAGGTAAGGGTAGCGTATCACACGACTTTGGCAAAAGATGATGCATTTGTTGCTAGTGCTGGATTCTTTGTTGCTCTTTTCCTCTCGCTCCTCTTAGCATTCCATTTTAAATCTATAGTTCTATTTTTCATGTCTGCCATATTCTTCGCGCTATGCTTTATTTTCGTCATGGGCGCCTCTCGGATGGTAACCCTGGGCCGAACTGTTGAAAGTATGAAACGAACCGGCGTGTTGGAGGTACTGTACAATATCTCGATTATTCTCGTACTGGTTCTCACAGCGGTATTCACATATCTCAACTATGCTCCACAGGTTTCCTCCAACTTGGTTCCTATAGAATTCATTCCTCCCGAACAAATTGCTTACAACCAGACCCTCTCGATGAGCCTAGTCAACTTCGGTCGAGGTATAGGCAAGTATGATGTGATTATAAATGCAACCAATCTTACTGTCAAAGCAGTTCTTGGTTCGGGAACAGATTCATGTCCTGACTTGGAAAGGATTTGCTTTAGGATCTATGCAGTAGGACCCAGCGAACGAGCTACACATTATTTTAACGTGGAACTCCCTACAAATACCGCGTTAAACCAAACGGCTAATCTTAGTCTGAAAATCGAAGATTTGACGAGAGGCAGGCCGCTACTCTCCCAGGCTTATAACTATCGCTGGGACTCAGCTACACGCGCGTATATTCGGATTCCTGTCTAAGATCTACGATTTATACTGCCCGGGGAGAACACAACAGAATTGTGTGGGAATCACGGCAAAAAACCGCTATCAACGAATCGTATATTATAGAGACACGGCCGATTCTCTCAACTTTCTCCTGGCGGCTACAGTTTGAACACTTTCTTCGCGTTCTCCCTCAATAGTTTCCGTTTGACCTCGGGTTTGAACCCGTGGGCCTCAATCTGGGCCAGGGTCTCCTCGTGGTTGAGGACGGGGTAGTCGGTTCCGTAGAGGACTTTGTTCTGTCCGCGGCTGTTGATGAATTTGACGAGTTTTTCGTCCCAGTATCGGGGGGCGTGGGCGGTGGTGCCGATGTAGATGTTGGGGTGTTTCCAGGCGAGGGCCACCAGTTCTTCGACCCAGGGCCAGCCGGTGTGGGCGGCGATGATGCGGAGTTCGGGGAAGTATAGGGCGATGTCGTCGAGGAGGATGGGGCGGCCCACGCTGCTGGGCATGAGTTCGGCGCTGTGGCCTATCTGGATTTCGATGGGGATGTCGAGTTCGACGCATTTGGCGTAGAAGGGATAGTAGTGGGGGTCGTTGACGGGGAGGCCGTATCCGTAGGGGTGGATGTGGGCCCCCTTGAATCCGTGGTCCTCGACGGCCCGCTCCAGCCCCCGCACCGCGTCCATGCGCTCGAAGGGGTGGATGCCGTAGAGGCCGACGAAGCGCCGGGGGTTCTTCCGGATGAGGGGGGTGACCTCCTCGACCTTCATGTCCTGGAGCATTTCCCCGTGGAACCGCTTCAGGCGGAGGGTGGGGATGCAGACGGTCTCGACTCCGTGGGCGTCCATCTCGCGGAGGAACTGGTCGGGGGTCTTGCCCACGAGGCGGTCCTCGCGGCCGAAGAGCTTGAAGGCGAAGCGGATGTGCTCGACGTCGAGGTAGTTCTTCTTGACCCCCTCGGGGGTGAAGATGTTGCACCAGATGTCTATGGCTCCCTGCCCCTTTCCCGCAGGCATGAACTCCAGTCGGAGGTGCTCGACTTAAACCAGACGCCCGGCTTTTCTCGGGGATAGTTCCTCCCGCGGGATACACGCGCCGAAACTCCTATAAGTCCCCGGGGTGTCCTCCCGCTCAATGGCCGGATTGCCCCTCCAGGGAAGGGTCGCCATTGTGACCGCCAGCGCGGGGGCGGGCATCGGGCAGGCCACGGTGCGCCGTCTGGCCGCGGATGGGGCGGATGTGGTGGTGAGCGATGCCCACCGGCGGGAGGATGGGACGAGCCGGACCGCGGAGGTGGCGGCGGACATCGAGAAGGCCACCGGGCGCCGTGCCATGGGCATCGTGTGCGATGTGACTCGGCGGGAGCAGGTGGAGGCCATGGTGCAGAGGACGGTCCGGGAGTTCGGGCGCCTCGACATCCTGGTGAACAATGCGGGCTACGAGAAGAACGTCCCGGTGGTGGAGATGCCCGACGAGGTGTGGGAGCGGGTGGTGGGGGTCTGTCTCTCGGGGACCTATCTGTGCACCCGGGTGGCCCTTCCCCACATGGTGGGTCAGAGGTGGGGGCGGGTGGTGAACCTGGCCTCCATCGCGGCGTGGCTGGGGGCGGAGTACGGGGGGGCCCATTATTCGGCGGCGAAGTCTGGGGTCATCGGGTTCACCCGGGCGGTGGCCCGGGAGGTGGCTCCCCACGGGGTCACGGTGAACGCGGTCTCCCCCGGGTTCGTGCCGAATCCGTTCCTGGCGAAGCAGTATCCCCCGGAGGCCCTGGCGAAGTTCGAGAGGCGGGCCCCGGTGGGGCGCGGGGGGAGGCCGGAGGAGCTGGCGGCGGCCATCGCCTTCCTGGCGTCGCCGGAGGCGGAGTATATCACAGGGGAGGCCCTGTGCGTCTCCGGCGGGGCCTACATACGATAGGGGAAGAAGGGTTAATTGTGGGGAGCGCAGAGTTTTCCCCGATGTCGGAGGAGCTCTCGGAGACGGAGCGGGCCATCCTGGAGATGCTCCGGTATGGGGCCAAGACGGCCATCCAGGTGGCCATGGACCTGGGGGTCAACCCCTCTCTGGCCTCCACGACCCTGAAGGGGCTGCGGAGGAAGGGGTGGGTGGTGAGCGACATCGGGGCCTCCGCGGGCTACCGGCTGGCGCGCCCCCTGGAGAAGAGGCCGGAGGAGCCGGGGAAGGAGGTTTCCCTGGCCTCGGAGCGGGAGGCCGCCGGGCCCCTGAAGAGGCCCGAGTTCCCCCCGGTTTCCCCGCCTGGGTCCCCTCCGCCCGAGACGCCACGGGAGGAGCCACTCCCCCCTGAGCCGCCGCGAGAGGCCCCCCCGCCGCCCCCGCGGAGGGAGTCAAGGCCATCGGTGATTCCCCCGCCCCCGGACCTCTCCGAGCCCCTCCCGGGGAGCGAGCCCCTGCGGACGGGGGGCTCGTTTCTGGTGGAGGAGCCGCGGCCCGATGGGGCCCTCACCCTGGCCCGCCGGGCCCTGGAGTCGGGGCGCGGGGTCCTCTGCCTCACCCGCCTGCCCCCGGAGCAGGTGGAGCAGAGGTATTCCATCCCCCGCCAGAGGTGCCGGTGGATTGGCCAGGAGGAGAATGGGCTGTGGAGGCTGGATGCGGTCCACCGGGAGGCCCGCCTCTTCCTGGAGAAGGAGCCCAAGGGGCTGGTGGTGCTGGAGGGACTCGACCTCTTCGCCACCCTCTACCCATTCGTGAAGCTGGCCCAGTTCGTCCGCGACATGAGGGGGCTCGCCTCCAAGTCCCGGGGGACCCTGCTGGTCACGGTGAATTCCCAGGCCCTGGGGGAGAAGGAGACCGCCGTCCTGACCGGCGAGATGGAGACCATTCAACCATAATTTTTCTTTTCTCTTTTTTCACGCGAGCCTTCGGCTCGCTAACGCGGAGTCCTCCCTGCGGTCGGCCTCCGCTAAAAAAGAGAAAAGAAAAATTAACTAAAGAAAAGAGAAAAAAGACTCTACAGTCCATGAAATCCCTGAACTACGCGCTGCTGGGGGACGCCTCCATTGCCCCGGAGCTGGGCAAGAAGGCAACCCAGACGGACATCGCCACCTATGACCGGAAGACGGGGGACTCCATCCTCACCTACGCGGTGGCCACCGGCTACCCGGAGAAGCTGCAGCCCCTGGTGCAGATGCTGGCCCTCTGCGACCCGGTGATTCTGAATGTGTCCGTCCTGGACCGGGCCCTGGGGGAGCAGGTGGTGGCCGCTCACCTCCACGGGCGCTCGCGGGGGTTCCTCCTCCAGGCCCCCGGGGTGGACCCCGGCCGGGTGGCCGCGGTCCTCAAGTCCACCACCCTGGAGGGGCTCCGGTCCCTCCCGGGCCTGCGGGAGCTCCGGGAGCAGGTGGCCTCGCTGGAGCAGAGTGCCCCCGGGGGGGAGACGCGGGTCCACGTGGACCAGTGTTTCGAGGTCAAGGGGGTGGGGACGGTGGTCCTCGGGGTCGTCGCCCGGGGGACCCTGCGCAAGCACGATGACCTCCACCTCTATCCCCGGGGGACCCCGGTGCAGGTGCGCAGCATCCAGATGCACGACGACGACGTGGAGATGGCCCCGGCGGGGGCCCGGGTGGGGCTCGCCCTGAAGGGAACCACGGCCGCCGACGTGGCCCGGGGGGACCAGCTGGCCCCCGAGGGGACCCTCCAGAGCGCCGGGGAGCTCCGCCTCCGCTTCCAGCCGACCCCCTACTACAAGAGCCCCATCCGGGCCGAGTCCCAGTACCACCTCCAGGTGGGGGCCCAAATCCACCCGGTCCGCGCCCAACCCGAGGGGGAGACCCTGACGGCCGTCTCCGAGCACCCCTATGCCTATACCCCGGGAGACCGGGCGCTCCTCCTGGACCTCAACAGCCCGGGGCTCCGCATCGCCGGCGGGGGGACCGTCCTATAGCCGGGAGGCGCGGTACCACCGGAAGAGGGCCTGGGTCGTGGGGAATACCCGGTCGGGGTGGACCCCCGGCGGAGCCCTCCGCCCGATGTAGATGGCCCCGGCCATATGGGCGCGGTGGGCCCCCAGGATGTCGGCGGCCCCATCTCCCACCATCACCGTCCAGGCGGGCCGGAGTCCCACCCGCTGGAGGGCCATCCGGTAGATACGGGGGTCGGGCTTCCCCACCTGGTCAATGGGGGCCCCGGTGGCGTGGCGGAGGGCCGCGGCGATGCTCCCCTCCCCCGGGAATACACCAGTCCTCCCCCGATATGTGCCCCGGAAGGTGGCGCTCCCCCCGCAGAGCACCAGGGGAGCCTCCCGATGGAGGAGGCCGAGAGCGGTGGTGAGATGGCCGCCGGTGAGGCCCCGGTGGGCCCCCACGGCCACCGCATCGGCCGGGGGCCCCCGGACCACCTGGAGACCGGCGGCCTCCAGGTCCCGGGCCAGACCCCCCTCGCTGATGGCGTAGACCCGGCGGTGGCCCCGGGCCCGGAGGTAGCTGGCGGCGGCCAGCCCCGCGGTGGTCACCTGGCGGGGCCGGAGGCGGAACCCGGCGGCCCGCAGACCCCGGAGGACCTGCCGGTGGGAGAGGCGGCTGATGTTGCTGAGGAGCGCCACCGGGGACCCCCGCTCCTCCGCCTCCCGGAGGAACCCCCGGGCCCCCGGCAGAGGATGGGGCGTATCCATGGAGTCGCAGAGGACCCCCTCGATGTCCAGCAGCCAGCCCCGGCTCCGGGAGGCCCTCATTCGGTCTTGTTCCCCAGGATGAGGGTGAACTCGAGGTTGCCCCGGAGGCGGAGCGTCAGGGAGCCGGACTGGAACTCCATGTCGTCGAACTGGATTTTCACCGTGGTTTGCCGGCCCTGCAACTTCTCCAGGACCCGGTAGAGGGCCACCTCGGGGCTTTCCCCCGGGACATGGCCTTCCCCCGGATTGTCGTCGTGGGCCTTCATACAGCGCCTGCCGGTTTCCTATCTGGGCGGGGCCTCCTCAAATGGTTTCCGAAGGGTTACCGTAACCCTTTTATACCCCAACCCCGTGTGCCCGGATGGAGGTGTTCCATGGGAGCCGTAGACCAAATCAAGCAGATGATTGCGTCCAAGACCTTCGACCCCAAGCAGTTCCCGCTGTTCATCCAAGCCATGCAGGAAGTTTCCGAGCACAACAACGAGCTCAAGGAGGAGCTGGCCAACATCGAGAACACGTCCATCAACTTCAGCATCCCTGGCGTGGTGGACGGGTTCCTCAAGATTGAAGGGGGCAAGCTCACGGGAGGCGCGGGCAAGATTGACGACGCACCGCTCACCATCGAGATTGCCGAGGAGGTCGCCCGGGGAATGGTCACCGGGGAGACCGACGTGGCGTCTGCCTACATGGCCGGTGACGTGAAACTCATCGGCGACATGGCCGAGGCCATGAAGCTCCGCCCCATCTTCGAGATTGTGAACGCGGAGCTCGGCATCCAGACTGGCGGCGGAGCGGGCTGAATTCTATCCTGGTTTTTCGGGCCCCTGGCCCGAAAAACCATGGGCGTTTTTACGCGCGATACCCGGGAAAACCCCACGCCCCCCCCCC
>JACQPP010000043.1 GCA_016207465.1 Methanobacteriota archaeon
ACCTACGACCCCGGAGAGGACGAGGCCACCCCCAGCCCCCGGCGCAAGGTCATCATCCTCGGAGGGGGACCCATCCGCATCGGCCAGGGAATCGAATTCGACTACTGCACCGTCCACGCCGTCATGGCCCTCCGCGAGGCGGGCCTCGAGGCCATCATCCTCAACAACAACCCCGAGACCGTCTCCACGGACTTCGACACCAGCGACAGACTCTACTTCGAGCCCCTCATATTCGAGGACGTCATGAACATCATCGAACACGAAAAACCGGATGGCGTCTCCGTCCAGTTCGGGGGACAGACATCCATCAACCTCGCCGCCCCCCTCCAGCGGCACGGCGTGCCGCTGTGGGGGACGCCCCAGAAATGGATTGACATGGCCAGCGACCGCGAGAAATTCCGCGGCCTCCTCCACCGCCTCCGCATCCCCCAGGCCGAGTCCGGCGTGGCCCGGAGCATCGAGGAGGCACAGC
Source organism: Methanobacteriota archaeon (assembly GCA_016207465.1). GTDB lineage: Archaea > Halobacteriota > Syntropharchaeia > JACQPP01 > JACQPP01 > JACQPP01. The sequence continues at coordinate 473 of JACQPP010000043.1, forward strand.
GCGTGGTGGCCCGCATCGGATACCCCGTCCTCGTCCGCCCCTCCTACGTCCTCGGGGGACGCGCCATGGAGGTCGTCCACGAGGACCGCGAACTCGACCTCTACATGAAAGAGGCCGTCCGGGTCTCCGAGGAACACCCCGTCCTCATCGACCGCTACCTCCACCCCGCCACCGAACTCGACATTGACGCGGTCTCCGACGGGAAAGATGTCCTCATCGGGGGCATCATGGAGCACATCGAGCTGGCCGGTATCCACTCCGGCGACTCCGCCTGCGTCGTCCCCCCCCAGACCCTACCCCCCCACATCCTCCGCCGCGTCGAGACCATCACCCGCCGCCTCGCCCGCGAACTCCACATCATCGGCCTCATGAACATCCAGATGGCCGTCCAGAACGGCACCGTGTATGTCCTCGAGGTCAACCCCCGCTCCAGCCGCACCGTCCCCTTCATCTCCAAGGCCACCGGCGTCCCCCTCGCCAAGATTGCCGCCCGCGCCATGGCCGGAGTCCCCCTCCGCAAGCAGAACCTCAAGGTTCCGCCATTGCGCCACGTGGCCGTCAAGGAGGTGGTCTTCCCCTTTATCAAACTCCCCGGCGTGGACCCCGAACTCGGCCCCGAGATGAAATCCACCGGAGAAGTCATGGGCATTGACGAGAACTTCGGCAAGGCATTCTACAAGGCCCAACTCGAAGCGGGCAACACCCTCCCCCGCGAGGGCACCCTCTTCCTCTCCGTCCGCCGCGAGGACCAGCAGGCCACCCTCCCCATCGCCCGCCGCCTCCGCGACCTCGGCTTCCGCCTCTGCGCCACCGAGGGGACCGCCCGCGCCCTCCGCGCCGCCGGAATCGAGACCGCCGAGTTCCTCAAGGTCTCCGAGGGACGCCCCAACGTCGTCGACGCCATGAAGAACAAGGAAATCCACCTCGTCATCAACACCCCCGGCCGCGGCCGCGCCGCCAAAAAAGACGGCTACGCCATCCGCCGCACCTGCGTCGAACACAACATCCCCTACGCCACCACCCTCGCCGCCGCCCAGGCCAGCGCCGACGCCATCGAGGCCCTCAAAAAAGGCACCCTCTCCGTCAAATCCATCCAGGAATACAGGGCCGCCGACGGGGGCCGCGCCGCCGCGGCCAAGAACCGCAAGGTCGCTGCCCGCACCTGACAAAACCTGCGGATGCAGGCCCTATCCCGCGGGAACACGCTTCACGTAGCGGTCGAACTCCCTGTCGAAGGTCGCCACGGTCTCGATGGACCTGGACCGCGCCAGGGCCACGGTGACGGCGTCGGTCAGGCTGAACCGGGGGCGCCCGTCGCGGCGGAGGACCTCCAGCCCTTCCGCGAAGAGGCTCCGGTTCACGAACACCGTCTCCACGTCCGAGTCGAGGAGGCGCGCCACTCCATCCGCGCCCTTTTGGGTCCCCCAGCCGCGGCTCATCAGGTTGGCGAGTTCGTTGAGGACGAAGTCGGACGTGACCGCCCGCCCCAGTTCCCCCCGCCGGAGGCGTCCCGCGAGGGAGCGGGCCGGGGAATGGTTCCGATCTGCCGGGTCCAGAAGGGCAAACCAGAAGGATGTGTCAACGAGGAGCGCCATACAGGACATCCTCGAGGTTGGTCGAGGTGATGCGGGCGCGCTTCCGGCCCTTCATGGGCGGGATGTCCCATGCGCTCCTCTTCGGCTCCAGGACAATCCGGCCCCCCTCCACGCGCTCCACCACGGGCTGGAACGGGCGGAGGCCCAGCCGCTCCCGGATGGGCTTACCGATGACGACCTGCCCCCGGGCCGAAATGACCGTCTCGTATGTTTCCGACATATTCATACTTTTCTTTATTCCTACAATATAAAGGTTTATCTGCGCCATCGGCGAAATCTGCGGATAATGGCCCCCGCCCGCCGACCGCCGATGCAAGACCCCCTCCTTGTCACCCTCGAAGCCCTCCGCCGCGGGGTGCTGGAGCCCCGGGAGGCCCAGCGGCGCATCGCCCGCCTCGCCATCCGCCAAGTTGGGGACCGGGCCCGCCTCGACCTCCTCCGCCACCACCGCACCGGGGCCCCCGAGGTCGTGTATGGGCGCAACAAGGAGCCCCGGGACCTCCTCCGCCTCCTCCGCGAACTCGCCGGGGCCAACCACCAGGCCCTCGCCACCGGGGCCACCCCCGCCCACGCCCACCACCTCAAGGCCCACCTCCCCCCCGGCTTCACCCTCACCCACAACCCCCGCGCGAGGACCCTCTGGCTCCGCCGCAAGGGATACCGCCCCCCAAAGACAGGCCGCGCGGGCATCCTCACGGCGGGGACCAGCGACATCCCCGTGGCCGAAGAGGCCAATGTCACCCTCCAGATGATGGGCGTCGAGACCCGCACCGCCTACGACGTGGGGGTCGCCGGAATCCACCGACTCTACACCCCCCTCCAGGAGATGCAGGAGTGGGGGGCCCGGGCCCTCATCGCCGTGGCGGGGATGGAGGGGGTCCTCCCCACCGTCGTCGCGGGGCTTGTGGATGTGCCGGTCATCGGGGTCCCCACCAGCGTCGGATACGGGGTCGGCGGGCAGGGGGTGGGGGCGCTCATCACCATGCTCCAGAGTTGCGCCCCGGGGCTCGCCGTGGTCAACGTGGACAACGGGTTCGGGGCCGGGGTGGTGGCGGGGATGATTGCAAAAGCATCACAAAGTCCCGGCCCTAGAAGTTCCAAAAAAACCTACACCCGCAACTCACCGTAATTTTCTAACAATTCGATGCAGAACTTCACTATTGAGCAACAGATTTTTATCTATAATGCCTCCACGGACAGACCTCGTGAGTCCCCATACATCTGCGAAGAAAAGCGCCAAGGTGATGAAAGCCAATGGGAGAAAGAGGGGAGAAATAAAAACAAGCGAGAGAGAGCCCGTAAATAAACCGGCAACGAGGTTTAGAGATGAAGCATAGGAGTTGAAGTTGGCTTTGGCAGGTTCAATACGAATCCACGCGTAGCAAATAACCGACTCCACCACCATTATGGCCGTAATGGTGGAGAGGGTGCCAAAAATAGTATGGTCAAACAAGATGGGATAAAGCAATAACAGTCCGTTACAACCACCCAAAGACATTCTCAGTACAATGCGATTGGAGAGCACGGTAAAAAGAGGAATGGTGACCTTCGAATAAAAGTTCTGTTCCGTGTTACCCCTTCACGCTCTGTATGAACTCCTCCATCCCCACCGCCGCGAGGGTCTCGGCGCGGAAGTTTCCCTTCTGGGCGATGAGGGCGCTGATTTTGGCCGCGGTCTTCGCATCCGGGGCTTCGAATATGGCCACGATGTCGTAGCGGCCGAGGGTGGCGTAGGCGGAGACCATCCGGGCCCCGTTTTTCTCCATGATGGCGCGGGGGGGTTAAATATTACGAAATGTGCGGAGGGGCCGGAGGCTACGGCGCGGGCCCGCGTGTCGGTTTCTTGGATGCCCGGATTCGACGGAGGGTCTCATCCACGGTAAGCCCTCGGGTCCTCTCCCGCAATTCCCGGGCCGAGTCCTTGAACCTCGGGGTCACCGCCCGGAGGAACGCCACGTACTCCGGGGGGGAGAGTTCTCTCCGGAGTATCGTGAACGCCTTTTCGATGGCCTGGGCCTCAGATATCATGGAGTTCTCCTATGTAGGTCACCGGGTTCTGCGCCCGAATCCCCAAGGAGTCTATGCACGCTCCCCTCTTTAAGATGGCGTCGTCCACGGTGAGAAACCGGGTTGCCCGGTTGTGGATGGCGAAGGCGATGTGGACGGCGTCCAGGCCCCCGACACCGCACTGGCGCTCGATTCGCAGGGCCAGCGCCCGCACTCCTGCCTGTCGGGGGGCTCGCTTGGCCCTGGAGGAGACCATCAGTTTTTTCAGCGCATCCCTGGATTCGGCGAGGGGTATGCCGGAGACTTCCCACTCGACCGCCTTCGAGTAGAGCAGGCTAACCCGGCCCCGGCTGGCGGCATCCAGCACCTCCAGGACGGCCTCGAACTCCCGCCGTATCCTCGGTTGCGTCAGTTCATCGAGAGTGCGACCCCAGACACAGGTATCCAAGTAGAGAAGTTCCATCACGCCGCCAAAGAGGGCGCAGGATGCTTAAATTTTCGCCGTCTATTTGATTCGGAGGTTCTCTGCGTCGTACATCTCGGTGGCCCCGAGGATGCCGAGGTGCCATGGCTTGCGGCCGAAGAGGAGGCGTCCGAGGACGATGCCTGCCCAGAGGTAGGCGGGGTAGAGGGTGAACATGAGGATGGAGGCCATCATCCATCCGGGGGGGAGGGTGGTGTAGGTGGCGGTGGGGGGGATGATGTTCCAGATTCCCCCGTTGAGCATGACTGCGGTGCCGGTGGCCCCGGGGCCCGCGATGAGGTCGTAGAGGTGCTGGGCGAATTGGCGGAGGAGGGGGAGGTCGGCGAACATGCCGATGGAGATGAAGAGGAAGAGGGCGAGGGTGGCGGCGCTGGCGCCGAGGACCCAGGGGCCATCGCGGGGGCCGTGGAACCTGTGTTTGGCGAGGAGGGCGATGAGGAGGCCTGCTCCCAGGAGGAGGAAGGGGTCTATCCAGAACATCAGATGTATCTCCTCTGGCGGTACCAGTCGGCGGTCTCGTGGACGCTGTGGCGGTAGTCGGGGTAGCGGAGGGTGTAGCCGGTGGCCTTGAGTTTGCGGTTGGAGTAGCGGAAGTCGTCGTGGACCCGTTTGACCCTGCGGAGGACGTCCATGTAGGCCTCGATGGTGAAGGTCTCGAAGGTCGGCTTTTTGCCCCGTTTCTTCACGGCGCGGATGCGGCGCAGGGTGTCCATCTTGGCGATGGGGAGGGCGAGTTTGGTGATTCCGGTGACCTTGGACATGCGGATGGGGATGGGGAGGGCGTAGAGGCGGTTGCCGGTGGCGAGGGCCACGGAGTGGATGACGTCGGCCACGGTGTAGTTCTGGTCGTCCACGATGTTGTAGGCCTGGCCGACGGCCTCCTTCCGGCCGGCGAGGTGGACCGAGGAGCGGATGACGTCCTGGACGTGGACGAGGGGCCAGCGGAGGTTGATGTGGCGGGGGAAAGCCTGGAGGATGCCCCGGTGGACGAGGAAGAAGAAGAGTGTGTCGAGCATGGTTCCCGGGCCGTAGACGGAGGCGAGGCGGAGGACGGTGGCGGGGAGTCCCTTCTCCCGGTGGTATTCCCACACCACCTGTTCCTGGAGTTGTTTGGATTTGGCGTAGGGGCTCTCCCCGGGGGCCTGGGGGGCCTCCTCGGTGAGTTCCCCGTCGGGGGGGAGGGCGGCGGCGTCCATCATGCCGAAGCCGTAGACCTCGCCGCTGCTCCAGTGGATGAGGCGGGTCTTCGGGTCCGACCGGGCGATGGCCTCGCAGAGGTTGCGGGTCCCCTGGACGTTCACCCTCTCCATGGCCTCCCAGGGGGTGGCGTAGTTGAAGATGGAGGCGAGGTGGAAGACCGCGTCCACCCCCTTCACCACCCGGTCGAGGGTCTCGGGGCGGGTGAGGTCCGAGGGGATGAAGGTGGCGCCGCAGCGCTCCACCTGCTCCCGGCTGGCCACGGTGACCCCGGTGGGGCTCTCCAGGTCGGTGGCTCGGACCTCGGTTCCCTGCTGGACCAGGAGCTCGACGAGGTTGGTCCCGATGGCCCCGCAGGCCCCGGTGACGAGGACCCGGCCGCTCATCGGGAGACCCCGGGGGCCGGAGGGTGGGAGGCCCGGGCGGGGGGAGGTGGGGCGCTGTCCTCGCGGGTCTCCCGTCCCCCATTGGGGCCCTTCAGCTCTATGGCGCCGAATTCCTTGAGGAGCCGGAGGACGCGGCCGGCGGTGGAGCGCCGGCGCTCGTCCTCGCGCTGCTGGAAGGTGCGGAGGGCGCGGAGGAGGTCCACCTTGCGGAACTCGGGCCAGTAGGGGGCGCAGAAGTAGGTGGCGCACTCGTTGCCGGAGGCCTGCCAGGGGAGGAAGTTGCTGGTGCGGAGTTCGCCGCCGGTGCGGATGATGAGGTCCACGTCGGCGGCCTCCGGGCCCCCGTAGAGGTGGCGGGCGATGGTCTCCTCGGTGACCCGGCGGGGGTCGAGGGCGCCCCGGGCCACCTCCCCGGCGAGGTGGCGCACCACCTCCACGATTTCCTGCCGTCCCCCGTAGGCCAATGCCACGTAGAGGTGGTTGGGGCCGTAGCCGCGGGTCTGGTCCTCCAGGCGGCGGATGGACTCCTGGAGTTCCGGGGGGAGGCGGGAGAGGTCCCCGATGGCGGTGACCCGGAGGCCGTCGCGGCGGAGGCGGTCGTCGCGGATGGCCCCCTCGATTTTCTCCCGCATCAGGTGGAAGAGAATCTGCTTCTCCTGGGGGGTGCGGTCGAAGTTCTCGGTGGAGAAGGCGTAGAGGGTGACCCGGGGGACGCCGGCCTCCTGGCACCAGTAGAGGAAGTCCTCGGTGGTCTCGACGCCGAAGAAGTGGCCCTCGCTCCTCGCCTGTCCCCGCCGCTCGGCGAAGCGGCGGTTGCCGTCCATGATGACCGCCACATGGCGGGGCCGGGGCCCCTCCCGGACCTCGCTGAGGAGCAATCGCTCGTAGGCCCGGTAGAGCCGGTCGAGAAGCCGCTGGAACGCCATGGGATTCCTGAAGATGGCTCGGCAGGCGACGTAAAAAGATTTCTCCCAAATCCCCCGCAAATCCACTATCCAGCGGCCTTTTTTCTCAGGTCTGCCGCAGGTCGCGGGCGGCGGCCTCCGGGAGGACGGGGCTGATGTTCTGTCGCCGGGGGGAGGGGACCGACCCGTGTTGTCCCCTCCCCCCGTCCACAGGCCCACCCCCTACCCCTCCCGAAGGTGGCGAGATAACGACATGTGTTTTCTATCTGGGGTCGAGGCCCTTCGGGCCTTCTCCCAATACAATTCCGTGGCCTATAGATTGCGGAGGTCCTGCGCAGCATTCTCCGGGGGAACCGGGTTGATGTAAATATCGGTGTTCTTCTCGAACCCCGCCATGAGGGTGAGTTCGGGCTGGATGCGGAGGTTCAGGTGGTAGCCCCCGGGCTGCTGGAGGAAGTGGTAGTTGTAGGGGGGGTCTCCCAGGAGGTCTTTGATGCGCAGGAGGAGGTCGCGGGTCAGGCGGGCGAGGGAGTCTCGGGTGGCCCCCTCCAGCATCTCGAGGGTGGGCACATGGACCTCGGGGACCACCCATATCTCGTAGGGCTTGCGGGGGGCGATGGGGCAGAAGGCCACCCACCCCTCTCGCCGCAGCACGAGGCGGGGCCCCTGGGCCTCCTCGCGGGCGATGCGGCAGTAGGCACAGTTTTTCCCCATGGCGTTCTGCTCGCGGGCTAGGGCAGGGGGTAGGACGGGGAGGCTGATGAGCTGGCTGTGGGGGTGGGCGAGGCTGGCTCCGGCCTCGCTGCGGTGGTTGCGGAAGAGGGAGACGTAGCGGGTCCCCGGCCTCTGGCGGGCGGCGCGGCACCTCTCGGCGTAGGCCCGGAAGAGGAGTTCGGCCTCGGGGTCCCGGAGGTCGGAGGGGTGGCGGGGGTGGTCGGGGGTCTCGGCGATGACCTCGTGGAGCCCCTGCTCGGGTCCCACGGCGGGGTAGAGGTTGGGGAAGACCCGCACACTCCAGCCCCGCACCCTCTCGGCCCCGTCGGCCCGCACCTCCCAGCCCTCGCCCTTCTTCACGTAGGCGGCGGTGGCCGGGGGGGTCTTCTCCTCCTGGCCGGGGCAGAAGGGACAGGCCCCCGACGGGGCCGGGGGCCGGGCCTTGGCGAAGTCGGTGGGGCGCTTGGAGCGCTCGGTGGCCACCAGCACCCACTCGTCGAGGAAGTAGTGCTTGCGTAGTTCGGGCATCTATTTGGACTCGGCGGCCTCCTGGTAGACCTCCAGGGTGTTTTTGGCCGCCTGCTTCCAGGTGAAGTACTGGAGGACCCGCTGGCGGCTCCTCTTGCCCATCTCCCGGGCCCGGTCGGGGTCCTCCAGGAGGGCGCCGATGCCCCAGGCGATGTCGCTGGGGTTGTTGCCGTCCACGTGGACCCCGGTCTGGTTGTCGCCGCTGGGGATGACCTGGTCGCGGAAGCCGCTGAGGCCGCTGGCCCCCACCACCACTGGCTTCTCCATGGACATGGCTTCGAGGCTCACGATGCCGAAGGGCTCGTAGAGGCTCGGGAGGACGGCGAGGTCGCAGGCCGCATAGTGGAGGATGCGCTCCTCCTCGGGGACGAACTGGAAGTTGGTCTTCACCGACTTCTCCAGGTTCAGGGTCTTGACGAGGCCGGTGACGGTGCGGTCCAGCTCGCCGGCGCCGAGGACCACCAGTTTGGCGTCGGGGTGCTTGGTGAGGACGGTGGGCATGGCCTGGACCAGTTGCACGGCCCCCTTGACGCTCGTGAGGCGCCCCACGAAGAGGACCATCTTCTCGCGGTCCCGCACCCCGTAGCGCTCCCGCAGTTTCGCCACGGCCCCGGGGTCCGCCCGCTGGGGGCTGTAGCGGTCGGGGTCAATGCCGTTCCACACCACCCGGACCTTCGAGGCGTCCCAGCCGTGGCGCACCAGGTCCTCCTCCATGGGATAGGAGACCGTGACCACCCGGTCGGCGGCCTTCCCCGCCGTGTCCTCGATGTGGCGCACCGTGTCGCTCCCCGTCCCCATGGCGCGGCCCCACTCGGTGGAATGCATGTGGAGGACGAAGGGGAGCTTCAGTTCCCTCTGGACCGTCATCCCCGCCGGGGCCGAGAGCCAGTCGTGGGCGCAGACCAGGTCATACTGGTGGCCCTCCTTCTGCACCAGCTCCCGCACCAGCTTCGAGGCCGAGAGCAGGTTGTAGGCGAAGAGGCTCGAGAAGAACTCCAGTTGCTTCCCCCAGCGGCGCAGGTCCTCCGCCACCACAATGGGGAACACATCCATCATGTTCACCGGCAGGGGCCGGTGCACATCCACCCCCTGCATGACCTCATGGGTCTTCAGGTCCCCGGGGTTCACCGTGAACAGGCTCACATCGTGGCCCTGGGCCACCATCTCCGGCGCCATGTTCTGCGCATAGGTCCCCAGACCCCCGACGAGGCGGGGGGGGTATTCCCACACGAAGAAGGCGATGCGCATCGTGGGCCACAGATGGGGATGGGAGCGCTTAAAGATTCCCCCGCGCAGGCTCACATTAAATATCGACCTTCCCGCATTTACGGCAGAACATAGGCATCTCCCCCCCGGGCTACTTCCGCCGCTCCACCCAGACGCCAATCGCCAGCAGGGCCGCGAGGGAGAGGGCGAGCTCGAATCCGGGGGTGGCACGGGGGGTAGGAGTGGGAACGAAGGGGGTGACAGGCGAAGTGAACTGCACTTGTGCCGAGAGGTCCACCTTATCAAACACCTCCTTGTTCCCCACTGCGAAGTAGGTGGCCGTTCCTTGGATGGTCTTCTCTCCCGGTTCGTTGGCCTTGACTCGGAGTGTGATGTACCGTGGCTGACCCGGCTTCACGGTGAAAGTCCCGATAAATTGGTTCGCGCCTCCGGCCGCGAAGGAAGAACTCTCCGCGCTCACCCCGCTGGGGACACGAATGAGGATGTCGGCCGTCATGTCATAATCGTTGACGCTCGGATTCACGATGGAGAGCCCCAGCAGTGCGTCCTCCCCAACCGAGGCCGACGTCTTGGTGCTGGTCAGGCTGACCGAGGGCTTCTCCCGGAAATAACTGGGAGTCGGCGCACTGGTAGGAATCTGTCTCAGGGTTGGGGGAGGAGGGGTGACGGGAGTCGGGGTGGGCGGCGACTGCTCAGGAGTTGGCGAAGGAGAAGGCAGAGTAAAGGGTATGGGCGTCGGCGATGGCGTCGAGGTAGGCGTAGGAGTTGGCGTTGGCGTGGCCGTTGGAGTGGGCGTGGGCACAAAAGTTGGCGTTGGAGTTGGCATAGTCGTTGGTGAAGGTGTTAGAGTAGGTGTAGAGGTTGGTGTCGATGTTGGTGTTGGGGATGGGGACGCTTGGGTGACGGTGATTTTGAGGTTGTCAAAATAGATTGGCTGATGGTCCGCCTCCCAGGTCCAGAATCCGAGATAGCTTCCCGTTTTCTGATTTGGGTCAGTGTAGCTAATTTTTAACTGGCCGTCAAAGGACACCTTGATGTTCCCACCAGTGAGTTCTACCTTCCATTGGTGAGGCGTGTTGAGTGAAGGAGTTGAGATGGCCGCTTTCTGGTCTATTCCCCTATAAAGGCGAATGTTGGCGTTGGACCCCGCGTAGTCCCAGATATCGAGCGCGTAGTGGTCGCCCTGCCGATGATTGTATTTTTCTGAAGAGCGGAATAAGAGCCCCCCATGGGCGTTGGGGTATTCGTAGGTCTCTGTCCATTCAATAATGCCGTCCGTCACCAACTGATTTGTCCAAATGATGTTGCTGTCATAAGGCGGCTCGCCAACATCGGAGTTGTAGATACCGCCTTTCAGCCGCCCCTCCGAGATGGTCCAGCTACCCTTTGTAATCTGCCATCCTGCGGGTATCCCCCCGCTAAAATCTTCCTGAAAAGATGTCTGGGCTGAAACTGGAACCGCAAAGAGAAGAAACACAACAAACAGGTTTACCTTGGGACAGGTACGCAGTGGTTCCATGAATACTCTCTACCGATTCAGAAGCGTGAGGTGTCACCCCCACTTTGCGTAACACCTATCCCGCACGCTCGGGTCCGATATCTTGTCGCAGATTTTTTCCCCAGACCGTATTCCTTCGGCCAGTTCAAAGTAACAGGTATCTCTGTTGGGCGTGCCAACTTCAAGGTCCGTAGTGTAGGAGACGATAGCTATTTGTTCACAGAGAGATGGTTTCCGGTCATTAAGAGCCAGATAGGTGTAACACCAGTTCCTCGCGTTCGCAGCTGAGATTCTCCCGCAGAGGCTTGGATCATTCCGTGCCGTTCCACTCAGGGGATACACGCCAAGAGAGCCCTCGCAGCTGCCTCTCACACCGCTACCGGTTCCACCGCTGCCTACCATTAACGCATAACAACTGTCTCTGGTAGGCCCAGAGTGGCGCCGGTCGGAGCAGGAAACGGTAGGTATTCGTTCGCACAGGTTGAGGTTCCATCTCTGTATCGCGAGTTTCATGTAGCAGTTACTTCTATAATCCACATCTGAGTATTTATCACACACCTCCTCTGGACTTGGTGTCTTCACTACTGGTACTTCAGTTGGCTTCGGAGTAGGCGGAGGTATTGGAGCAGGCGTTTCCGTCCGTGTTGGAGTAGGGGGGGTCTTTGTCTCAACCCCCGCATGTGAACAACCAGCGACCAAAACGGTTGCGATGAGTGCAATCCCAAGAATCCAGAACCGCGCGTTCACCTTCATAGTCCCTCATCGCTTTGAGCCATGACTGAAAGACACGGCACCCTATCCGCCACCCGGAATACGCGCTATGAAAAATTCGGGGGCGTTACAATCTCCCCCCCGTAGAGCAGAGGGCACCTCGTAATACAACTTGAACTCTTTAATGGTCCCCGGCACCGAAAAAACCAGATTTCCTGAAATCCGTTGGCTGGTTAGAAGACTCTCGTATGTCGGCAACGTCCATGTAGTACCCGTCTTACAGTTGCCATACGTATCCACAGGGCAGATAAGTGAGTATTTCTTCCCGGTTTCATCCGTGCCCTCAAAGTCTTCTGACCCGGTTGTGATTTTATTGGTATATCCATTGTAGATTCCCGCTTTTATGTGAACCAATTTTTGCCCTGATTGAGCTACCAGTAGGTCGCTCTTCCCACTTTTATCGGTATAAGTCACATAGCCGGACATTTCTCCTGACGTGATATCTACCGAGAAGCCGCATGATGAAAAAACAGTGGGAAGAGTAGGAATCGGTGTAGGTGTGGGAGTCGGGGTTGCCTGCGGTGTTTGGGTGGAGGAGGCACCTGATGGAGTGGACGACACAAAGGGCAGGACGAAGCGGGACGATGCGGGGTAGGCCGAGTTGGTGTAGATGAGTTTCAAGCCGGTTGCGGCTATTGGAATCTCGAAGACGACATTACCCCTTGCCGCATCGCCCGGAACCAACTTCTGCCGAATAAACTCCTTCGAGACCGAGGCATAGGTGGAGTCATAGGTGAACCCTTCACTGTCCTTCAGAGCAGCGTTCGAACTGGAAACAGATACATCTGTGGTCCCTATGTTCTTCACGGTAACATCGGTAATCGCGTAGCGGAAGCCCTCTTTGGGTGTAGAGTATTCCCCAATTTTGTCGGCGTAACTCACTTGATTCAAAGTAACTGATAAGCGATTATCGGAAGCCGTTCCCCCAATTTCACCCCCTTTGGTGGTTGTGGGAGGGGATGGGACTGGAGATGATGTTGACGCGGGGGTAGGGGTTGGCGAAGGTATTTCTTTTTGAGTCGGTGTAGGTATGGGCGCTGGCGTTGTCTGTGGCAGTTGTGGAGTAGGGGTAACCGTTTGTGTCGTGGGTGCTTGTGGAGCCGCCACTTGATGGGAGCATCCCGCGACCAAGACCACCGCCGCGAGGCAAACCCCGAGAATCCATAGCCGCTCCTTCATGGCCTACCAACGAGGGCGTTGATTTGGCTGACCGCCGCGAGGGCACCGAGGAAGCCACTGAATATACCCCCACAGACGGCGCTACCGATGCCCCGCGCGAAGGCCCAGACAGAATCTTTGGCGCGACTCCCGAGGAAGGCCCCGAGGGGACACGCGATGAGGAACCCGAGGAGGGCACCGATGCCCTCCACAGTGCCACCCAGGTAGGCGAGCGCGTAGATGCCTCTCCCACCATAGGCGACACCCAAGAAGATGCCCCCGAAGACTGGCCCCAAGAAGAGCCCGCCGACGGCACCCGTTATGCCCCCGACAACCGCCCTGATGTGGATGTCCGCCATGGTGCTCGTACAATACTACAGCGAGGGGGGTTATTTAAACCTTTTCGACATCAAGAGGGTATCAAATCAGTTTGTTATCACCCCTTTCCATTCCTCTCTCCGACTCTAATCCGTGTTGGAGAGCATCAGCCGAACCAAGGTACGAATCCTGCGAAGCCTGAAGGCGGGACCCAGGTATGGGTATCAGATTTCTATGGAGTTGGACGTTCCCCTTGGTAGCGTCTACGGCCACTTGAAGACGCTGACGGTGGAGGGGCTAATCGTTCGTAAGGGGCAGAGAGGACGGTCTGGAACCCCCCGATTCGTCTATAAACTGACATCCAAGGGGGAACTGTTGGTGCGGGCGCTGGAGTGAGACCGCCCATCATGGGGGCCCTGGGGGCCTCGTCCATCTCTTCCTCTTCCACGGTCGTTTCTTTCAGGAACCGCAGGTTTGCGCATCGGGAGGGGGGAGACTGTGTCACATTGTAAACCAATAGCAGCAGACCCAGAAACCGTTCTATACCCCCTTCCTCCACACGAAGAAGGCGATGCGCATGGCCGGGGGGCAGTTGGGGACGGGAGTGCTTAAAGATTCCCAGTCCCGCGCAGGCTCACATTAAATATTGGGCGTCCCGCATATTTCCAATCCCCCATGTCCTCCCCCTTGCGTATCGGCCATTTCTCCTGGGAGTCCTCCCACGCGGTGAAGGTGGGGGGCATCTCTCCCCATGTGACCGCCCTCAGCGAGTTGCAGGCGGAGCAGGGCCACGAGGTCCACCTCTTCACCCGGCAGGGGGACAAGGCGGTGTATGAGCAAATCCGGGGGGTGCACCACCAGCGGGTCCCCCATGATTTCTCCGGCAATATCGTGGACCAGATGGACCGGATGTGCGGGGCCATGGTGGACCGCTTCTACGCGGTGGAGGAGCTCTTCGGGGCCTTTGACCTCTTGCACATCCACGACTGGCACGCGGTGGAGGCCCAAGCCGTTCTGCACACCACCCGCCCCCGGGTGCCGTGGGTGATGACCTTCCATTCGACGGAGTGGGGCCGGGGGGGCAACGCACACCCGGTGTCATGGGAGGGGCGGGAGATTGCCCACCGGGAGTGGCTCGGGGGCTACCTCTCGCGGGCGGTGGTTGCCACCTCGGTTCCCCTGCGGAGCGAGATGAAGATGCTCTACCAGATTCCCGACGAGAAAATCCACCTTGTCCCCAACGGGGTCTTCTCGGTGGCCCGGGAGGTGGACGCGGGGAAGGTGAAGGAGAAGTATGGGATTCACCCGCTGGCCCCCGTGGTGCTGTTTGTGGGGAGGATGACCTACCAGAAGGGGCCCGACCTGCTGGTGGAGGCCATCCCCCGGGTGCTGGGGGAGCGGTGGGACGCGAAGTTCGTCTTCGCCGGGGAGGGGGACCTGCGGGGCCCCTGCCAGGCCCGGGCCCAGGAATTGGGGGTCGGGGGGGCCTGCCGGTTCCTGGGCTATGTGTCCGATGAGACGGTGGTGGAGTGGCTCAACGCCTGCGACCTCCTCTGCGTCCCCAGCCGCAACGAGCCCTTCGGCATCGTGGCCCTGGAGGCCTGGAGCGCGGGCAAGCCGGTGGTGGGGACGGAGGCGGTGGACATCATCCACAACTTCGTGGACGGGGTCCGCGCCTACATCCAGCCCGGGTCCATCGCCTGGTGCCTCGGCCACGTCCTCGGGGACATGGAGAGGGCCCGCTGGATGGGGAAGCAGGGGAGGGAGAAGGTGGAGAGGGAATACCGCTGGGAGAAAATCCTGGCCCAGACAGAGAGCCTCTACCGGAGGGTCCTCAACTCCGCGTAGAGGAGAGGCTCAGCGGTTCGACGCCCGCTGGAGTTGCCGGTAGCGCTCCTCCACCACGGCGCGGAACCGGGCGGGGGTCTGGCGGAGGCGGTAGGCGAGGATGGGGTCCCCGAGGTATTCGACCCAGTTGGCGAGCCACACCGCCGACTGCTCGTTGAACTTGTCCAGGTTCTTCACCAGGTCCTCCAGGTTGGCGATGGCCATGTTGTTGAACTCGCGGAGGATGTAGGGGTTCTTCCCCGGGGCCTGGAAGAGGGTGCGGGCGAGGCGCTGGAGGTCGTCGGCGGCGGCCTTGGGGGTCTGGAGGCCGGGGGGCCTCGGGTTTCGGGGGGCCATGGGGGAATCTGGAGGATGGAGAAGGGAAAAGCCTGCCGTCTGGGGTTTCCGCGGGGCGGGAGACGCGACGTCCAGGATTCGTTCCCCGCGGGGGTGGACCACCGGGGTCCCCTGGGCGAGGAGGCGGCGCTTCAAGTTCCGGTCGAGGGTGAAGACCGCGGCCCCCCGCTCCCGCGCCAGGGCGAGGAGGGCGGAGTCGGCCCCCTTCGCAGCCGAGGCCGGGGAGGCGGGGAGGATTTCGCAGTGCTCCAGGAGGCCGAGGGCCACCCGGGCGGCGGAGCCCTCCCTGCCCCGGGACCGGGCGAGGTGGGAGACCTCCCGGGCCACCGGCCCGGGGACCACCCGGCGGGTGTATCCCAGGTCATCGAGGGCCTCGAAGATGTCCAGATGGGTCTGTCCGGGGAGGAGGAGGGCGTTGGTGTCCAGGAGGACCTCCCCGCCCCGCGGGGGGTTGACGCCCGGAAACCGTTCGGGACGCATCAGGCTTTGATGGTCCCGGCGCCGATGAGGTGCCACCGGGAGCCCGACCTCCTGCTGATGGCCACCCGGGCCCCCGCCTCGGCGCACACGGGGCGCTTCAGGGTGACCTCCAGGTGGCCCTCGCGGGTGGCCACAATGGAGCCCACGGTGATGGCGGTGGAGACGGAGAGCATGAGGGGCTCGCCGGGCTTCAGGGGCTCAATCTTGTCCCCCTTCTGCTGTCCCACGGCCCGCTGGAGGATGCGCACGTCCATGGTGAGCTTGTTCCAGACGGGGGGCAGGGTCCCCTGGGCCCCGAGGACCTGGCCCACGAGGCCGTCGCTCTTGGTGAGGGATGGGTCGAGCTGGGTCCCGAGGCCGATGAGGCCCCCGGGGGTCACCTCCTCCACCGGCCGCCCGGCGGACATGAGGCTCACCACCCGGGTGCGGATGGGCTCCCAGCGGGCCCGGCCCCCCTCCTCCCGCTTGAGGCCTGGGAGAATCTCCACTTCGGTGCCCACCTTGAGGTGCCCCTGGGCGAGGGAGCCCCCCACCACTCCCCCCACGAGTTTCGCGGGGAGGGTCCCGGGGCGGTTCACGTCGAAGGAGCGCGCGATGGGGAGCCGGGGGGACGTGCCCTCCCCCGCCTTCGGGGTGGGAATCCGCTCCTCGATGGTCTGGATGAGGGCATCCACGTTGACCCCGTAGGAGGCGGAGAGGGGGACCACCGGGGCCCCCTCCACCATGGTCCCCTTCACGAACTCCAGGATGTCCCGGTGGTGCTTGACGGCCTCCTCCCGGGAGACCAGGTCCACCTTGTTCTGCACCACCACCACGTTCCGGATGCCGATGAGGTCCAGGGCCATCAGGTGCTCCAGGGTCTGGGGCTGGGGGCATTTCTCGTTGGCCGCAATCACCAGCAGGGCCCCGTCCATCAGGGCGGCCCCGGAGAGCATGGTGGCCATCAGGGTCTCGTGGCCCGGAGAGTCCACGAAGGAGACCGTGCGCACCGCCCGCGCGGGCCCCTTGCACGCGGGGCAGGACTCTGCGATGGTGAGACCATCCGGGGACCCGCACTTCTCGCACCGGCGGAAGGTGGCGTCCGCGTAGCCCAGCCGGATGGAGATGCCCCGCTTCACCTCCTCGCTGTGGCGGTCGGTCCACACCCCGGTGAGGGCCTTCACCAGCAGGGTCTTCCCGTGGTCCACATGGCCCACCACCCCGATGTTCACCACCGGATGCCCGGCGCCGCCATTCTGCATCGCGTTTTCCTCCCTCGCTACCCTGGGAGGGAAACAGATAAAGGTTTACTGGCCCGGTGGCGAGAACGCCCCGGGGTTTACCCCGGGGATGCATCGCCACGGGGAAAAACGGAAAGAGCGAGAGAACCGCCTATGTCTCGTACATTCCCGCC